>JBCCQM010000074.1:0-34825 GCA_039024335.1 Myxococcota bacterium
CCCGGTAGGGCGCTTCTCGCTGGCGCTCGTGGTTTGTGCGTGGCGTCGGACTGGTGTGGGGAGTGCCCACGGGGGTTGGACGTCCGACTTGGTGAGGGGAGCGGCTCGGTCGAGCAATCGGGTGCGTGCCGGCAATCCGGTGGTGTTGGGCATGCGTGGCTCGGGTTGAGAGGGCCTTGGGCGGCGGGTCTGGGGGGGTTGTGGGTCTTTAGGTCGGGGGGCGGCGGGTTGTTACACTGCGGGGACGATGGCCGAACAGGAGCCCGTCCTCGGTATCGACTTGGGTACGACCAACTCCGCGTGCGCGGTGGTCAAGGATGGGCGCGCGTCGGTCGTGCGTCGGGGAGAGGACCGGATCATCCCGTCCGTGGTGGCGGCGATGCCCGACGGGCGGTGGCTCGTGGGGACGCGAGCCAAGCGGCGGCGTTCGGTCGATCCGACCAATGTGATCTATTCGTCCAAGCGGCTCATCGGCCGTCGCTTCAACTCCGAAGAGGTGACGGAGATGCGGCAGCGTGTCCCGTACCGCATCGTCGAGGGCAACAACGAGGCCGTGATGATTGAGGTCGGCGGCAAGGTGATCAGCGCCGTCGAAGTCGGCGCGCACGTGCTGACGTACCTGCGACAGATGGCCGAGGAGGCGCTGGGGCGACGGTTGCGAAAGTCGGTGATCGCGGTCCCGGCCAACTTCACCGACACACAGCGCAGCGCGACGCGCATTGCTGCACGCCTCGCCGGCCTCGATGTCATTCGCGTCATCAACGAGCCCACCGCGGCCGCGCTGGCGTACGGCTATATCGAAGACACCGACCGCGTCATCGCGGTCTACGACTTTGGGGGTGGAACGTTCGACGTCACCATCCTGCAGATCACCCGCAACGTCTTCGAGGTGCTAGCCACCTCCGGAGAGATGTTCCTCGGCGGTGACGACATCGACGAGGTCATCCTCAAGCTGATGGCCAACGCGTTCTCGCAGCAGCGCGGCATCGTCGTTCATGACAACCCGGTCGCGATGGAGCGGCTGCGCGCCGTGGCCGAGCAGGTGAAGATTCAGCTCAGCACGCAGCGCGGGGCCAGCGTCCACGTGGAAGAGGTGCTCCCCGGGCAGCGCAGCGACCTCGACTTTTCGATCTCCGACAACGACCTGCGGCCGTACATCGACCCGATCATCCGCCGGACGATTCCCGTCTGCGAGGATGCGCTCCGTTCCGCCGGCCTCTCGCCGCACCAGGTGGACGAGATCGTGCTCGTTGGCGGCACGACGCGGCTGCCGATGGTTCGCCAGGTCGTCGAAGAGACGTTCGGCAAGCCGCCCCAGACCTCGATCAACCCGATGAGCGTCGTTGCGGTGGGCGCGGCCATTCAGGGCGCGGCGCTGATGGGCTCGCTGGTGCCGATGGCCGACGGTGGCGTCTCGACGCCGGTCCCGGTCAACTCGGCCGTGCTGCTCGACGTCGTGCCGCGAAGCCTCGGCATCCACACGCTGGGCGGCTACGTCGACACGATCATCGAGCGCAACAGCGCGATCCCGATCGAGCAGACGCGCATGTTCACCACCACGGCGGACAACCAGCGCTTCGTCCGGATTCAGGTGTGCCAGGGCGAGGACAAAAGCTTCGAGAACAACCTCAAGCTCGGCGAGCTCGTGCTCTCCGGGTTGCGCGAGGCGCCGCGCGGCGCGGTCACGGTCGCGGTCACATTCGAGATCAACGCCGACGGCATGCTCGAAGTGCGGGCGATGGACCAGGAGACCGGGCAGCAGCAGGTCGCCACGATGCGCGTGCTGGGTGGGCTCGACGAGCAGGAGGTCGAGAAGATGGCCAACCGCATGGCGGCCTCCACACCGGTGCGCACGGGCGGCACGATTGTGCCGATGTAGCCGATGAGTGCGCCGGATCTTCAGCAGCAGGTCATGGCCCTGCACCAGGGGCTCGACCAGCTCTCGTACTACGAGTTCCTCGGCGTTCGTCCGAGCAGCGACTACGTGGCGATCCGCGATGCATACTACGGCCGCGCCCAGCGCCTCCATCCGGATCGCTTCGTCGCGCTGGGTGCGGGGTCGCTTCAGCGCGCCGCCTATGCCGTCTACAAGCGCATCTCCGAAGCGTTCGCGGTGCTCAGCGACCCCGAGCTTCGCGTCGCCTACGACGAGGTCCGCCTCGGCGGCGCCAACCGGCTCGATGCCGTCGCGCGCGCCCGCCGACTCTCGGCCGCGGAGCGTCAGCTTTCGAACACGTTCGCGCGCATCTACTACCGGGCCGCATGGGCGAAGGTGGCGCGAGGTCTGTGGCGCGCCGCGTGGATTGACGTACAGCTGGGCTTGAGCCTCGAAGATGCGGTACCTCTGCGGGAGCTGGAAATGCGCATCCAGCAGCACCCCGCCGGCCGTGCGGCGCTTCAAGACGTCTGACGCACCCGCCATGAGACACGCCACGATCACCCGGACCACCAAGGAAACCGACATCACGGTGGGGCTCACGCTCCCCGATGACGCTCCGGCGCCGCCGTCGATCGAGACGCCCGTACCGTTCCTCAGCCACATGCTCGAGGCGCTCGGCAAGCACGGCGCGATGGCGCTGGACGTGAAGGCGACGGGGGACGTGCACATCGACGGTCACCACACCGTGGAAGACGTCGGGCTCGTGCTCGGGTCGGCGCTCGACGAGGCGCTCGGAGACCGGGTCGGGATTCACCGCTTCGGGCACTTCTCGCTCGCGATGGACGAGACGCTCGTCGACTGCGCGCTCGACCTCGGAGGCCGGCCCTACCTCGTGTTCGATCTGCCGGTCATCAGCGGCCGGTGGCTGGGCACGTTCGACTGCGACCTGGTCAAGGAGTTCTTCCAGGCGCTGGTCGTGCAGGCGCGGATGAATCTGCACCTTCACCTTCGCGCCGGCGGCAACGTGCATCACGTTGTAGAGGCCAGCTTCAAGGCGTTTGCGCGGGCCCTTCGCATGGCGTGCGCGGCCGATCCGGCCATGGGTATCCCGTCGACCAAAGGCGCCATCTGAGCCGGGCTGCGGGGTTCCTCACCAGCCGCGGCATCGGTTCCAACGGCGCGGTTTCGTGGGTACTCTCCGGCCGATGTCTTCGGATTCGACCCGCCGGTCCGCACAGCGCCTCGAGCTCCAGCAGTCCCTCGCGACGCTGAGCGCCAACCCCAAGCTCGCGCGTGAAGGCGACGCGGGGCTGGAGCAGGCCAAGGCCAAGGCCGACGCGGTCGCCGAGCGCATCCGCAAGTCCGGACGTCAGCTCGCGCAGGAGCGGATCGATCAGCTGCTCGACCCCGGGTCGTTCGTCGAGCTGGACCCCTTCGTGACGCACGGCGTGTCGGACTTCGACATGGCGAACAAGAAGGCGTACGGCGACGGCGTCATCACGGGCCATGGCACGGTCGACGGCCGAACCGTCTTCGTGTTCGCGCAGCAGGCCGAGGTCTTCGGCGGCAGCCTGGGCATGGCGCACGCCCGCAAGATCTGCAAGGTGATGGACCTGGCGACCGAGGTCGGCGCACCGGTCATCGGGCTCAACGACAGCGGCGGCGCGCGCATTCAAGAGGGGGTCGAGTCGCTTGCCGGCTACGCCGAGATCTTCAAGCGCAACGTGCTCGCCTCCGGCGTGGTCCCACAGCTCTCGGTCATCCTTGGACCCTGTGCGGGCGGAGCGGTGTACTCGCCCGCGCTCACTGACCTGGTCCTCATGGTCGAGGACACCAGCTACATGTTCATCACCGGCCCCGACGTGATCAAGACGGTCACGCACGAGGAGGTCACCAAGGAAGAACTCGGTGGCGCGGGTACGCACAACGAGAAGAGCGGCGTGGCGCACTTCCGCTGCGCGTCCGAGGCCGGCGCGCTCGCGATGGTTCGGCAGCTGCTGTCGTTCCTGCCGAGCAACAACATGGACGACCCCCCGGCGATCACGGCGTCGGACGACGCGGGCCGCAGCTGCGACGCGTTGACCGACCTCGTGCCCGAGGACCCCTCCAAGCCCTACGACATCCGCGCGATCATCACCGAGATCGCGGACGGCGGGCAGTTCCTCGAGGTGCAGGAGCACTTCGCGAAGAACATGGTGGTCGGCTTCGTGCGCCTCGATGGCAAGCCGGTCGGCGTGGTCGCAAACCAGCCGCTGATCCTCGCCGGCTGCCTCGACATCGACGCGTCGGTGAAGGCCGCTCGGTTCGTTCGCATGTGCGACGCGTTCAACGTGCCGCTGCTGACGCTCGTGGACGTGCCGGGATTCCTGCCGGGCACCGATCAGGAGTACGGCGGCATCATTCGCCACGGCGCAAAGTTGCTGTACGCCTTCACCGAGGCGACGGTTCCCAAGGTCACGCTGGTCACCCGAAAGGCCTACGGCGGTGCGTACGACGTCATGGCCAGCAAGCACATTCGCGGCGACATCAACCTCGCGTACCCCACCGCCGAGATCGCGGTGATGGGCGCCGAGGGGGCGGTGAACATCATCTTCCGGCGCGAGCTCGCCGGCGCCGAGGACCCCGAGGCGAAGCGCAAGCAGCTCGCCGAAGAGTACCGCGAGCTGTTCGCGAACCCGTACAAGGCGGCGGAGCTGGGCTTCATCGACCGCGTGATCCGGCCCGAAGACACGCGCACCGAGGTGCTCCGCAGCTTCGACATGCTGAAGAACAAGCGGCAGGAGAACCCGCGCCGCAAGCACGGCAACATCCCGCTCTAGGGAGTTGGGAAGGCCTCCGTCCTTTCGCCGGTTCCCGCGGGTGCGTTTGGAGTTGTCTCCAGGGCGTGGGAGCGGTGTCACTGGCGGTCCCGTCGGGACGTGGCAGGATGAGGACGATGCGGGCGAGCGTTCTCGTGATGCTGGTGCTTTGCGCGTGCGCAGTGCAGGGTCCGCGCGCGCGAGCGCTGCACGAGGTCGACGGGGAGCTCGTGTACTCGAACCCGCCGTCGGCGGCTGCGTACGAGGCCTACCTTCGGGCTCGCGTGGCGCTGAACGCCGAGCCTCCGCAGCTCGACATGGCGCGGGCGGAGATCGAGCTGGCGATTCGTTACGACGGCCGGGCACCGCACCTGTGGACGACGCGGGCCGAGATTGCGGCGCGTGCGGGCGACGAAGAGACCGCGGCGGCCTCGGCAGAGCGAGCGCTGGCGCTGCGCCCCGGATACGCGCCCGCAGAGGCGGTGCTTGCCCAGGTTCGCGGCGGGCCTGCGTCCGCGGCCGTTGGCGGGCCTGCGGCCCAGTGACCTACGCCCAGTAACCGACTGTCAGTGACCTGCTAGAGGAACGTGCTGAGGTAGAGCACGAGGCAGTACCAGGGCATGCCTGCCAGCAGCAGCGCCCGGCGAGCCTTGGAGATGCTGGGCCGATCACCGCCGACGATCAGCGCTGCGATCGCGAGGCACCAGGAGAACGCTGCCGTGATGATCGCCAGCGCGAACGCCTTCAGCACGTACGGGGCCAGCATCGGGACGAGCGCCCCGAGCCCTGCGACGAGCGTGAGTCCGACGGGCAGGGCCGCCGACCCGAGCGCGACGGTGGCGAGAATCGACGGCTTGTTCGATGCGCCGGAGCTGGGCTTGCGGAGGAAGGAGGCCACCCACGCCAGCAGGAACGTGAAGCTCGCCAGCAGCGCAAGGGCGATGCCGCCCAGGGCCAGGATCTCCTGGATGCGTTGGAGCAGCTCCCGAAGGCGGTCCAGGTCGGGGAGGCCGAGTAGGACGGTGTGGGCCAGCGCCAGCATGCAGCCAGTGTAGCACCGGGCCCTCGTACGACCTGCATGCGTGGCGTCCCGCCGCGCCAACGCCGTTTGGGTGCGCATCCGTGCGCGCGCTCCGCCCAGCACCGCGCGCGCCGCGGCTGTGGCATACCCGCCGCGACATGACGCCCGCCGCCCTCATCTTCGACTTCGACGGCACCTTGGTCGACAGCATGCCGGTGCATTTCAAGTGCTGGCAGACGGTGCTCGCGCCCGTCGGGCTGACCTTCGACGAGCCGACCTTCTATGCGTGGGGCGGCGTCTCCACCCGCGAAATCGTCGCAAGGCTCGCGAAAGCGCAGGGCGTGGCGGTGGACGTCGAGTCGATCATCGCTCGCAAGGAAGTCCTGGCGATCGAGCACGCGCACGAGGCCACGCTGATCGAAGAGGTCGTTTCGATCGCGCGCGACCATCGGGGGCGGCTGCCGATGGCGGTTGCGACCGGTGGGACCCGGGCGGTGGTCGAGCCGCGCTTGGCGAGCACGGGCATGGCCTCGTGGTTCGACGCCGTGGTGACCGCGGACGACGTGAAGCGCTGCAAGCCCGACCCGGAGACGTTTCTGCTGGCGGCGGAGCGTCTGGGCGTAGACCCGGCGGCCTGCCGCGCGTACGAGGACGCCGAGGCCGGCCTTGCGTCGGCGCGCGCAGCCGGCATGGACGTCATCGACGTCCGAACGCTTCGATCATGAGTTGCCGCCGGTCCACGCCTCGAGGCTCTCCCGGCCGAGCTTGCGGGCGGCGGCGAGAAAGCTGGACTGCGAGCGGAACCCAGCCGCGGTGGCGGCTTCGGCAACGGCGGTCATGCCCTCGGCGAGCATGTGCTCGCAGCGGCGGACGCGACGCAGGCCAAGGTACTCGGGGACCGACAGTCCCATCGCAGCGCGGAACTCGGTCTTGAACGCCGAGCGCGGGAGCCCGGCGATCTCGGCGAGTTCGCCGACGGTCCAGCCGTGCGCGACGTCGCCCTCGATCGCCTTCAGCGCGCTGCGGACTCCGAGCGAGGCGAACATGCCGAACAGGCCGAAGCGATCGTCCTGCGCCCCGGCGGCGCGGACCAGCACCTTGCCCAGGATGGCTTCGGCGAGGCGGGCGGCCACGTAGCGGTCGCCGACCCCGGGCATGAGCACGAGCTTCGAGGCGAGCAGGACGATCTCGACGACGTCGGCCTCGGGGCGTTCGACGACCGCGTGGTCGGCCGCCTCGGGAGTGTCTGCGTCCTCGAGCGCCGGTACGTCGTACGGCAGCGTGAGGAGGCGAGCCGTAGGCGCTTCACTGGCCGCGAAGTTGTGGACGGTTCCCGCGGGCAGCGAGGCTTCGTGCTCGATGACGTTGGCATCGTCGACGGGCAGGCGTGAGGCGACCGTGTGGGGCACGTCGCGAGGCAGCAGCAGCATGCCGCCCTCGGGAATGGTCACCGGCGCGTCGCCGAGCCCGTCGACCACCGCGCTGCCCACGACCATGCAGTGGACGACGGCGTGCTTCGACCCGGGGTACCGAACCGCCCAGTCGCCGGAGAAGGACCACTGCTCGACATAGGCCGAGCGCGCGCCCGAAGCGTGGGCGACATCGCTGAAGCCGTCCGCGGGGGCGTGGGTGGGGAGGACGCGGTTGCGGGACGAGCGGAAGAACGGCATGGCGAGGTGAACTGCGGGCGGTGTGGTTCCATGCCCGCGGAGGGCTCAGGCGTCGGGCGGCGCGCTGAGGCGAGAGAAGACCGGCGTGAACAGGGCGGTGGGCGCGAGCCAAAGCACCACGCCGGGCACCTGCGGAAAGTACCGCGGACCGATGACCGTGAGGAACGCCGTGAGTGACGCGATGAACGAGGCGGCGACGCCACGAACGTGGTGCTGCACCCACTCGCCCTCTTCGAGGTCATCGCGCTGCGTGAACCGGTGAAAGCCACGGACCGAGAACAGCGAGATGCCGGCGAGGACGACCGCGACGATTCCCATCGACGCGCCCCGGGCCAGCGACACCACGCCGTACGCCCCGAAGGTGACGAAGACGAGTCCGAAGCCGAGGTGGATGTTGCGGTCGAGCGTGGTCAGCGGTCGCCGCGGTGGCTGCACGCGAGCCAGCCGCCACGCGACGGCCATATGGTAGGCGACCAAGAAGAGGACGCCGATCAGGAAGAGGTTCGTGGACGAGATGGCGACAGGTGCGGCGAGCACGAGGGCCCCGACCATCATCACCATGAAGGTTCGGCCGGCCCAGGGGTGGGCGCCGGGTCCCTTGGTGACGCTCAGCGCGACGATGCCCGCGACAATCGCCCCCATCCCGAAGACGCCGTGCGGGGGGATCAGCAGCGCGCGAATGTCCTCGGGGCTCACGCGTACGGTCCTTCGAGCTGAAACGTATCCATCAGCAGGTGGGTGCCGACGACCAGGCCCGCGAGGCGGTCGAGTGGGTGCGTCCACGGCATGCCCGCTTCGATACCACGGCGCAGCATCTCGATCGGCTGCGGTTGAAACACGCCGGCGGATTTCACCCGGGCCGGATCGGTCCAGGTGTCGAACAGCGCGCGGCCGGCCGGGTGCTCGAAGCATCGTCGCCAGGTCGGCCCGATAAAGGGGTGCTTGGGGGGCTGCTCGAAGTCCGGCGGGAGGAGCCGCCGGGATGCCTGCCGAAGCAGGACCTTCGTGCCGTGGGACGCGGGGGCGGTGAGGTCGAGGAGATCCTCTTCGCACAGCTGCGTTGCGAGGGCCCGCAGGGCCGCGTCGAGGAACACGGGGCGGCCCTCGAGACCGTGCGCCATCTCGACGGCTTCGCCGAGGCAAGGAATCAGGTAGTCGTGCAGCTGCAGCACCGATGCGGCGCGCGTCGTGTCGAAGGCATCCGCGCCGAGGCTGCCCCGCAGCGCGTCGCACAGGCGTGCTCGGGGGTCGCGTGCTGGCGGATGACGAAGCAGCCGTGCGATCGACCGCTGTGCGCGTTCGGCCCGCTGCTCGAAGAAGCTTGGATAGCCCAACGTGCCGATACGGCGGGCGAGCGCGCCTTCGACCATGCCGCGCCCGGCTTCGACCCGGGCTGCGGCGGTCTCTCCACCGCGCCGCAGCTGGGCTTCGTTCCAGAAGAGCGCGTACCCACCGAACCACTCGTCGCTGCCCTCGCCGGTGAGGACGACGCGGTGGCCGGCGTGGGCGATGTGCTCGGCGAGCAGGTACCGGGCGGGTCCGTGGCTGTTCGCAAAGATGCGCTCGCTGGCCCGCATCGCCGGCTCGAGCGCGCCGATCAGCGCGCCGCGCTCGACCGGAACCTCGTGCAGGGGCAGGCGCAGCGCGGCGGCGTTCGCTCGGGCGGCGTCCCCCTCGTCCTCGGCCGCGTCGGGGAAGCGAAGCGTCGTCAGCGAAGCGCCAGGCGCCTCGGCGACGCAGGCTGCAACCAGGCCGGAGTCGAGGCCGCCTGAGAAGGCGACGGTCCACGACACTTCGCTCGGGACGCGGAGCGCGACGCTATCTGCGAGTGCCTCGGCGAGTGCTTCGGCGCTTGGACGTGCCGAGGTGGATGGCGATGGGGCGCGCAGGGGGTGCTCCTGCGGAGGCTGAGCGTCGCGATAGCGCGTGACGACGCCGGGTCGAAGCGGTCGGACGCCGTCAAAAGGGTGGGTGTCGCCCGTGAACACGCCGAAGAGGGGTCCCTCGATGTAGCGACGACTCAGGCGGCGGGAGAGGCCCGCGTGCTCGAGCAGGACCTTGCCTTCGGACGCGAGCCACAGCGCATCGCCGACGCGGGCTTCATACAGTGGGCGGACCCCGGCGGGATCCCGGAGCGCGAGCAGGGTGCGTTCGTGGCGGTCCCACGCCAGCACCGCAAACTCGCCGCGCATGCGCGACCACCCGTCCACGCCTTCGTGCGCGAGCAGATGAACGACGAGCTCGGTGTCGCAGTGCGTCTTCGGGTGGACGCCGGCAGCCTCGAGGTCTCGCCGCAGGGACGGCGCGTTGTACAGCTCGCCTGCGACCGCGGCGACGTAGCGTCGGCAGTTCGACTCGTAGGGGCCGGCGGGCGCGGTGCGGTCGACGATCGCCAGCCGCGTCGCGACGAGACCGAGGTGCCCGTCGTCGAGCCAGCGATGGCCGGCGTCGTCGGGGCCGCGGGCGCGCATCATCGATTGGACCGACGCGATGAGGGCAGGGTTGGGGTCGGGCGCGCAGGCTGGGCGCCACAGCGCTGCGATGCCACACACTATTCGAGCTCCAGGTGGTCGCCGCAGCGGCGCGCGCGGTGGCAGGGCAGGCGCAGCCTGGTCTGCTCGCTGGCGCCTTCGGGGACGGAGAACGAGTAGCCGTGCCATGGACAGCGCACGCGGCCGTCCGCATCGCGTTCGCCAAGCGGTCCGCCCATGTGGGGACACGCGGTGGGGTGGACCCACAGCTCTCCATCGACCTCGTGCACGGCAAGCGCCGTCGTGCCATCTCGGGTCGTGCGCTCTTCGTTCGGCAGGGGGAGCTGAGTCCCGGATTGCGGGCGCCAGGGACGTTGCCCTTTGAACGCGAGCAGACCCACGGCCATCTCCTCGTCTTCGTCCCACAGCCTCGCGTACAGGCGAAGGTAGGCCTGGGCCTTGCCGCGTTGGACGTAGGCGGGCGTGGGTGGCCCGAAAAACTCCACGTGGATCGACGCGTGGGTCGTGGGGCGCGTGGGGTCGGGGTGCACATGGGTGAGGATGTACGACTCGCCCCCGACGCCTTCGAGGGTGCGGGTCACGAACTGACTGCGCGCGCGCGAGACCCTCAGCTCCAGCGTCATGAACTGGCCGACCGAGGCTGGCGCCACGCCCACGCGCGCGCGCCAGCAGTCTTTTCCGCGACCGAGGAGCTCGGCCGAGGCAAAGCTGTGCGCATGCAGGTGGGGCAGGTGGGCGTAGTCGAGGACGTTGAGCCACACGCCCTCCACCGAGCTGTCGAGGTCTCGCCGGTACTCCGCAAAGCGCTCGTAGTCCGGCGGCAGCTCCGGCCATTCGTCGTCGAGCTCGATCACGCCGCGTGCTTCCAGGCTTCGTGGACCAGTTCGACGAACGCGTCGCGAGACTCCAACCACACGGCATGTCCCCCGGGGACGGTCCGCAGCTCGGCGTTGGGTAGACCGTCCGCGAGCAGCTTGGACTCCGAGGGCGGGAACAGCCAGTCCTGCTCGGCCGTGATGACACGGTCGACGCGGTGCAGCTCGCCGAGGGAGCGCCGGACGTCGTGGGTTGCCAGCAAGGCGAGTCGCTGGCCCCACACGAGACGTGCGCTCCCCAGGTCTCCTTCGAGCTGGGCCCGCAGCACCCCCATGTAGCCCGGTCGGTGGAGAAAGTCGGGGCTGAGGAGCATCGGCAGCAGCCCGTCGACGAGGCCGCGAGCGGGGAGTTCGCTGCATACGATGGATTGCAGCGTTGCGATCAGGCCTCGCTCCCGGGCACGAAAGCGGGCGGCGGTCACCGCGAGCACGGCCGAGCGAACGGGGAGGACGTCGCGAACCAGGCACTGGAGGGCCAGCGCGCCACCGAACGAGAGCCCGACGAGGTCGACGGGCTCGGTGCTGAACGACGTCACGAGCCGCTCGACCTGCGCACACAGCTCTGCCCAGCTGGGTTCGGGCGGGTCGGACTGCATCGACGCGATCGCGAGCGTCGGGTGTCCGGCGGCCAGCGCTTCGACGAAGGGCAACGCGGTCTGCGTCCAAGACGGAACCCCGAGCACGACGACGCGAGGTCGCCCGGTCCCTTCGAGCACGACGTGGTCGAGGCTCACGCGGACCCCAGCGCGACGCGGGTGGTCATGATCGACGCGCCGTCCTGCGTGGTGACGCTGCAGTCGAATTGCTCGATGCCCATCACGCGACGTCGACGGCGTGCGTGCACCCGTGGGGCGACGGCCGGCGGCAGCGGGTGCGCCCAGCGGGTCTTCTCGAAGCTGGCGACGAAGACTGGTTCGCCGGCCCGTGCCGAACCGCGGAAGAGCAGTCCCGCTGCCTGGGCCGCTCCATCGAGCAGCTGGGCCCAGTGCCAACGCTCGCGGCCGTCGAGCGCAGCCCACAGCGCATCTTCTTGCCAGTCGACGACGCGGTCGACGAAGCGGGCGTGCGGGCCGTGCAGGAGGCTTGCGCTGGGGTCGGGCCAGGCGGGGTCCGGCGTGGTGGGCTCGGGGATGGTCAGCGTCGCGGACTCGAAGCTGGTCGGTCGCACGTCGATGCGGGCGGCGGGGCTGCCGTCGGCGCTGGAAAACTCGACCCGAAGGCCGGCGCGGCGCGACGTCCGTGCGAAGCGGCAGCCGCCAGCGGGGCGGACGGGCGCGCGGAACCCTGCGAAGGTGACGTCGGCCGCGTCGAGTTCACACACTCGCAACGCGAGGCCGATCAGGTGCGCGCCAGGGACGACGGGGTCGCCGGGGAAGTGGTCGAGGCAGAGGTCGTCGAGGACGCTCGGCTCGACGTCTGGTCCCGAAGGGGTCCACGCA
The DNA here is from genome assembly GCA_039024335.1 of Myxococcota bacterium. Taxonomy (GTDB): domain Bacteria; phylum Myxococcota_A; class Polyangia; order Nannocystales; family Nannocystaceae; genus CAJXVA01. The sequence continues at coordinate 12,175 of JBCCQM010000074.1, forward strand.
TCGAGGGCCCAGGCCCCGCCGGGCGTATTGATGGTGCCCACGTGCTCATGGTACTCACAAACGACATTGAGCGGTGTCCAGAGCGCCCCACCGAGCACTGTGGTCGTCACCGGACTCGGCGGCTGGACCCCCGCCGGCGTAGGGTTTGCGTCGCTGTGGGACGCCCTGCGGGGCGGCGACAACGGGCTGCACCCGATCGGTTCGGACTCGGCGTATCCCGAGGCGGTCGTCGGCCGGATCTCCGACCTCAAGCCGTTTCGCGCCGCCTTTCCCAGCGTTCGTCCACCGCTTCCAATCCCGCCGTCGCGCTTTGCGATGGTCGCAGCGAAGACGGCGCTGGACGACGCAGCGCTGGACGAGGGCACGCGCGAGCGCTTCGGCGTGATGGCGAACCGCAACCGTGGACCCGGCGGCGTGGTGGTGAAGATCATGACGCCGGTCTTCGCCAAGGGCCCGAAGAAGACCTCGCCGCTGCTGTTCTCGCAGAGCGTATCGAATGCACCGCTGGGCGCGGTCGCGACCGCCTGCGGGCTGCGGGGGCCCCACTTGCTGACGATGCGAGGCGGAGCGCTCATGAACGCCTTCGACGTGGTCGCGCGCGGAGAGGCACCCGGCATGGTGGTGGTGGGCTTCGAGGAACTCGTGCCCCGGACGTTCGACGCCGACGTGGCCAACGGAATGTTCGAGGCGGCCAGTGGCGACGACGCATCTTGGCGCGCCGTCGTCCCGACCGAGGGCGCGGTGGGGCTGGTCCTCGAGGATGAGGCGCACGCAAAGCGCCGAGGCGCCCGAATCCTGGCGCGCGTCGGCGGGGTGGAGCGCGGGCAGGGAGCGGTGCCGGGACACGAAGCACCGCTGCACTTGTGGGGTGCACCCGACCCCGCGATCTTGGCGCGGCTGGCTCAGGACGCGCTCGCGCGCACGAGCGGGACGCTCGCGCTGCACCTGGACCACGCGCTGGGGGTGCCGACGTACGCCGCCGCAAGCGAGCACGTCGAGGCTCAGATCGCGGCGCCGCGACGAGGCTCGCTCAAGGGGCGTTTGGGCGATGGCGTGGGGATGGGCTTCGTTGCAAGCGTCGCCGTCGCCGCGAAGGTGCTGCACGCACGCGAGATCCCCGGCGGCCTCTTGAGCGCGGATGCGGACGCCGTTCCCATCGACGTCGAGCAGGCCGCGACGTTGGTCAGTCACCTCGATCCCCACTGCGGGCAGTCCGCCGCGTCCTTGGAAACCCATGTCTGAACTCGTCAGTCTCGTCACCGGAGCGTCTCGCGGCATTGGCCGCGCCATCGCGCTGCGACTGGCCGCCCGCGGCCACCACGTCGTCGTCAACTTTCGCAGCGACGAGGCCGCGGCCTCCCAGACGCTGCAAGCCATCGTCGAGGCCGGCGGAACCGGTGAGCTGGCGCAGGCGGACGTCTCCGATCGCACGCAAGCCAAGGCCTTGGTCCGGGCGGTGAAGGCCTCCAAGGGACGCCTGGACGTGCTCGTCAACAACGCGGGCGTGGTGCACGAAGAGCTGTTTTTCTTCACGTCCGTCGAGCGGTTCTGGGAGGTCATGCAGACCAACCTCGGCGGCGTGGTGAACGTGACCAAGTCCGCGATCCCGCTGCTGGGCAAGCACAAGTCGGGCCGCGTCGTGAACATGGCGTCGATCGCCGGGCTGCACGGGACGACCGGGCTCTCGGCCTACGCGACCTCGAAGGCGGCCGTGATCGGGTTGTCGAAGGTGCTCGCCCGAGAGCTCGCCGCGAGCGGCGTCCGGGTGAACGTGGTCGCGCCCGGACTGGTGCAGAGCGACATGACCGACGACCTCGAGCGACCCGAGCTGCATGAGCGCGCGCTGGGCAAGCAGCCCGTCCCTCGCATGGGCACGGCCGATGAGGTTGCGGCGGTGGTCGAGTTCCTCGCGTGCGACGCTCCGGACTACCTCACGGGCAACGTGGTGCGGGTCGACGGCGGGTCCATGATTGGGTGAGGATTGGACGAGGTTCGGGTGAGCATGCAACGCGTCGGAATCACGAGCCTGTCGGTCTGGACCAACTTCGGTCGTGGCGAACGCCCGCTGCTCGAGGGCATGAAGTCCGGGCAGCGCAGCCTCGAGCCGGTCCAGCTGCCGTACATCGACGACCCCTGGTTCAAGATGAAGCGGGGCATGCAGCTGCCGCCGCCGTCGACGATCGAGTGCCGCTTCGAGGACCGCACGGTCACGCTCGACCCGTTCGAGTGGCCGGCCGAGATTGCGGTTCGGACCGCACTCGATGCGATCGTCGAGTCGGGGCGCGCGCACGAAGCGTACGCGCCGCATCGCGTGGCCATCTGCAGCGGCACCTCGCACGGCTCGAACCACGGTCTGTTGGAGCATCTGCGTCAGGAGTCGCAGGGGCAGACGCCCGACCCCGCGCTGCTGCTCGACCTTCCGGCGATGGTGGCCGCGCGCATGTCCGAAGCGCTCGGCGCCCAGGGTCCGTGCGTCACCTACAACACCGCATGCTCGGCGGGCATCAACGCGATCGGCCAGGGTGCGCGCTTGATTGAGTCCGGTCGGGCGGACCTGGTCCTCGCCGGCGGTCACGACAGCTTCTCGCTGCTGAGCTTTGCTGGGTTCACCAGTCTCAAGGCGCTCGACCCCGGTGGAACGCGTCCGTTCGATACGCGGCGCGACGGTCTGTCGCTGGGGGATGGCGCCGCGTACGTGGTGCTGGAGAGCGAAGAGAGCCTGTCCCGCCGCGGCGTGCAGCCGCGGGCGTGGGTCGAGGGCTACGCCTATCTCGGCGAGGCGTATCACCCCACCGCCCCCGACCCCGAGGGACTCGGCGTGGAGTCGTCGATGCGGACCGTGCTGGGCCAGGTACGGGAGCCGAAGCGACTGGCGCTCATCTCGGCCCACGGAACCGGCACGCCGGCGAACGATGGCGCCGAGCTGCGCGCGATGTCTCGCGTCGTCGATGCGCTGGAGCCCTCGGAGGTCGTGGACGTCTTTTCGCTCAAGTCGCAGACGGGGCACGCGCTCGGTGCGGCCGGTTCGATTCAGAGCGTTGCCGCAGTCTTGTCGATGGAGCACGGCCTCGTCCCGGCGACGGTCGGACTGCAGACGCCCGAGGAGCACGGGCCGGGGCTTCGGCTCGGAGCGAGCCCGCGCGAGCGCGAGATCCCTTTGTGCATTTGCAATGGTCTTGGGTTTGGTGGCAGCGTCGCTTCGCTGGGCCTTGCCCACCCCTCGTCATGAGTCACGACCCTGCCGTCATTACCCGTCGCATCTGTGAGCTGATCGTCGAGCGCCTGGAGCTCGAGGACTTCGACGCCGAGAGCTTTCCGGCAGACGCCGTATTGTTCGCACCCGAGGAGGGAGGCGGCTTGGGGCTCGATTCGATCGCGTCGCTCGAGATCGCGTCTGCGCTGTCCGATGAGTACGACCTCGAGCTCGACGAGATCGCGCGGGAAGACTTCGTGTCGGCGCAAACGCTGGGCATCTACATCGCGCGCGAGCTCGAAGCGTTGGAGTCCTGAGCCATGCGCATCGAGATGCTTGGCCATGCGAGCGTGCTCGCACGGACGGAGGACGCGTGCGTGCTGTTCGACCCCTTGCTGTACGGGGAGCACCACGAGGGCCTCTACGACGTATACCCGCGGCGCAGCCTCGACACGCAGAAGCTGCCGCCGCTGGACGCCGTCGTGGTCTCGCACGCGCACCTCGACCACTTCGACTTGCCCAGCCTGGCGCTCGTCCCTCGGGCCACGCCGATGCTGATCGCCGACGACCGCGAGATCGAGAGCTGTCTACATGGGCTCGGGTTCCACCACGTCCACAAGGCCACGAACGGCTCCCCGGTCGAGGTCGGGGACCTCACCGTCACGCCCACGCCCGCGGCCGTCGGCGCGCCCGAGCACGGGTTCTTGCTGCAGTGCGGAGGCACGACCATCTGGAACCTGGTCGACACGTTCCCGGAGCTGTCCACGATCGACCGATTGATGGAGGAGATCGGGTCGGTCGACCTGCTCATCGCCCCGTGGCAGCCGCTGCACGACACGGGTGCGGTCTCCGGCGTCGCGCCTCACTTTCCGCACGCGATGTACGACCGGATCCTCCGGATGATCGCGCGCATTCAGCCGAAGGCGCTCGTGCCCGGCGCATGCGGGTTCTCGGCGTGTGGGGCGGCCGCGTGGCAAAACCACACGATGTTCCCGCAGAGTCGGGAGGCGTTCATGCGCGACGTGCAGCAGCTGTGTCCCGAGCTGGAGACGATCATCCCGCTCGAGCCCGGCGACGCGATCTCGGTGACCGAGCGCGGGATCTCGATCGAGCGTGAGCTCGTGGCGTCGATCTCCGACTGCGAGCCCTACCGATGGGAGGAGCGCGCGTTCGAGCCGCTCGCCAACCTCGGGGCGCCGCTGCGGGAGCGCGAGGAGGCGGCCACGCTCGAGGCGTGCGAGCCCGCGGTTCGGGCGCTCGTCGAGGAGGAGCTGCCCAGCTTCGTCGGCGATCACCTCCGCCAGTTCCGTGAACACGCGCGCTGGGGCGTCGTGCAGCAGCTCGACGTGTGCTTCTTCGATGGGCGAACTCGCTCGTGGACGCTCGAGTTTTCCGAATCGGGACTCCGTGTCGAAGCTGGCGCGAGCCCGCTTCGGCAGGGGTTTGTTCAGGTGACGGCGAGCCTTCTCATCGGGCTTGTCGCAGGCACGACGTCATGGGCGTTCGCCGAACTTTCGGGCGACCTTCGACGCTATGACTTCACCTACACCATCGGACCTCGAGGCCTCGAAGTCCCGCGAATCCACCTCCAGGACCCGTTGAGCGCAATGCTCAGTGGTGCCGACGCGCGCGAAGATTTCCAGGCCGCGGCGGTGGAACGACTCAATGACCATTATCGAGACGCGCTGACCCGCATGGGTCTCGACCCCGACGAAGAGATGTCGACGTCCACGCTCGAAGAACGAGAGAGTCCTGCCCTCATCGATCCGACGGCGGTGGCGAATTCGGTCATGGAGCAACTCCGGGGTTCTCTTGACACCAAAAAAGGCCCCCAGTAAGTAAGTCGTAAGGCCCGCCTCGATGAAAAACTCTTCTCGACGAAACATTCTTGCCAAGCTTGGTGCTGGCGCCGCTGCTGCCACCGCTTTCTCCGTCGCTTCGAAGGCTTCCGCCGCCCCCAAGAAGGCGCCCGTCATGCCCTCGAAGAAGGAGCTCGCCCCGATCAACCCCAAGCGCAAGGTGTCCTTCCAAGCCGAAGGCGACCAGCTGGCGGTTTCGGTGAAGCTCAGCCCGAAGGCTGGCGGTTTCGTCATCAGCAGCAAGCCCGGCAAGGTCAAGAACGTCGGCGTCGACGCTGAAGGCGGCGCGCTCAACCTCGCCGTGACCGCTTCGGGTGGCTCGGTGTCCATCGCCGGCCTCGACGGCGTCCTCAACCGTGCCTCGGGCGATAGCCGCTGCTGGCTCACGGTCGAGGAAGCCAACATCAACGTCAAGTCCAAGGCCTTTTGAGCCACCTGCGGATACATCCGCACTTCGAACGCGTGCCTGGTGTCACTGGGCACGCGTTCTTGCGTCATGACCCCGACACGATCTTCGAGCTGACGCCCGAGACGTTCACGTTTCTCGAGGGGTTCGCCACGCCGCGCGCGGTGGCGTCGATCGAGGAGGGGACGCGTGCGTTCGTCGAGCAGCTGGTCGAGCTGGGCATTTTGATCCCCGACGACGCCCAGGTGCCCGCGGCGGTGTGGGAGGCACCGCTGCATCCGCTGTTTCGGGTGCCGGTGCATCCCATCGAGATGCCCGGGGCAGGCCATCCGGTGACGGTGCTCGGTGCGGCCTGGGATGGCAGCACGCTTCCACGCTATCCACGAGGCACGGCGGGCGGACCCGCGAGCATTCGAGCCTCGGCGCTGGAGCTCCCGCTGCGGCGGAGCACGCACGAAGGCGCGAGCGGGTTCTTCGATGTCGAGCGACGCCGCCGGGTCCTCGAGGGCATTCGCCTGACCGATGGCGGCAACCTCATCGGCGTGCCTGGATGTGACACCGATGCGTACCGCGAGGCGCTCACGGCCCGCATCGTCGGCTTGGCCGAGGCGCGTCACGTCTTGCTGCTCGGCGGTGACCACAGCGTGTCGCTCGCAGGCGTACGCGGTGCCCTGCGCGCCCATGGTCCCGTTGGGATCCTGCACTTCGACGCGCACACCGATCGCGGGCCCTGCGTTGCGGGGCAGCCCATCCATCACGCGAACGTGATGTCGGCGCTGCTCGAAGACGCCGACGTTCAGCGACTCGTCCAGGTCGGACTGCGCGGCTTTCAGAGCGTGCCCGAGCAGGACGGGCGCTACCGCGTCGTGCCGGCATGCGAGGCGAGCGTCGAGGCGGTGCAGGCCGCCACCGAAGGGCTCGAGCGCTGGTACATCTCGGTCGACATCGACGTGCTCGATCCCGCGGTCGCCCCTCATACGCCGGTGCCCGAACCCGACGGCCTCGACCTGCGGACGCTTCGCCGGATGATCCAGTCGACGGTCGACACCCGACACGTTGTGGGGGCCGACCTCGTCGAGGTGCGTGGGGGGCATGATGAGGCGGCGGGTCGCACCGCCCGGGTCGCCGCGCTGCTGTGCGCCGACCTGGTCGAGACGCTGGGGTCGGTGGCATGACTGCGTTCTACGAGCGGCGCCGCGTCGACACGCTCAAGGCGATGGTGCCGCTCGCCGACGACTTTGGCTGGAGCCGGGCCGAGCTCGGCGCGTTCGCGTCGTCGGTGGCGAAGCTCCCCCCGCGGCACAACGAGCAGTGGGCACAGGTCGATCGGTGGCCCACCCTCGAGCTTCGCGGGACTGAGCATCTCCACCGCAATGACGGCCGCGGGACCATCGTCGTGCCCTCGCACTTCGGTGGGTATCACTGGTCGACCACGGGCCTGCTGCAGGCCGGCGCCCACGTGACGCTCTTGGTCGACGCCCGCAACCGCGCCGAGTTCGACGCGGACCACGACAAGCGCCTGCTGCCGCGCTTCGTTGCCGGGGGCGAGTTCGACGCGCAGGGCTTCGACGCGTTCGAGACGGTCGAGTCCGAGGATCCCGCCTCGCTGTGGACGCTGAGCAAGGCCCTCAAGCGAGAGCGGTGCGTGCTCATGTTCGTCGACGGCAACAGCGGCGTCGAAGGGCGCCTGAGGGGCCGCGGCGCCGTCGAGCTGAACTTCCTCGGTCGCCCGATCTGGGCGCGGCCGGGAATCGTCGCGCTCGCCGAGACGTCCGGTGCGGCGATCGTCACCCTGCACACGCGGCTCGCCGAGGATACCTCGCGCGCCGTCCTCGAGTTTCAGCCGCCGACGCCGATCGCCGAGGGCAACCGGAGCGAACGGCACCGCGCCACGATGCAGGGTCTGTTCGACGACCTCGATCGGCAGGTTCGCGCGCGGCCCGATCAATGGGAGGAGTGGTGGCTGCTGCCGAAGTGGTGGACCCACGCCCCCGCGCCAGCGCGGCGACGCCAGGGGGTGCGGCCACCCGTGCTCACCGGCCCCGCGCTTGCGCGCCTGCGCTTGATGCCGTCCTCGCTCGACCACTGGGTCGTCCCCACCCCGGCCGGGCCCGCAGTGGCCGACCTGCACACCGACGAGGTGTTTCAGCTCGCCGACGACGTCCTCGAGGTCTTCGAGCAGGCGAAGCTGCGGCCGCTGGTCAACGACTGGCTCCGAGAGCAGCAGCCGCGCGCGAAGTGGAGGGCCGCTTTGGGGCACGCGCTCGACGCAGGCCTGGTCACGCTCGTGCGGGACTGACGACGCCTGCCATCTAGGCCTCCCAAGAAAGTCCGAAGCCCCCGCAGAGCATCTCTGCGAGGGCGTTTCGAGTACACACGGTAGGATTCGAACCTACGACTTTCGGCTTCGGAAGCCGACGCTCTATCCAGCTGAGCTACGCGTGCGCGGGCTCAGGGGTTTAGCGGAGCGGGGCGGGAGGCGCAAGGCGTTCCAGCGACAAAAATGCGGGGCGGTCTCTGCGAGCGGCTACTCGGCGGTTTCGGCCGCGTCGGCGGGGCAGGGATCGGGGCCGACGTAGTCGGCGTCGCACGGGTCGGTGACCGCCTGCTCCTCGCTCGCCGCGTCGGCGGGGCAGGGATCGGGCCCGACGTAGTCGGCGTCGCAGGGGTCGGTGACCGCCTGGACTTCCGCGGGCGCGGTCGTCTCGACCGCTCGAACTTCGCCCTTGGCCCAGGTCGCGTCGATCTCGACGTTGATCGTCGCGATGTTGTTCGACTGGCGAACCTTGTTGCTGACCTCGGCGGGGTAGCCAGCGCTGGTGACGAAGCTGTGCTCGCCGAGCACGTTGAGGGTGCCGGTGACTTCGCGCCCCTGCATCTCGCGCTTCATGTCGCCGGTGGTCTCGGTCAGGAGCTTGGCCACGGTCTGCCCGTCGACGGTACCGAAGTCCTTGAACGTGCCGTTGCTCTTGCTCTTCATGCCGTCCTCGTCGCGCTCGCGCGTCCAGGTCTCGCCTTTCTTGAGGGGCTTTTCGGGCAGCCGGATGATCGAGGCCTGCAGCGCCGTGGTCAGCTGGCCGACGGTTGCGACGACCTCGGGCGGCTGGCCTTCGGGCAGCTCGGGCACGTTCTCGATCGCACCCTCGTCGTTCATGTTGAACCGGATCTCCATGCCGTTGAGGGCCTTGGCGACCTCGGGGTTCACGCCGGCCATCGCGGCGGGAATGGCCGAAGGCGTGACGACGTTGGTTTCGATCGCGTTGAAGGTGGCGATGACGAGCGGGCCGTCGGCCGAGCTGTTGCCGGTGACGAGCAGGTCGACGTCGAACTCGAAGCGGATGACGATGTCACCCATCGGGGTGGTGATCGCGGTGCGGGACTTGAGGTGCCCCTGGTACGACTGCCCCGGCGTCAGATCGTAGCGCATGGTGATGCCCTCGTCGGGCACCACGGCCGCGGCGAGCTGCTGCTTCTTGCAGGACAGGCCTACCGGGCTCATCAGGAGGGCGCACAGAGCGAGACGACGCAGACGCATGGGGCCTCATACCCAAGCGCGCCTCCGCCCGCAACGAGAGCGGTCACATGCTGCCGAGGCCGTTGTTTCGGCAGATCGAGGCGAACAGCTCAGCGCTGGGCCGCGGGGTCCGGCGCCCGGTCTGTCGGTCGAGCGCGAGCAGGCCGAAGCGGGTGCTCCAGCCCTCGGCCCACTCGAAGTTGTCGACGAGCGACCAGTGAAAGTACCCGCGCACGTCGAGGCCCTCGGCGACGGCCGCCTGCAGGGCGCCAATGTGGCTACGGATGAACGCGGGGCGGCGCGCATCGTCGTTGTCGTACACGCCGTTCTCGGTGACCAGCAGCGGGACGCCGAGCGCAGCCAAGCGCTGCAGGTTGGCGACCATGCCTTCGGGGCAGGGTTGTCCCCAGTCGGTGTCGCCGCGCCGGATGCTCCCCGGCTGGACGTGCACCCCGAACGCCTGCCGAGCGGCGCCCGCGGAGAACTTCACGGCGTAGCGCCCGTAGTAGTTCAAGCCCAGCCAGTCGAAGCTCTCGGACAGACCTCGGATGCGGGCGTTGGGGGCGAAGGGCGGGGGCATGCGGTCGGATCGGAGCGCGTGCAGCAGCGCGCCGCTGACGGTGTAGTCCTGCAGCCACGCGAGGCCACGGTCGAGGGCGCTGTCGCGGGCCGGATCGAAGCGCGGCATGTTGAGTATCAAGCCGACATCGGAATCGGCCTGCGCGCGCTTGACCCCCGCAACCATCTGGACGTGGGCACGCATCATGGTGGTGAGCGCCTTGCCGAACATCAGCGGGTTGCCGAGCCCCGGCGGCCACCGTACGTCCGCGTAGCCGAACATCGCGACCAGGCTGGGCTCGTTGATCGTGGCCCACCGCTCGACCACGTCGCCGAGCCGCTCCGCGCAGACTTCACTGAAGCGGCCGAGCCAGTCGGCGATGGCGGGGTTGAGCCACGCGCCGCGCTGCGCGACCCAGCGGGGCAGGGTGAAATGGTTGAGCGTGACGAGGCGCCCCAGCCCGAGGCGCCCGGCGTGCTCCAGCATCGCGCGGTACCGGTCGAATGCGGCGTCATCGAAGGTGCCAGGGCTGGGCTCGAGGCGGCTCCACTCCACGCTCATCCGCGTGGCGGTGTGGCCCCAGTCCGCCGCCTGCTGCAGGTCGGCCTCTGCGGCCCCTGCCCACCAGCCCGCGGCCTCACCCGCGGTGGTGCCGTCGGCGATGGTGCCGGCACGCTGCTCCCACTGCGTCCAGTCGTTGTCGTTGCCGCCCTCGACCTGATGTGACGAGGTGGCGCAGCCCCACCAAAATCCCTTGGGAAAGCTCTTCGCGTTCATCACTCGTCCTCGCTGTGCCAGCCCTCGGGAGGCCGGCCGAGGTCCCAGCCCTCGGGCGGTTCACGCCATCGCTGTGCGCGGCGTTCGGAAAGCAGCTGGACCACCCGCACGAGATCGGGATCGTCCTTGCGGCGGCAGTCGAGCCGTCGGCCCTTGGCGCCGTTGCAGCTGCGACACGCGACCGCCAGGTTCATGGCGTCATTCGTGCCGCCGTGCGTGCGCGGCATGATGTGTTCGAGGCTTGCGGCCGTGAGCGGCTCGCCGTGCAACGAGAGCTGATGGCGCTTGCGGCAGTGGATGCACCGCCCGCTGAGGACCGGCTCGCCCCCGAGCTCCATGCGCTCGAAGGTGTCGTCGGTTGCGGCCGCCCACAACAGGCGCTGGCGCAGCACTCGCTTCACCCCAGCACCGTACCCGAGCAGGCCGCAAACGCCCGAAAGTCTCGGGATATCAGCAGTGTACGGGGGCTTTGCACTGGCTTACGGAGCATTCACGAACACCGAGGCCCGCTGGCGCGTCTGTCTTGGTGTCCGCGAGAGGAGGGCAATCAAGCATGAAGATCGATATGGAGCAGTTCTTGGCGATGACGGTGGCACTCGGATGCGCGGGCGCAATCGGCCTTGCGGTGTACAGCAACAACGCGCAGATGGAGGACGTCGTCGCAGGCGCCGAGGCCGTGGAGGCCCCCGCCGAAGTCGAAGAGCCTTCGGTCGCCGAAGAGGTCGCGGCCACCGTGCTCGCACCCTCGCCGATGCCGGCGGAGCCGGTCGACCTGGACGAAGCCGCCGGCATTCCGCCCGTCGTTCCCGATGCCGAGGATGCCTACGCGAACACGGCACCGGGTCCCGACACCGAAATGATGGCCTGGTAGTCGCCCGCACGGGCGAAGGCTCAGACCTCGTGCGTGACGAGGTCTGCGCGACCGAGGTGTTCGGCGACGGCGTTCGCAACCGCGGCGTCTTCGTCGAGTCCGCCGATGTCGAGGTCGCTGTCTCCATCCGCCTCGGTGACGAAGTAGCGGGCGGCGGCCTGGATCTGGCGGCGCGCGTGTTCGGGGGTTTTGTCCGTGACCGCGTCGAGCAACCCTTCGCAGACGCGCGCAACGTCGCGGGCGATGGCGAGGTCGACCGATGGGCTCGCGGCCGCCTCGGCTTCGATGAACTGCAGGTACGCCTGGACCGCACCGCGGGTCTGCTCGGTGGTCCGCAGGGGCTCGCTCAGGAGGTCGTTGAACACGTCGGCGGCGACGCTGGGGAGTCCGGCCACCGCGATGTCGGCGGGAGGCGGCACCAGCGGGGGGGCGCGCCGTGACGGCGGACCGTCCTCGAGCCAGGACGCACGATGCTTGGCGTAGACGAGCGCGTCGCCGTCGACCTCCTCGAAGCCCAGGTCGACCAGTACGCCCGCCGAGGGTCCGTCCGCATGGACGGTGCAGCGCACGGCTTGCAGATCGTCGTGGTCCTCGAAGGCCCAGTCGAGCAGCGCAACGACGGCTTCGCCTGCGACCGCGGGATCGAGCAGGGCGTAGGTGAGGCTGGTGACCCCGTCCGTCGGCGCGCGTTCGAAGCGGATGCCGCCGGTCAGCGTTGGCTTGCCCGCGCCGCGATGGAGCACGAACCACAGCCCCCAGTCCCGCGCGCCGGGTTCACGGTGAAGCCGGTCGAGCTCGGCCCGAAGCGCGGCTTCGTCCAGCCCCGACGGCGGCCAAGCTTCGGCCGGCTCGGCGGCGAGCAGGCGGGCCAGCTTGCCGGCGCCCTCGAGGGCGATGAGCACGTGCTGGGCGGTCGCCGGGACGAGCTGAAGGCTGGTCGTACGGAGGCGGGCGGCCATCGGCCCAAAGTGTATCGCGGCCAGACCCGCACGCGCGCTCATCCGTTGGACCCCTCGATGCCGCATTCGCGTCGGGGGGTGTTGGGAGGGCTGGTAACGGCCGTGGTCACGGGAGTCCCAGCGCCCGCCGTCGCGGCGGCGTCCTTCTTTCCGGGTGCGGCCCGCGTCCGGTTGAGCGCGCTGTTGGACGAGCTGCGGGCGTTGGTCGAGGTGATGGCCGACGACCCCGTCGTCATCGAGGACTTTCTCGCGCTGACGGAGGCGACGGGGCTGGAGCCGCGAGACGGGCTGCGGCGGGAGTACGCTGCGGTGAAGCTTGCGTTCGAGGCCACGCGCGATGGCGGCTGGTGGCACACGCGGTGGGCGATCACCAACCGCAAGCCCAACTCCGAGGCCGTGTGGTCGCAGTGGGCGGAGCTCGAGGCGCCTGGAGATGACGACGCACCCGTGGTCACCGCGACCGCCGAGTGCGACGAGCTGACCGCACTGTTCGCCTTCGTGGCGCGCCGCCTGGGTGCGCGCAACGTCGGCCTCTTCTGGCCGGTGTGGAATCACGTCGTCGGCGTGTGGTCGGTGACGCAGGGCGAGACCACGCACCGCATCGTCCTGCCGACCTCGCAGATCTTTCTCGGACCCGAAGACAGCTTCGGAACGACCGGCTTCAACCCGTGGCGCCAGAAAACGATCTACACGTACCGGCGACGCGACGCGTCGAGCCGGACCGCACTGCCGGCGTCGCTCGCCGAGTTCATGGTGGCGCAGGCGTGGTCGCTGGCCTTCTTGCCGCAGGCCGAGCAGCAGCACCGCCGCAACGCTCGCAGCCGCGCGCTGCAGGGCAGCTGAGGGCTACATCGAGATCGAGCCCTTGCGGAAGTCGGTCTTGCCGATGTGCGCGTTGATCAAAACCGGCGTGCCTTCGGCGGCCAGTGCCTTGGCCTGGCGAAGCACGTCGGCGACCTTCGCGGGGTCGTCGAGCAGCAGCCCCTTCGCGCCGAACCCCTCGGCCACCGTGTGGTAATCGGTCCGCGCGAGGACGGTGCCGACGTCGTCCTTGAGGAACTCGACCTGATCGCGGGCGATCTGGGCCCAGCTGGCGTCGTTGCCGACCACTGCGATCACGGGCAGCCCGTGACGCGTGAAGGTGTCGAACTCGGGGATCGTGTAGCCGGCCGAGCCGTCGCCGTACAGCAGCCAGACCTCGGCGTCGGGCCGGCAGAGCTTGGCGCCCAAGGCAAAGCCTGCGCCCACGCCGAGCGTGCCGAACGGCCCCGGGTCGAGCCAGGAAAGCGGGCTGCGCGGGGAGGTGATGTACGAGGCCGTCGCGACGAAGTCTCCACCGTCGGCCACGAGCACGCTGTCTTCGGCGAGCTGCTCTTCGATGCCGCGGCAGACCGCGAGCGGGTTGACCAGGTCGGTCTCCTGCTCACTCTGCTCGAGGATCTGCGCCGTCCGCTCTCGGTCGCGGGTGCGCAGGCGGTCGAGCCAGGGGCGCCAGGGTCCTCGGTCGACCTCGAGCGCATGCGAGAGGCGGCACAGGAAGTCCGACGGATCCGCGACCGCGCCCAGCTTAGGCTTGCGGTTCTTGCGGACGTCGATGTCGCTGCGGTTGACCGAGACCAACGTGGCCTTGCGACCGATCTGCAGCCCGTAGTTGAGGCGGAAGTCGTTCGGGACGCCCGCGAGCAGTACGAAGTCGGCCTCTTTGAGGGCCTTGGTCCGCTTGTGTCGGAACCAGACGTCGTGCTCGTGCCCCATCAAGCCGCGCGCCATGCCGGAGAGGTAGACGGGGGCGCCGATGCGCTCGAGGGCCTCGGCGAGGCGGTTCGTTTCGTCGGGTCCGCGCACGGTCGCCTGCGAGCCGACGACGATCACCGGCCGCTTCGCCTCCGCGAGGAGCTTGCCCGCACGGGTCAGCACCGACGGGAACGCCGCGGGGATGTCGGGGACATGACGCGGACCTGCCTTGGCTCGCTTGGCGCCCGCGAAGGTCTTGGTGAGGTAGTAGCGGAGGTAGAGCTGCAGGGCCATGTCGGCCGGGCTCTTCACGTCCGAGGCTGACTTGGCGCCGAACATCTCGCGGACGATCGGCTCCGCGTACAGCAGGTCCACCGGGCACTCGACGAAGACGGGACCGGGCACGCCCTCCTGGGCGACCTCGAAGGCCTTCTCGAGCGTGCGCGGGAGGTCACGAACCCGGGTCACCGTCGACGCGAACTTCACGTGCGGCGAGATCAGGGCCATCTGATCGATGTCCTGTAGAGAGCCGCGCCCCTTGAGGATGGTGGCCGTCGCGCCTCCGAGCAGAACCAGAGGCGACTGCGCCATCTGGGCGTTCTTGATGGCGGTGATCGTGTTCGTGACGCCGGGCCCGGCCGTCACCGCGGCGACGCCAGGGACGCCCGTCATGCGCGAGACGGCGTCCGCGGCGAAGACCGCGTTGGCTTCGTGCCGTACGTCGACGACGCGGATGCCCCGGGACTTGGCGCCGACGAGAATCGGAGAGATGTGCCCGCCGCACAGCGTGAACAAAAATCGGACGCCCTGGCGCTGCAGGACTTCGGCGACGAGGTCTCCACCGTTCATCGCGGCGAGTCTACGTCACCGCGACGAAAACCGAAGCTGCGCGAGCAGCCTGTGGTGCAACCCAACACGACGTCTCGCTCGTCCTTTTCGCTCCTGGCGGTGTCGCCAAAACTTGCAGTACGCCCGGTACAGCGGCGTTTCGGCTCCTACCCAGGAGCGAAAAATCCATCGCGATCCGCCGCGCCGGGTTGCACCACAGGCTGCTAGCGGAACCGAAAGCTGGCACCGATGCGGACGCTGGCCGCAACGGGGCCGGGGATGAGGATCGGGGTGGGGCGGCCGAGCTGGTCGCGCCCGCGGAACTGCGGACCGACGCCCGGCACCGTCACGCCCACGCCCAGCAGCAGACCGAGCTTGTCGGTGAAGGCGTACTGATAGTCGCCCTTGACCGTGCCCGCGACGTGGCTGGAGTAGCGGCGGTCGGGTCGGCCGTAGCCGGTCCACCGGTGGGCCCAGCCGCCGACCTCTCCACCGACGCAGAAGCGGATGCGGTGCATGCTCTCCGTCTTGCCCGCGCACACGTCGGCGAGGCCGTACGTGAGCACGTTGGAGACCTCGTTGGACGCGAGCTGGAACGACGGCGCACCGAGCAGCGCGCCGCCGAGCCGCAGCGCAAACGTTTCGTTGCCGATCGCGAGGGCGCCATCGAAGCCCAGAAACGAGGTCGGGACCATCTCCCGCATCGCAACGGCCTGAGTCTCCACCGCGACGTAACGGCCCGCGCGGCGTCGCGCGTCCGCCGTGGGCTCGGCCGCGGACGCCAGGCTGGGCATGCCGAGGGCTCCGAGCGTCAGGCCGGCGACGATGCCGAAGTGAAGGCGAGAGCTACGAGCATGCCGGCGACCCATTGCCCAACCAACGTACGGTTCATGTGCGCCATCCGCCAACCCACCAGGGATGAAACCTTGGCCGGCTGGGATGCACTCGCGCGAGTCTCGCCAGCTCGTCCGCCATGGTCGACCGCGCGCGACGGACCCTGCGGCCCCGTGGCAGGATTCCGGTGGCGATGTGGGGCGTGGACTCGCTGCGGGAGGCGCTGGAGGGGGCGCGGGGATGGGCGCGGCTCGGGCGGACGGCGCTGCGGGCGAACCTGCTCGTGCGGCCGAGCGCATTCGGGCCGCGTCAGCTGGCCTCGGCGGTGTTGGAAGGCGGCACCGGCGTTCGGAGCCTGCATGCCGTCCACGCGGCGCTGGACCCGAACCGACTCGCCTTCGTCGACGCTCGCCGCCGATGCACCTACGCCCAGGCCAACGCCGAGATCGATGCGCTCGGGACCGCACTGCGCGAGCGATGGGGCGTCACCGCGCGCGCGCCCGTTGCGGTGTGCATGGAGAACCGGGTCGAGTATGCGGTGCTGTGGTTCGCGCTGTTCCGCCTCGGTGTGCCGTGCGTCCACCTCAGCCGCTACGGCACGGCGGAGGAACTCGGCGCGCTCCTGCTGCGAAGCGGGGCATCGGTGGTGGTGGCGTCGGCGCAGACGCGTGCGGTCGTTCGGGCGGCGGCGCAGCTGTACGCCGACTGCGTCGTGCTCGACGTCGATGCGGCCGGAGCCGATGGGTACGCCGCGCTGACCCGTCCGGTACGTCGGCCCGCCTACGGGACCGCGGGTCAAAGCCACAACGTCGTCTACACGTCGGGCACGACGGGCCAGCCCAAGGGAGCCGTGCGGAACTTTGGCGCCTTCGGTCCACGGACGCTGCTCGAGATCCTCGAGCGTCTGCCGATGCGTCGCGCCGACACGCATCTGGTCGTGGCCCCGCTGTATCACTCCGGCGGTCAGGTGTTCACGCTGCTCGCTGCGGCGCTGGGCAACACGATCGTGCTCGAGTCCTCGTTCGACCCGGAGGCGACCCTTCGCAGCCTGCACGTCCACGATGTCGACACCGTCTTCATGGTGCCGACGATGCTGCGGCGCCTGCTCGAACTCCCGCAGCAGGCGTTCGCTCGCCATCGGGTGTCGCCACGGGCGGTCGTGTGCGGCGCCGCCCCGTTTCTGCACCCGCTGCGATGCGCGGCGATCGAGCGCTTCACTGCGAGGGCGGTGTTCGACTTCTACGGCGCGACCGAGCTGGGGTGGGTGACGCTCGTCGACGGGCCCGAGATGCTGCGCAAGCCGGGCTCCCTCGGCCGACCGATCCCCGGTCAGGAGATCGCCGTGCTCGACGCGGATGGGCGCCGACTTCCGCCGGATACGGTCGGGCGGGTCTACACCCGAAGCGCCCAGCGCATGCAGGGGTACCTCGCTGACGAAGACGCGTCGTCGGCCATCGAGCGCAGCGGCTGGCTCACCGTCGATGATCTCGGGCGCCTCGACGCCGAGGGCTCGCTGTTTCTCACCGGACGGGCCCGAGACATGGTCATCTCCGGCGGGGTCAACGTGTATCCCGTGGAGGTGGAGCGCGTGCTGCTGGAGCACCCCGCAATCGACGACGTCGCCGTGGTGGGCGTGCAGGACGAGCAGTGGGGCGAGCGGCTGGTGGCGTGCTGCGTCGGGCGACCGGCCCAGGACGAAACCTTGATCACCTGGGCGAAAGAACAGCTGGCGCCGTACAAGGTGCCGCGACGCTGGGTCTGGCTGGACGCTCTGCCCCGCAATCCCACCGGCAAGGTCCTCAAGCGAGCCTTGGTCGAGATCCTCGAAGCCTGAGGCCGAGGGCGGTACGCTGTGGGCGATGATGCCCAGCATTCCAGGCATGGACGCGCTCATCGCCGACGTGGCCGCCGGTCGGCTGCGCGGGACCGAGGCCTTCGACGCGATCGTCGGTCGCATCGCGGCCCATGAGACGCCGCCGGGTGCCGACGAGGCGACGCGGCGACAGATTCACGACCAGGTCGTGTTGGTGGTGAGCCAAGACCGGAGCCTGTGTCAGCTGATCTTTCAGGCCGCCGAACCGCCTCCGCAGGCGCCCGCCCCGGCGCCCCCCCGGCGCCCGAGCGCGCCGACGCGTCCCGCGGCGAAGCCCAAGGGCAAGACCAAAGCGGGCGGCAAAAAAAAGAAGTCGCGCCGACCGGCCGAGGACGACGTCGTCCTGCCGCCACCGCTGAGCGACGAAGAGATCGACGCGGAGCTCGAGGCGATCGAACGCGAGCGCGAGGCTCGACGCCGCGGAGACGGTGACGAGTTCGGCGCGCCGCAGCGCAAGGGACAGCTGCTCGGAGGCCTGGCCCTCGGCGGCCTGGCGATCGCCGGTGGTGCAGCCTGGTTCCTGACCCAGCCGACCGAGTGCGACCGCCTGGTCAAGCGCATCTGCCGGGAAGGCAAAACCAAGGCCTGCGAGCTCGTGAAGTTCAGCGACGCCCTCGAGGCCGAGGGCGTGGATGAGGCCAAGTGCGTGGCCGCGATGACCGAAATCGACGCGGCGGTCGAGGGCAAGAACAACACCGACCGGCCCCACGCGTTCGACACGGCGCTGGTCGCTTCGCTGGGCTTCGATCCGCGGGGCGATGACGCGCCCACGCCCCCGCCACCCAAGCCGCAGGGCCCCCCGCCGCCGACCGTCGTGGTGGAGGGTCAAGCCGCAATGGCGGGCATGTTCCTCGACCGGGCGCACCTGTACTGGACGAACGCGAACCCACCGGGGGTGTTCCGCGTACGCAACATCGGCGGCGCGGCGGAAGCGTTCGGTAGTCAGCCCGACCCGATCGACGTGACCCCGACCAAGGACTTCGTCTACTGGCTGTCTCGCACGCCGACGGGGTCGGCGGTCTGGGTCGACAAGATCCGCGGCGCGCACCAGCCCTCGACGATCGCGCTCGAGGGATATGCACCGACCCGCGCGGCGTTCTTGGGTCCCGAGTTCGCGTTCATCGACGGTCCGACGGGCGCGGTCGTCATCGCGCCGGTCAGCGGTGGAGCACCGCGCGTGCTCGTGCCCGGGCGGGTGGAGCCTCCGGGCGGCCGCAAGAAGAAGGCGCCCGAAGTCCCGCCGCCTACGCTTCCCACGGAACTCACAGGCGACGCCACGTCGATATTCGTGGCCACCCCGGCGCCGGTCAGTACGGTGTGGGCCGTGCCTCGCGACGGCCAAGCGCCGGCGCGTGCCCTGGCGACTGGGCAGACCACGCCGAAGCATCTCGCCGCCGATGACACCCACGTGTATTGGGTCGAGGCCGGGTCGGGTTCGATCGTTCGCGCCCCGAAGGCGGGTGGCCCCGTCGAAGTGCTCGCGACCGGTCAGCAGGGCGCAGGCGCGCTCGCCATGGACGCCACGCACGTGTACTGGCCCGCCGGGCCTGCGGGGGCCGTGCTCTCGGTCCCCAAAGCCGGAGGCGAGATCACGACCGTCGCGTCCGGGCTGACCTCGCCGCGCTTCGTCGCCGTGGACAGCGTTGCGCTGTTTTGGGAGAGCGGCGGCACGGTGTATCGCCAGGCTCGCTGAGGGACGAGAGCACATCTCCGGTGCGAGCCACCAGTGATGAGATGCGCTCTACGGCATGCTGCCGACCGCGCGGGTGAGGTCGGTGAACGGACGCGCCGGGCCTTCGCGCACGAGGTCGCCCTCGCGCACCAGGGCCTTCGCCGAAAAGCGCCCCGAGACCCATTGCATCCACGCCGCCGCCGAGCCGTGGAGGGTCGTGTCGGCGGCATCGGTGAGCCCGTCGCGCATCGTCAGCGCATCGGGGGTCATGGTGGCGACGAAGCTGTCGTCTCCGATGTGCAGCTGGAGAATCGCCGGGCGCGGGCACCCGCGATATCGACGCATCAGCGAGACCATGGCCCACCGGGGACTGAAGCGGTCCTGCGGATCGGGCGTTTGCAAATATTGCGCGCCGAAGGACCCAAGCGCGAGGACGACCGGCTTGAGCTCGGCACCGCGCTGGGTCAGAGCGTAGGGCGTGGCCCCGGAGGGCGCCGGCGCGTCGACTCGCTGCACCAGCTCCTGGTCCACCAGATGCCGTAGACGCGCCGCGAGCAGGTTGGTGGTGATTCCCTCCAGCGAGGTGAGCAGGTCGCTGTAGCGCCGCGGGCCCAGCAGCAGGTCGCGGACGATCAGCAGGGTCCAACGCTCGCCGAGCACGTCGAGCGCCCTTGCGACCCCACAATACTGGTGGTACCTGCGCTTCGACACGAACTTTACTTTAGCATAGTTCGTGGTGTTCAAAATCGTACGAGGTCAATGATGAATCCCAGCGATGTCGCCCCGATGGTGCAGCCCTCTCTTCCGACCGCCGCGGCGTTCGTACTGATCGTTCTCGGCGTCGTGGCGGCGTTCATCTACGCGGTGCGATGGACCGGCGCGCGGCGTGGGGACGCACCCGCCACGGTTCGCCGAGACACGCTGCGCGCGGCCGTTGGAGCCTCGCTGTACCTCGCGGCCACGGCCGGCGTTGCGGCTTCGGGCGTGCTCGCCCGCGACGGGGTGCCGCCACCGCTGATGGTGTTCTTGGTCGGGACCAATCTCGTCTCGATCGGCGTGGCGTTCTCGAGGCTCGGGACGCGGCTGGTCCAGGGGCTGCCGCTTGTGGCGCTCGTTGGCGTACAGGCGTTTCGGCTGCCGCTCGAGCTAATCCTGCACCGCTGGTACGAGGAGGGGGTCTTGCCCATCACGATGACGTACGCGGGGCGCAACTTCGACATCATCTCCGGCGTGCTGGGGCTGATCGTGCTGCTGTGGGCCGTGCGCGGAACGGTGCCGCGGGCCGTGGTGCGGCTCGCGAATCTGGTTGGCTTTGCGCTCCTGCTGCGGGTGGCGAGCATCGCGGTGATGTCTTCGCCCATCCCGCTGCGGCAGTACTTCGAGGGGCCCCCGGTCTTGCTCGCGCTGCACGTGCCCACGGTTTGGATCGTTCCGTTCTGCGTTGGAGGGGCGCTGGCAGCCCACTTGATGACGTTCCGGGCGTTGCGGCGGAGACCGGCATGACACCGAAGGGCTCCGGGCTGCGTGGTACGGTCGCGCCATGGCCGACACGCCGGACTCGACCGAAGCCGCCTCGTACGCCGACATCCAGGGCGAGGTGAACCGCCACTTTGCGGGGAACTGGGAGGCCTTTCTCAAGGCGGTGTCGAACCCCGCGGAGATCCTCTACTTCGTCTTCGCCGGACACTGCGGCAAGGACAAAGAGAAGTTCCAGGGGTGGGCCGGCCGACAAGGCGTACCCGACGACTGGATGCCGCGCTTCTACATGACGCTCACCGACGACGGCGAGCTCAAGCCCAAAGACGAGTGGGGCTGATGCCTCAGCCGCCTGCGTGCTGCCGCTCGAGGTGCTGCGCGAGCGTCTTCAGGGGCTTGCGAAGCTCCCGCTCTACGGCGATGCGGCCTGCCACCAGCGGCACGAGCTCTGGCCACGGGCAGCCGTAGCAGGTGCGAATCGCTGCGCGACGCACTGCACGGTCTCGATGGTTGAGCGCGCGCGACCACAACGCCAAGTACGGCGTGGAGAACTCGCGGGGTCGGTACGCGGCCAAGCGAGAGAGGCCGCGGATCCAGTCCACCGGTTCCGTCGCCTGGGGAACTTCGCGCAGCAGGACCTGTTCGTCGTAGTAGGGCAGCTCTTGTCGCAGCCGCCGGACGATGTCGCGCTGACCCGGGCCCACGAGCTGCATGAAGCGGACGTTGGCGGTGTGGTCCTCGAGGTACTCGATCGAGGTGCCGTCACTGGCCGTGAACCGCTCGCTCGCGAGCACGAAATGCCCGCGCCGCACATCGCCCACCGGTTTCCAGCCCCAGCGTCGCGCCACCTCGAGGATCGCGGCGTGATGGACGACGTCGTTGAGCACGATGATGCTCGGCCCGTCGCTCACGACGCCTCCTCTTCGTGCGTGACGACGGGGACCCCCGCATCGAGCAGCGTTTCGAGCTGCTGCACGATCTCGGGCTCGGTCTCCAGCAGCAGGGCTTCCTCGAGCAGAGACTCGTAGTTGTACGCCGCGAAGATGTTCCACAGCGTGGTGCGGACGACCGAGTCCGGGTGGTCCATGTAGCGGCGGAAGATGCGGGAGATCGACAGGTCGCTGTGGCGCAGGGCCGAGAGCAGCGAGAGCAGGCCCGCCACGGCTTGCGGGTCGGCGGTGCAGTCGAGCTCGTTCTGCAGGTCGTCGGCCGAGTCGAAGCTGAAGCCGAGCAGCGCGGCGACGACGTCGACCGGCATGTCGATCGGGTAGTCGGAGCCGAAGTGCTCGTTCATTCGCTCCACGACCGCGCTCTGGCGTGAAGGCGCGTAGCGAACGTCGACGACGAAGACCTCTTGGTGGTGCAGCTCGAAACCGACGTAGCTGCGGCTATGCCGAGTCCGTCGCGTGCGTGACCAAACCGCGCCCGTGGCCTGGCGGTTTGTCTCGCGCTGTCGTCGCTCGAAGTGCCCCGCGGAGTTCGGCTGGTCGGGGACGTCGTCGGGCCAGGGATCGTCGGCGTACGCGCTGCCCCAAGACCCCGGCTCGAGGAATGGGCACAGGGCGAAGTGGTGGTCGAGCCCGCGCTCATCCGCGGGAACCACGTCGTCGGTGTGCGGGGAGTGAACGCCGAAGCGACCGCGATAGCCCATGAACCCGCGGGCCTGTCGGCGAAGCGTTCGGCGGTCGCGAGGGGGCCGCGTGCACTCGTAGAGCGTCTCGTGGACCGACTGCTGCGCCGCCCCGGCGTCGAGCCAGAGGAACGGCGGATACGCTTCGCTCAGCGCGATGAACAGGCGCTGGGGTGCCCGCTCGTCGATGACGAACCAGCAGGGTTCCTCGACCGCGTCCCGCCGGACGGACGCGGGCCCCTGCGCGACGACGCGGACGCCGGCGATCAGCTCGCGGCACAGCGTGAGGGTCGCGTCGGTGTGAATGACGCCCGGGGGTCCCTTGCCGGCGTAGGACGAACGCAGAGCTTCGGTGATCTCCGCGCTCTCGCGGCCGTCGAGCCAGCGTACGCCGAGCTCGACCAGCGCGGTGTCGGTCCGGAGCACCTGAAGCCACGTGGGGTACGCGTCGAGCCACGACAGGTCG
>JBCCQM010000075.1:0-34715 GCA_039024335.1 Myxococcota bacterium
GACTTTGCGTGGCTGCAGTCCTCGCTGCAGGCGGTGTATCGGGCTGGCTCGTTCCTCTTCTGCCACGCGGGCGTCGATGACGTCATCGCGCGCGAGCTGACGCTCGGAGGCGTGGACGCGATCAACGAGGAGTTCCGGACGCTGCTGACCTCGGACCCGTTCGCGCTCTACAACGGCCCGGTCGGCAACCTGTTCCGCACCAAGTACCGCAAGCAGGACTTCCCGTTCACGCATCACGGTGCCGCGTGCCTGCGAAGCATGGGGGTCCTCGGCATCGTTCACGGCCACAAGAGCCACGTGACGGGCCAGCAGATGCAGATGCGCAAGGGGATCGCCCACTTCGAGTGCGACACCTCCTTGGACCGGAACACGCGGCTCAAGTGCGGCCTGCCGGGCATTGGTCGCGCGGCCACGATCATCGGCTGTGATAGTGTGCGAGCGATCAGCAACGACAGCATGACCGAGCGCGTGCTGGCTGCGACCCCTGCTTGATCCGCGGGCCATGAGCGACCCAGGCAAGACCTTTCGACACGAGTCGATTCAAGAGGCAGGCGTTCTCGCCGACCATCTCAACGAGATCGCAGACGCGCTGCGTGCCGGCACGCTCAAGCTCAGCGATGACGGGGGCGAGCTGTCCCTGCAGCCGCACGGCCTCGTTCGGTTCGCGCTCGCGGGTCAGCAGCAGCCCGACCAGGCCAGCATCTCCATCACGTTGGCGTGGCGCCCCCAGCAGGAACTCTCCACGTCATCGCTGACCATCTCCAGGAGCGACGATGACGGAACTCCTGGCGCGTGAGGGGCTCGGTGACAACGTTCGGTTCTTGCTGCTCGAGGTGAGCCGGCAGGTCGAGCGGGTCATCGGGTATCTCGACGCCCCCAGCGACCAGGGCGCGCGGGCGCTGCTCGAGCGCGACGACTACATCGACCAGCTGCGCAACACGATCGGCCGCCGCTGTCTCGTGCTCGAGACCGATCCTGCCACGACCGAAGGCGACCGCAAGTTCCTCAAGGCGCTCGACGTCGTCAGTGCCAACCTCGAGCGCATCGCCGACTTCTGCGAGAACATCGTGGACCACGTCGGGCAGCTCTCGCGGGGCAACGTGCGCGGTGACCTCGACATCGACGCGTTCGCCACGCCCGTACTCGCCGGCCTTCAGCTCACCCAAGACGCGCTGGAAAACGGCGACGTTCAGGTGGCGCTGGAGATTTGCAAGCTGGAGCGCGACCTCGACGACCTCTACGGGCGACACGTTCGGCGCCTGACGAAGGTGTTGGGCAAGGGCAAGCACACCAAGCGCCGCGTCGCCGCGATGTTCATCGGGCACTACTTCGAGCGCATGGGAGATTCGCTCGAGAACATCGGGGAGGCGATCATCTCGTGGCTGCTGGGCGACAGACTCAAGATCCAGCAGATCTCGGCGCTTGGAGAGGTCCTCGTCGAGTCCGATGCCAGCGTCCCGCTCGAGGACGTGGAGCTGCATGAGGTGGGCGAGACGCGGTCGGGCTGCCACATCTCGCGCGTGACCGAGGCCAACAACGAGCAGCTCGCGATCTTCAAGGAAGGCAAGCTGCGCAAGCTCGCCAGCGAGCGCCAGAGCGTCTCCCAGTGGCAGCGCATCATTCCGGGTCTCGTGCCCGACATCTACTCGTTCCACGTACGCGGGGAGAGTGGTGCGGTGCTGTACGAGTACGTCGAGGGCAGCACGTTTCAGGACCTGCTGCTGTCGGCTGATGACGCCACGCTCGGGCGCGCGGCGGGGTCGGTGGCCAAGACGCTGCGCCAGATCTGGGACGCCACGGCGAGCGAGACCCCTTCGCGGGCGAGCTTCGTCGGGCAGCTGCGGCGGCGCTTGACCGAGGTCTATGCTGTGCATCCCGAGTTTCGGGCCGCGACGCAGACCATCGCCGGTCGCACGCACGACTCCTTGGACGACCTGCTCGACGCGCTCGACGGGCTCGACGATGAACTCCGGGCGCCGTTCTCGGTTCGCATTCACGGCGACTTGAACGTCGACAACCTCATTTGTCGGCCCGAGGAGGGCTCGGTTCGAATGATCGACGTGCATCGGTCTCGCACGATGGACTACGTGCAGGACGTGTCGGTGCTGCTCGTCTCGGGGCAGCGCCTCATGCGACTCGATACCGCCACGCGGCGCCGAATCGCGGAGGTGATGCGGTGGTTCCTCGATGATGCAAGCGCGTACGCGCAGGCGCGCGGGGACTCGACCTTCAACCTGCGTCTCGCGCTCGGCGTTGCGCGCTCGCTCGCCACGTCGACGCGCTTCGTTCTCGACAAGGAGTTGGCCACGAACATGTTCTTGCGCGCGCACTTCCTGCTGCGTGACATCGCCAAGCGTGGTGTTCGGGCACCGCAAGCCTATGTCCCCGATCGCGAGGTGCTCATTGACTGAGGCCCTGCGCGTTGGCGTGGTCGGGATCGAGGGCGCGTGGAGCACCGAGGTGCTGGCCGACGCGCTCGAGGAGCGGACCGGCTTCCGCGGGGTCATCGATCTTGCCGACGCGGTGACCGACTTTGGCGCGGGGACCGTGCGGGCCTCGGGCATCGACCTACACGCGCTCGATGGTGTGGTCGTGAAGAAGCTCGACAAGGCCTACAGCCCGGACATGTTTCCGCGACTGGACATCCTGCGGTACCTGGAGTCGCGCGGGGTTCGGGTGTTCTCGCGGCCAGCGAGCATTGCAGGCATGCTCAATCGGCTGGGGTGCACCGCAACGCTGCGGGCGCACGACATCCCGATGCCGCCCACGGAGATCACCGAGGATCTTGGTCACGCCGCGTCGGCCGTTCGGCGCTTCGGCAAGGCCGTGCTCAAGCCGCTGTACTCCACCAAGGCGCGCGGGATGACGCTGGTGTCCGCCGACCAGGACGACCTCGAGGGCGTGCTCGCCACCTACAAGGCCGCCGGCAACCCTTGCCTGTACCTTCAGAAAGTCCTGCCGCTGCCGGACCGGGACTATGGCGTGGTGTTCCTCGGTCAGGACTACCTGGGCGCCTACGCCCGCGTTCGGGGAGAGGGTGCCTGGAGTACGGTGTCCGCCCAGGGGGGCCACTACGCGTGCTACGACGCGCCCGCAGAGGTCATCGAGCTGGCTCGTCGTGCCGGGATGCCCTTCGGGCTCGACTATACGAGCGTGGATGTGGCCGAGGTCGACGGCGAGTACGTCGTGTTTGAAGTCTCGGCGTTCGGGGGCTTTCGCGGGCTGCGAGATGGCTGTGGGCTTGATGTCGCTCCGCGTTACGCCGACCATATCGTGCGTGAGCTCCGAGGGACGTAGCGCCTCGATCGCATCGCTGGCCGCATCGCTGGCCGAGCGTCTCCCGACCGCGCACGCGCGGTACTTCGCGTTCGACGGCTGGCGGCTCGAGCTGCGCAGCAACGCCGCCGCGCTGGTCGAGACCGTCGGAACCTATCTGGAGCTGTTCGCGGCCCCACCGGGGCCGTGCGACGTGACCGTGTCGGCGTACGAGACCGCAGCGCCCGACTTGGGCCTTTCGTACTTCGACTGGAAGCGCGGGGCCGGCAAGGTCGGCAAGAAGGAGCAGTGTGCAGACCTGGAGGACGGCTGGGTCGTTCGCAAGGTGCGGACGGGAATGCACTTCCTGCTGTCGCCCACCCACAAGGTCGCGGTGGGTCCCTGTACGGCGAACTTCAACCAGGTCGTCAACTTCATCAACGCGACGCTGGTGTCTCATCGACTCGCGCAGGGATGGACCCTGTGCCACGCCGCCGGGGTGGCGCTGGGCAATCGAGGCATCGGCATCGCGGGGACGTCGGGCGCGGGCAAGTCCACGCTGGCGCTGCACGCCATGAACGAGGGGCTCTCGTTCGTCAGCAACGACCGGCTGCTGATCCAAGCCGACGGTGCAGCCCGCATGACGGGGATCCCCAAGCACCCGCGGATCAACCCGGGCACGGCGCTGAACAACCCGACGTTGAAGGACATCGTGCCCGTCGAGCGCCGGGCCGCGCTCGAGGCGATGCCGATCGGTGAGCTCTGGGCGCTCGAAGAGAAGTACGACGCCGACATCGGCAGCCTCTACGACGGCCGGTGGACCACGGCGACGGACCTCGTCGGCTTCATGCTGCTCGACTGGCGACACGACTACGAAGGCCCAACCCAGATCGAGCGCATCGACCTTGCCGCGCGGTCCGACCTGTGGCCGGCGCTGTTCAAGCATCCTGGGCCCCTGCACGTGGCCGCAAACGGGCGTCGCGCCGAGAACACCGTGGACGTCGCGCCCGAGCCGTACCTGCACGCGCTCGCGGGGGTCCCCGTCTTCGAGATCCGCGGCCGGGTCGACTTTCCCGCCGCGGTCAATCACTGCATGGGAGTGCTCCGCGCGTGAGTGGCGACCTCGTTCAGGTCACGCGGTCGATCCAGGTCCCGGATCCGGTCCGGCTGGAGCGGTACGTTCGTCTGCCCGAGCTTGGTCCCCGGGTGCTGTTCTTCTCTGGGGGAACCGCGCTGCGATCCCTGTGTCGCGTCCTCAAGCGGTACACGCACAACTCGGTTCATCTGGTCACGCCGTTCGACTCGGGCGGAAGCTCGGCGCAGCTTCGCCTCGCGTTCTCGATGCCCGCCGTTGGAGACCTGCGGAACCGCTTGATTGCGCTTGCCGACGAGAGCGTCCAGGGCAACCCAGCAACGTATCGCCTGTTCTCGCATCGCCTCGACGCGAAGCATTCTCCGGCGCGGCTCGCCGAAGAACTCGCCTCCATGACGTCGGGCGAGCACCCCCTCGTGCAGGCGATCCCGCAGCCGCTTCGCCGCCTGGTGCGGACGCACCTTCGGACCTTCCGCGAGCAGATGCCCGAGGACTTCGACCTTCGGCACGCGAGCATCGGCAACCTGCTGCTGACCGGGGGCTACCTTGCCAACGATCGCGACACCAACTCGGTCGTGTTCTTGTTCTCTCGGCTGATCAAGGCTCGGGGTCTAGTGCGCCCGGTCATCGACGATGACGTGACCCTCTTTGCCCGGACCGTCGGCGGTCGCACGATCGCGGGGCAGCACGAGATCACCACGCGCGAAGACGACGATGACCCGCTGGATGCACTGTGGCTGGGTCCATCCGTCGACGACCCAACGCCGCACGCCTACGAGATTGAACCGTACGTCGACGAGAAGATCCGCACCGCCGACGTGATCTGCTTTCCGATGGGGAGCTTCTTCACCAGCGTCCTCGCCAACTTGCTTCCACAGGGGGTGGGGCGGGCGATCTGCGAGGCGCCGTGTCCCAAGGTCTACGTGCCGAACACGGGAGTCGACCGCGAGCAGCGGGGCATCAGCATCGCGGACGCAGTGGATCGCATCATCGCGACGGTGCGCCGGGATGCGGGCGCAGATGTTCCGGTGGAGCGAATCCTGAACTTCGTGCTGCTGGACTCCGCGCGCGGGCGTTACGAGGCGCCTTCTTCCGTCGAGGCCCTGGAGGCGCGTGGCGTTCGCGTGCTCGACCGGCCCGTGAGCGCCAGCGCCAACCCAAGCAAGCTCGACCCGACGGCGGTGTCGAAGGTCTTGTTGTCGTTGGGTTGAGGTCGCTCCGTCGGCGTGCTCACCGAAGCCGCTGCACCAACGCGCGGACGAGCGGCTTGATCCCGTCGCGGCCGAGCCGCTCGATGGCCTCCTCTGCGGAGACCCACTCGCGGCCGCGGTGTCGCTCTTCCCAGTCGGCGTCGTCGAGAACTCGGGTGACCCGCATGGGGTACAGCTCGCAGGTGACCGGGGCGCCCCACTTCTTGAAGGTGAAGGCGCCGAGGCTGGAGTTCTCGACCTCGCCGTCCACGCCTGCCTCTTCTCGGGCTTCTTTGGCGGCGGACGCTTGCGGGGAGAGACCGGGCGTGATGATGCCTTTGGGCACGACCCAGCGCTTCTTCTTGCTGGAGCGCACGAGAAGCACCTCAAGGGCGCCATCGTGGACGCGATACGGAACGACGCCAGACTGCGCGTAGTAGTAGGCCGGACGCTTTCGACGTTCGGGGCCGTCGGGGCCCGGGAACCCGAAGTCGCGCGGAAGCGTTTCAGGGTCGACGATGTCCAGGAGCGATGCGCCGCCGCGGGGTAAGGCCGTCCAATCCAGCGGCATGCACACGCGAGCGAGCATGCCCGGCTGCATCGCCGCGGGCTGGTCGCTGAGGTAGCCGAGCAGAGTGGAGAGGCCGGGGTTGTGGCCGACGAGCATGACGCGCCGGAGCGTGACCGGGGCGGTCGCGAGCACGCGCAGAAGGGACGAGAGGGATGCGTCGTAGATCCGCGCGTCGGTGGTGAGCGAGCCGACCCCGCGGCCGCCAGCCTTGAGCGACTTCTCCGCCGTCACGTGCGTTCGGACGGCAGGTGAGGCGATCGTTGCGTCGGGCAGCCAGCCGCGCGCCTGCAGCAACACGCCCACGCGCTGGATGTCTCGCTTTCCGGCGTCGGTCAGCGGACGAACTCGATCTGCGCCGAGGCTTCCCGGCTCGGCCCGACCGTGTCGCAGCAGCAGCAGCTCGCGGGGGCCCATCGCCTCGACCCTACCGCGTCGTGCCGGTCAGGGCACGGCGAAGAACGTGGCGCCAGGATGCCCTCCCTTGAGCCGCTCGCTCCACAGGAGGCCACCGGCGAACGGGGTCGGCGCAGAGAGCCACCCGGATCCTTGCATGGGAGTGACCTCGATGAGCGTGTCGGAGGCGGGCCGGTAGCAGTAGAGGCCGAAGTCTCCATGGCCTGCGGACCAGCACAGCGCGTCATCCGTTGCGACGAGGGCCTCGATGCTGGTCGACTGGACCCCCACCACCTTCGGGACGAAGGTGGATGTCTTCGGGTCCCATCGCGAAAGGGTGCCGTCGTTGAAGCTGGCGTTCATCGTTCCGTTCGTGATCGCGAAAACAGTGCCGTCGAGGTGGGCCAGCCACGTCGGCCACGCTGATCCCTCGTAGGCGGGGGCACTCACGCTTGCGGGGCGTCCATCGTCATCGAGCGCAGTGATCCACAGCTGCGTCCGTGGGCGCTCGAGGTTCGACACCCCACGGACATGGACGGTCCACACCAGGGACGAAGGCGTGACGAGCAGGTCTTCCACGGTGCCGCTGCGGTTGCCCAGCTCGATGGTCTGATCCGACGGTCCACGTGCGACGAGGGGCATTCGCTTGGCGCTCGTCGAGGGGCCCGTCCCCGCTGGCGCGTAGGTCCATGCGCCGGCGCGGGCGACCTGGTCGGTGGTCCGGAGGTTGACGATCTCCGTCGCTTTGCCACCACCTCGCGGCACGGACATGAGGCGGATCGGGTCCGTGTCCGGTTCGGGCGGGTAGACCTTGGCCGGGTCGGACGCAGGCATGTCGAGGAACTCGACTGCGGTGTCGGTCATGCGCACCACCGTCGGGCTGAACGCGTCCGCGGACGTGAGCGCGACCGGGTCTGCGTCGGCCACGACCATCCATACGCTGCCGGAGTTGCCGAACGTGACCGTGGAGTAGGCCGCAGCGTCGCCGCGCGACGCCCAAGAGTCTGCAACGACCTCGAGGCGCTGCGTCTTCGGCGTGCGTGCTGGGACGGGGGCTCGGCCCGATGCCGTCTTTGGAATGACCGCCTCGAGCGCTGAACTGTCCGTCGTGGGCTTGTCCTGCTCGGGCGTGGTGGGGGTCGACGGATCGAGCTGACCCGCCACCGCGTCGCGGAGCACGTCTTCGTCGCTGCGCAGGTCGCAGCCGGCCATCGCGGGGATCAGCAGCAGCAGAGGGAGTCGGGTCATGGCGCGAAGGAGGCGGTGGCCAGCATTGCCGAGCGGTGCTCGAGGATCGTGTCGAAGAGCAGATCGAGGTCGGCGGTGGTGGTGCGGTGGTTGGTGATGTTCACGCGGATCACGGCACGCCCGCGAACCCGGCCGCTGCTGGGCACCGCGACGCCGCTTTCCTGGACGGCAACGACGAGGGCTTCATTGAGGCGGTCGTCGGCCTCGTCGCTGCCGGCACCCACGCACCGAAAGCAGGTGATCGCCAGGTCGGTGGGGGCCATGAGCACGGTTGCGTCGCTCGCCTCCACGCGGGCGCGAAGGTATTCGGCCTGCGCGCAGTTCTTGTGGACCTGTTCACCAAGCGCCGTGAGCCCGTGCGTCTTGAGGACCATCCAGACCTTGAGGGCCCGAAAGCCGCGAGAGAGCTCGACGCCGGCATCGCAAAACCACGGGGCGCCCGCTCCCGTGCCGCGTTCGGCCCGCTGCAGGTAGGAGGCTCCCTCCACGAATGCGGCATGGTGGGCCGCGGCGTCGCGGATAAGCACGCAGCCGACGTCGTAGGGGACGTGAAGCCACTTGTGGGCGTCGAAGGCGACGGAGTCCGCGCGCTCGATGCCCGCGAGGCGGTCGCGCAGCGCGGGGTGCAAGCGTAGGCCGATGCCGATGGCGGCGTCCACGTGCAGCCAAACGTTCGTGGCGGCACAATGGTCTGCAATTGCGGAGAGCGGGTCGACGGCGCCGGTCAGCGCGGTGCCAGCGGTCGCGACGACGGCCAGTGGCACGCGACCCGCGGCGCGGTCTCGTTCGATCGCATCGCGCAGCGCGGCCGCGTCCATCCGGTGGGCGTCGTCCGAGGCGACCTTGACCAGACAGGCCTTCGGCAGCCCGACGACGCGCACGGCCTTGGCGACCGAAATGTGGGCCTGGTCGGAGGTGTACACGCGTAGCTGGGTGACGTCCTCGTGCTCGCGTCGGGCCACCGCGAGGGCGATCATCGTCGCCATCGAGGTCCCGCTGAGCAGGATGCCGGAGGCGGACGCGTCGAAGCCGACCAGCTGCTTGAACCACCCCAGGACCTCGCGCTCGAGGTGGACCGCTGCGTGTTCGCGGCCTCCCACGTTCGCGTTCATCGCGGCCGTGTACATCGCCGCGACGATGCCCTCGGCCGTGCCGGATCCGTGGACCCATCCGAAGAAGCGGGGGTGCGTGTTGCCCACGCCGTAGGGAAGCACCTCACGCTCGATTGCAGCGCAGACGTCGGCGAGCGGGGTCGGCTGCCAGGGGGCCTCTTCAGCAGAACGCGCGGGGGGCTGCTGCCACGCCGGCCGGGTGCGCGCATTCGCCATCGTGTCGATCGCGCGGTCGAGAGCCTGGTGCGCGAGCCGGCGAAATGCAGCCCAGTCGGTCGGGTCCAGGCTGTCCTCACGCTCTGCCATGACGGCACTGTACGCGAACCACCGGCGCTTGCGGGCGAACCTGCTAGCAGCCCGTGGTGCAACCCATCACGACGTCTCGCTCGTCTTTTTCGCTCCTGGCGTTGTCGCCAAAACTTGCGGTACGCCCGGTACAGCTTCGTTTCGGCTCCTACCCAGGAGCGAAAAATCCTTCGCGACCCGCCGCGCTGGGTTACACCACAAGCTGCTAGGGCCCTCGTAATGTCCTCTCGACGCGTCATCGTCATCGGCGCCGGCTTCTCTGGACTGGCCGCGGCGTCCCACTTGGCCAAGGCCGGGTATGAGGTGCAGCTGCTCGAGCAGCACGCGCAGGCTGGCGGCCGCGCGCGTAGCTTCGAGGCCGAGGGCTTTCGGTTCGACATGGGGCCCAGCTGGTACTGGATGCCCGACATCTTCGCGCGCTATTTCGCCGCGTTCGGCAAGCGCGTCGAAGACCTGTACGACCTGCGCCGCATCGACCCCAGCTACCGCGTCGTGTGGCCGCAGGGGGCGGCATGGGATGTCCCGGCTGGACTGGATGCGCTGCGCGGCTTCTTCGAGGGGCATCAGCGCGGTGCCGGGGCGGCCCTCGACCGCTTCATCGACCAGACCCGCTACATCTACGAATCGGCCGTGGACGACTATCTCCTGCGGCCGAGCCTCTCGGTCTCCGAGTTCGTGGACCCGCGCTTGGTGTTCGAGCTGGGCAAGCTGAGGATGCTCCGCTCGATGCATCGCTACGCGAAGTCGTTCTTCGACGACCCGCGACTGGTCCGGCTCGTCGAGTGGCCTGTGCTGTTCCTGGGGGCGTCCGCAAAGAAGACGTCGGCGATGTACAGCCTGATGGCGTACGCCGACATGGCGCTGGGCACCTGGTACCCGATGGGCGGGATGCACCGGATCATCGACGCGATGGTCGACGTGGCGGTGGAGCAGGGCGTCGATCTGCAGCTGGGACAGCGCGTCGAGGCACTGGTAACCAAGCAGGGCAAGGTCGTCGGGGTGCAGACCGAGGCGGGGTTGCACGCGTGCGACGCCGTGGTGGCCGCGGCCGACTACCACCATGTCGAGCAGAACCTGCTTCAGGCCAACGACCGGCAGTTTCGCGAGGCGCAGTGGGACCGCAAGACCATGTCGCCATCGAGTCTCCTGTTCTATCTCGGCGTGCGCGGCTCGGTGGACGCGCTGCAGCACCACACGCTGTTCTTCGATCGCGACCTCGACACCCACATGCGTGAGGTCTACGAGCGCCCCGCGTGGCCCAAGGACCCGCTCTTCTACGTCTGCGCGCCGTCGAAGACTGACCCCTCCGTGGCGCCTGCGGGCCACGAAAACCTCTTCGTGCTTGTGCCGCTCGCGCCCGGCTTGCAAGACTCCGATGCGGAGCGCGAGCGCATCTTCGACACGGTCGTGCGTCGCATCGAGCAGTCCAGCGGGGCGCCCCTGCGCGATCGAATCGTGTACCGCCGCGATTACGCCATGCGGGACTTCAAGCAGGACTACGGGGCCTACAAGGGCAACGCGTACGGGATGGCGAACACGCTGCGGCAAACCGGGCCGTTCAAGCCGCCGCTGCGCTCGCGCAAGGTCGACAACCTGTATTTCGCGGGCCAGCTCACCGTACCCGGCCCCGGCATGCCGCCGAGCCTCATCTCGGGAGAGCTCGCCGCGGGGGTTCTGGCCAAGGACCTAGGTCCATCCGTTCGCACAGGCTCCCCATCGCGCGAGGGAGTCGCTAGCATCCGCGCATGACGTCGCGCCGGCTGTCCACGACTGCGTGCCTCTTCTTCGGCCTCTTCGCGTCTGCATGTGCGGGAAAGTCCGGCGAGGCCGAAGCTCCGCCGAACGCCGCCGAGACCCACTCCGCACATGGACACGCCGTTGCCATGCTCGAGCGCGAGGAAGGCTCGGAGATGATGGTCGAGCGGATCGAGGACGAAGACACCCACTGGGTCGAACTGCCGAACTTCGGTGAGTGCCCGTACGAAGACCCCGTCCCGCCGTACGAAGCCAAGGACGACTCGCACGTGCCGGGGCTCGGTCCCACGCGGACCCGCGCCACGAACATGGACGCGGGGGACGAGACCATTCACAACGAGGCGCTGCTGCAGCGGCTCGATCAGGCCACGACGGAGGTCCTCAACTGCGTGGGCGTCTCCGCGTGCTACGACGAACGAGCGCTCGAGCCCGGCTCGATCGAACTCATCTTCGAGGTTGCGCCCAGCGGCAAGGTCCGCGGCGTCGACGTCGACCTCAGCGATGGTCTTGACCACACCGGAATCCGCGAGTGTGCCCGCCTGTCCATTTGGGACACGAAGTTCGCCGCGTTCGACGGGGCCGACATGATCGTCGACTACAAGCTCGACATCGACTGACGAGCGGTCGCTTCAGCCGCCGCCAACCGAGAGCGCCGGGAACGGGTTGGGCATGTTGGCCCATGCGGTGCTCTCCGCGGCTGCAAGATGCGGCGCGAGCAGGCAGGCGTCCAGCTTGGCCCGCAGGGCCTTCTCGTCGAGGTTCTGGCCGATGAAGACGATCTGCTGGTTCCGGTCGCCATAGCGGGCGTGCCAATCTGGCTGCTCATCGGGACGGTGGCCTTCGGGGTGCTGCCAGCGCTCCTTGGGGACGGCGGCCCACCACATGCCGACGGGATCGATGCTGCTGATTCCCCCGGCCTGCGCCCATGCGAACGCAACGCGAGGGTCCGCGGCGATCCAGAAGAAGCCTTTGGAGCGCAGCACGCCCTTCCAGTTCGCGTCGTCGTGAAAGAACGCCCAGAGCTTTTCCGCGTCGAAGGGCTCGACCGTTCGGTACGTGAAGCTCGAGATGCCGTACTCCTCGGTCTCCGGCGTGTGCTCGCCGGCCAGCTCGCGAATCCAGCCCGCCGAGGCCTCGGCTTTGTCGTAGTCGAACAAGCCGGTGTCCAAGACGCTGCTCAGCGGGACCTGACTGCGGGTGGCGGGGATGACCTTCGCGCCGGGGTTGAGCGCCTCGATGATCGCCTTCACCTCGTTGGCCTGCGCTTCGGTCACCAGGTCGAGCTTGTTGAGCACGATGACGTCGGCGAACTCGATCTGGTCGATGAGCAGGTCGGTGACCGTGCGGTGGTCGTCCTCCCCGAGGGATTCGCCGCGGTCCGCGAGCGCGTCGGCGGCGGTATAGTCACGCCGAAAGTTCGCCGCGTCGACGACGGTCACCATCGTATCCAGTCGCGAGACCTGGCTGAGGCTGACGCCCTCTTCGTCTTCGAACGTGAAGGTCTGCGCGACCGGGATCGGCTCGGAGATGCCCGTCGATTCGATGAGCAGGTAGTCGAAGCGCTTCTCCTGGGCAAGGCGAGAGACCTCGGCGAGCAGGTCGTCGCGCAGCGTGCAGCAGATGCACCCGTTGGACATCTCGACCAGCTTCTCCTCGGTCCGGGACAGCTCGGCACCGCCGCGCTCCACGAGGGCCGCGTCGATGTTGACCTCGCTCATGTCGTTGACGATCACCGCGACGCGCAGGCCCTCGCGGTTGTTGAGGACTTCATTGAGCAGGGTGGTCTTGCCGGCTCCGAGAAAGCCGGACAGAACGGTGACGGGAAGGCGTGCGTCGATGGCGGGCGTGTGCGTTTCCATGGAGGTGCGTCTCCAACGTGCGCACGGTATTGCAAGCGGTTTGCTTTTGCAAAGTGCATCGCCGGCGGAGGTCCCGCGTCGTGCTTCAGAAGGGGAACCGGCGTAGGCTCGCGTAGATGATCTACCCGCACAGCAACGAGACGCAGACGCGGTGGGACCGCGGGGAGCTTCAGGTCCAGCTCGTGCAGCCGAACAACCCGCGTCCCATCGGGTTCTGTGACGGCACGGACGCGGACATTGCCGAACTCCAGGAGACGGCGATGTCCGAAGGCGCGGACGGCTTCAACATCGACCGCAAGGTGCTCAAGACGGGCCGCGAGATCTGGACCCTGCGCGGCGACGGCTGAGCCGTGGCCACGCCGGGCGATGCGGTACCGCTACACTACGGCCGTGCGCCCCCGCCACGTCATCCAGTCCCAACTGATCTGTGCCGACTACGAAGCGGCCTATCCAGAGGTGGTCTCGGGCGAGGGGGCCTACGTCATCGACCGGCAAGGGCGGCGGTACCTCGACGCCAGTGGCTGTACGGCCGCCGTGACGAACCTCGGGCATGGCCATCCCCGGGTCGCCGAAGTGCTGAGCCGACAGGCCCAGACGCTCGCCGTGCACCCGACGCACGTGTTTCACAGCGAGGTCCTCGAGGGGTACCTCGGGCGGCTTTGCGGGTTTGCGCCGGAGGGCTTCAACCACGCCTGGACGATCTGCGGCGGGACCGAGGCGATCGAGAACTCGATCAAGCTCGCCTACCAGTACCACCGCGCCAAGGGCCGGACCACGCGGACCCGTGTGATGGGGCGGCACGGCTCGTACCACGGCAACTCGATCCTTGCGCTCGACGTCGGGGGCCTGAAGCCTCGCCGAGAGTTCTACCTGGGCCTGATGGGTGGCCGACACCTGCACCTCTCGCCGTGCTTTCCGTGGCGTCGTCCCCAGGGCCTGTCTGAGCAGGCGTACGAGGACAGCCTCATCGAAGAGGCCCGCGGCGTCCTCGAGCAGCACGCCGACGAGGTGATCGCGTTCGTGGCAGAGCCTGTCGTTGGTGCTGCGCTTGGCGCTGTGGCGCCCACGGCCCGCTACTTCGAGCGCATGGCCGAGCTCTGCCGTGCCCACGACGTGCTGGTGATCGCCGACGAGGTGATGACCGGGTTCGGCCGCACGGGCCGGGCGTTTGGCTGTGAGCACTTCGGGGCGCACGCCGACATCCTCGCGTGCGCCAAGGGCATCAGCGGCGGGTACATCCCCATGGGCGCAGTCATCGCCCACGACCGCGTCTTGGAGCCGATCGTCGCCAGCGGCCTTCCGTTTCAGAGCGGGCAGACCTACTCCTGCATCCCCCTCGTGTCCGCGGTCGGTGAGGCGGTGCTCGACGTCATCGAAGATGAGCAGCTCGTGGCGCAGTCGGCCCGGGTGGGCGCACATTTGCTCGAGGGCCTGCGTACGCTGCTCGAACGGCGCGGGGTGGGCGACGTGCGAGGGACCGGGATGTTCCTCGGCATCGAGTTCGTCGAGGACGCCGCAACGAAGGAGCCGTTCGCGCCCGAGCTGACCGTCGCCAAGCGCATTCAGACGGAGGCCCTTCATCGCGGTGTCGTCACCTACGCGTGTCGCGGGACCGTCGAGGGCAACCGTGGCGACCACATGCTGTTCGCACCCCCGCTGGTCATGACAGAAGCGCAGGCGGACGAACTCGTCGCCGTGATGAGGGACTCGATCGACGCCGTGATGGCCGCGCTGTAGGTCTTGTCGGAGCGGCCGCTCGCGTGAACGTTCGTCACGCCTGGAGTGACTCGGCCGAGGATTGCTGTCTCAGAGCCTCGGGCGTGGTGCCGGTCCAGCGGTGGAACGCGCGGAAGAACGACGTGGCTTCGTCGAAGCCGAGCAGGTAGGCGATCTCGGTGGCGGTGAGCCGCGTACGGCCGAGGTAGTGCCGCGCCAAGGTCTCGCGCGTTGCGTCGACGACTTCCTTGAAGCTGGTGCCCTCGCTCCGCAGCCGGCGCTGCAGGGTTCGGGAGCTGACGGCGAGCCGCGTCGCCACGTCGTCCACGGCGAACTGCCCGCTGGGAAGTCCCTCCATCAAGACGGTGCGCGTACGCTCGGCGAAGGTCGCGTCGCCTTCGAGGTCGGACAGGCGGCGCCGCAGCTCGGGCTCGAAGATGTCCCACATCGCACGGTTGGCGGTCAGGAACGGCCGGTGCGCATCGGCCGAGTTGAACGTGACGCGGATGATGTCCCCTCGCGTCATGCGAATGCCCAGGAACGCTTCGAACGGCTGGGGGTCGCGCGGGAACTCCGGGACGACGACCTCTGTCGGCCGGATCCTTTGCCGCGTACCGAGGCGCGCCAGGTTGGTGACGAAGAGCGCCTCGAGGCCGTGCATGTACGCGGGCTGTCGCAGCGTTGGGTCCTTCCATCGATAGCTGATCTCGAAGCGCTCGGCGCCGTCGCGAACGTCGAGTGCGATCGGGCCGATCAGAGGCTTGAAACGCGCCAGTCGTTCGGCCGCCGTCGCGAGATTCGGGCTGCACAAGGCGGCGAAAACCGGCGGCGTGAAGAACTCGGGGTTCATCGCCTCCGTCAGGCGGACCCAGAGTTCGCGTCGTCGACGCTGTCGTCGAGCGCCTCGAAGAAGCGAAAGAAGGACTCGGTGGTGAGCCGGACATCTTCGCGGTTGAGGAGGTCTTCAGGCAGCTGCGCGCGTCGAAGCACGTCGACGTAGTCCACGCCGACCGAGGCCAGCACACCTTTCCAGCCTTCCCCGATCGCATACACCTGATTGTTCGCCATCGAGACCTCTCATCCCAAGTCTAGCGGCATCGATCTTCGGCGGGCTGTCTCTGCGCGCCATCTCCCTAGCTCTGTCCGCCAAGCGGCGGGCGCAGACGCAAGCGTTCCAGCCGCGCGAGATGCCGCTCAGCCGCCCGCCGATGCGCGCCACAGCCACAGCGCCGCGACGGTGAGCAGCCCGCATTCCACGGCGACCAAGAGCCACTGTCGCGAGACCGAGCCGTCGACCAGGATGCCGAGAATCCGCGCTACGAGGGCTCCCAGCAGCACGTAGAGCAGAAGAGAGGCAATCGTGACCGACCACGGGCGCAGCTCGGTTCGGGCGATGAGCAGCAGTCCCACCCCGGACAGCATGCCGCCGCGAATGCGCCGCTCGATGGCTTCGAACGTGTCGACGGCGGGTTCGGGGCCACCGGTCAGGGGCTCGAACCATCCTGGGAAGACGGCGGCCAGGGCTCCGAGCGCAGTGATGACCAATCCAACGATGCGCAATGCCGACACGCGCGGAGGGTAGCAGACGCAGCGGTGCCGACGATGCGTTCGCGGACTGCAGCTCACAGCGGGATGAAGGAGAAGTTGTCCACCACCACCGCCTGACCAGGGGTGTCGCTGATCCTCGAGATGCCCACGCGGATGGCATTCGTCGTCGCGCCCGCTTCGAAGACCGCACCGCTCGCGGCGAAGTTGGTCGGCGTTTGGGATCCCGCGCACGTCGGACTCGCGTACTCGTTCACGACCACGCCGAAGAGGTCGAAGCCACCGCCGCCGCCCGTGTCGTCGAGGATCTCGTAGTGCATCTCGTACGAGGCGCCCGGCGTGACCGTAATGCACTGCGAGCCCGAGAGGGACTCCGCGCGCACCAGTCCGATGAGCGTGCCGGGAGGGAATCCGAACCCGGTTCCGCTGGCGGAGGCGGCGATCCGGACCGACCCCGAGGGCGGGACGCCGTTGCTGTCCAGCGAGCTCAACGTGATCGGAGCCGTTCCACCCGCACCCGACGTCCACCCGTCCAGCGTATTGAACTGGCCGTTGAGCACGATCGATTGGCTGCAGTCCGGGACGCTGTCTGCGTTGAGGTCGATCGTATCGGTCTCTGCATCGCAGAGGTCACACCCATCGGGGGCCGTGTCTCCATCCGCGTCGACGAAGTCATCGAACCCATCGCAGATGTCGTCGCTGTCGCAGCTCCCGTCGGCATCCGAGTCATCGAGCGCGTCCAGCGGGCAGATGTCGCAGTCGTCGGGTGCAGCGTCGCCGTCGGCGTCGAGAAGGTCGTCGAAGCCGTCACAGACGTCGCAGCCATCGGGCACCGTATCCGCATCCGCGTCGAGTCCATCGTCCGAGCCGGGGCAGGTGTCGTCGCTGTCGCAGACGCCGTCGTCGTCGCTGTCGTCGAGGGCGTCGAGCGGGCAGACGTCGCAGTCGTCGGGGACGCCGTCGCGGTCGGTATCGACGCGGTCGTCCCCGTCCGGACAGATGTCGCAGCCGTCGGGGACCGTGTCGTCGTCGGCATCCAGGGCGTCGTCTTCTCCGGGACACACGTCGCAGGCATCGGGGACGCCGTCGCCGTCGCGATCGAGCGCATCGTCGGCCGACTCGCAGGCGTCGCAGGCATCGGGGACGCCGTCGAGGTCGCTGTCGGCTGCGTCGTCGCCCGCCGCACAGACGTCGCATCCATCAGGCACGCCGTCATCGTCCCGGTCGACGGCGTCGTCGCTGCCGTCGCACGCATCGCATGCGTCGGGAATCCCGTCGTCGTCGGCATCCAGGGTGTCGTCGCCGTCCTCGCACACGTCATCGGCGTCGCAGACCGTATCTTCGTCGTCGTCGAAGCATGACCCGGTCGAAGTCTCGGCGTCCGTGGCCGCGTTGCCCGATCCCGTCGAGCCTTCGTCGGTGGCCGCCGTCGAGGACCCGTGGGATTCATGCGCTCCGGAGGACTCGTCCGCGTCGTCCGACCCGGTCGAGGTCGACGTCGTCGGGGTCTCGGCGCCGGGACTCGCGGAGCACCCCAGCGATGCCAAGCCTGGGAGCGAGAGGGCCAAAAGTGCCGCGGTGCCATGTGCGCGGCGACGGACGTGGAGCGGGCGAAAACGTGGATGAACGAGGTCCAGAGGGCGATCCGGCATCAGATCGAGCGTAGACGTGCCGCTGCGCCGGTACATCTCTCGCGGATCTCACAGGTCGGCCTCGATGTGGGCTCAGCGGTGACCCTGACCCCACGCCGCGGTGCTTTCGCGATGGAATCGAGATGCGTCGAAGTCGAGCGGGGCGAGGCGCCAGCGCTTCACCCATCCGTCCCATCCGGCGCTGAGTAGTTGGTCTCGGTGGACGCGCAGATGAGAGACCCGTGCCTTGTGGGCCGACCAGCGCGCGACGAGGGCAGGCGCGTTCGTCGTCCACACTTCGACGGCTCCGTCGATGGTCGCGACGAAAAGGTAGCGGTCGTCAGCGGAGCTGGCGATGTCGGTGGCGCTTGCAGAGTCGACGCGAAAGCCCACCGCGGAGCCGTCGTCGAGGCGATGGAGTTGGACGTCGGGACCCTTCGCCGTCGCGAGGGATGGTCCACGCGCGAGGGCGTGCACGAGCCCAGTACCCGGACGTTCGAGAACTTCACGGAACGTGGATGCGTCGGCGTCACACCACCACACCGTGCCGTCTGCACCGAGCGCGGCGATATCCCCTCGCGCGTTGATGCTGAGGTCGAGCGCGCCCGTCGGCCCGCCGGGGTTGTCCGCGTGACCGCGGACGAGGTGGACGCGGTCTTGATACGGCGCCACGACGAGCTCATCGCCACGCCAGTCGAGGCTGCGTACGCCGCCAGGGAAGCT
Source organism: Myxococcota bacterium (assembly GCA_039024335.1). Classification (GTDB taxonomy): domain Bacteria; phylum Myxococcota_A; class Polyangia; order Nannocystales; family Nannocystaceae; genus CAJXVA01. The sequence goes on from JBCCQM010000075.1 coordinate 18,398, forward strand.
CTGCGCAGGCAGGGCATTCCACGTCGTCGTGTCGAAGAGCCGCAGGCCCGTATCGCTGCCGAACGCGACGGCAAGCGTCTGTCCATCCGGAGAGAAAACGGCGCGCTTGATGACCTCAGAGCCGATCCGCAGCACCCGAACGCGCGAGCCGTCGGGTTGCCAGATGGACACGACCCCGTCCGCGCTCGCGGCTGCCACGAGGGTGTCGGTCTGGCTCGCCGCGGCGACGCCGGCGTCGGCTCGAAATGCGCTTGCAGCGACGTCGGCGGGTGCCGGCCACATGCGACCCACGGTCCCGTCGATGGAGAGGAAGACTGCATCGGAGCGTTGGTAGAAAACGCTGGAGCCGGGAAACTCTAGCAGTCGGGTTCGCCCGGCGAGGTTCCACAGGGCAGGGTTGCCCCCGGCGGGGTTCACCAAGACGTGCTCGCCGACGAACGCGAGCGTGGCCATCCCCGGCGCGACCTTGGTACGGCCCGCAGCGACGTCGCCACTCGCGTGCAGCTGGACGGCCTCACCGTTGGAGTCCGAGATCGCCAGCGAACGATCGTCGTGACGGACCGCCACCGCCACGAGCGGGACCGATGGGTCGAAGTTCGGAACGACTCCGACGGCGTCGAACGTCCACGTGCCGATGTCCGCGCCGAGGACTCGCCCCGAGCGACAGGCGACGAAGACGCGGTTGGTTCCCAGCCCGACGGCGGCGACGAGTTCATCCCCACACGCGTCGAGCTTGAGGTGCTGATAGGGAGCGTGGGTCCCCACCACGTCCAGAAAACCGCCCCCCGACGTTGCGAGCCATGCTCCGCCGTGGTCTCGGGCGATGCCTGCGAATCGGCTCTGGCGCGACCACCGAGCGATCGTCGTACCGCTGTCGATCGCATGCAGCGACAGGACGCCAGCACTGCCCAGGACCGCCACCGCGTGGGGCAGTCCCCGGACTTCGGTCGCGACGACGTCGTGGGACCATCGCGGTGCGGATGTCTCTCGATCGAACGCGGTGACCGAGCCGTCGCCCCAGCACACGAGCGTATTCGGACCCGCGGGCTCGATTCGGTCGCACTCGGGCAGCGCGGCCTCCGTGATCAGCGTCGGGCGAGGTCGAGCGTGAAGGTCGAGTAGGGCGCCACGAAGCCCCGGTGTCTCGCCGAGCTTCAACGCCCGCAGCGCAGCCGCCTCCGATGCTCGGGCTCGGCCCTCGCCCAGCAGCACGACCGCTTGCTGCTCCAACGACTCGCGCAAGGCATCGGACTGGGCCCGTAGTGCGACCGTCGTCTCTCGTTCGGCTTCGGTGGCGCGGTCTCTCTCGGCCCTCAGACGCAGCGACGCCAAGACCGACACGGCGATGACGACGACCACGGCGGCGCTCACCGCCAAAATCTGGGGGCGCCGAGCTTTCCACGCGCGACCGAGCAGCTCGGCCAGCGAGTAGTCGTGAGAGGTGACGCGGCGACCGTCGAGGTAGTGCTCCACTTCCTGGGCGAGCGCGCCGGCGTCGGCGAACCGTTCGGCCGGGTCGTCCGCAAGGCATCCCCGCAGCACCGCGCGCAGCTCGGTCGGCGTGGACTCGTCGAGGCTGTCGAGCGGGGTCCCCTTCGGCGCGAGCATGTCCTTGAGAATGGCGCCGAGACTCCACACGTCGCCTCGGGTCGTCGCCGCGTCATCGGGGCTCATGTAGCCCGGCGTACCGACCACCGACAGCGCTCGGTCTTCGACGCGCGCGGCGAGCCCCCAGTCGACGACCTGGGTCTCTCCGAACGCACCGACCATGATGTTCGAGGGCGTCAGGTCTCGGTGGACGACCCCGCGGCTGTGGGCAAACGCGACTGCTTGGCACGCCGCAAGGTAGTGGCGAAGCAGCGCACGAAGGGCGCGCTCGTCACCGGGTGGTCCCGCCTCTGCGATCGCCTCGCGAAGCGATCGGCCGCGGACCAGACGCATCGTGTAGAAGTGCGTTCCTTCGGACTCAATGCCGGCGTCGTAGACGGGGACGATGCTCGGGTGCTCGAGCCACGCCGTAATCTCGGCCTCTTTTGCGAGTCGTTCCTGCGCGTTGGGGGAAGAGGCGACCAGCGACACGCGCTTCAGCGCGATCTCTCGGCCAAGGCGCCTGTCCAGCGCGACGAAGACGGTGCCCATGCCGCCTTGGCCGATACGGTCGTGGATCTCGTACCGCGCGTGCTCCGGGGTGGCGATGTTGCGCGCGCTGTCGCTGTCGCCCTGAACGGCGTCCGCCGGATCCAACGCGCTCCATCCTGCCCGCGACTCGCTCATGTGCGGTTCTCGGCGACGTCGTGGGGATTGAGCGCGAGCTGAATGCGGCCCGTACCGTCGGCGCGGAGCAGGTCGCCACGCAGGCCCCCGGCACGGAGCTTGTTGCGCAAGCGCCCGAGCGCGACGTCCCATCGGTGTCGCAGCTCAGCGGGCTCGGCATGTCCCCAGACCTCGGTCGCGACGACGGACCAGTCGACGGGTCCATCGAGCAGCACGAGCTCGCTGATGATGCGCGCGCCGATGCCCCCGACAGTGAACGCGGGACGAGCCTTGCGGTGGAACTCGACGGAGTCGTAGTGCGCGACGATACGCAGCGGTGCCGACACGCCGCCTTCGGGTCGCGTCATCGTTTGTTCGAGCTTGGCCACCGGCAGGCTGAGCACTTCGATGCAGGCGGTCCCCAGCGTGAAGGTGCTGTCTGGTTGGAGCGGCCGGGCTTGCTCGCCGTCGAGCCGAATCTCCCAGTGCTCGCCCCGCCACCACAGGTGCGCGTCCGCGCCGGGGACGAAGCGGTCCAGCATGCGAACCGGGGGACCGGCCCACAAGCTTGCAACGTTGGGGAGCAGTCTTCGACCGAGGCTTTGCTCTTCGAGCGCGAGGACGTGCTCGGGTTGTTGCACGTCGAGCACGCGCACGTGGACCCCGTCGGCAAACTCCAGCACCAACCCTGGACGTAGCGGGAGCTCGCTTTTCGGCTCTCCTCGGACGGCGACGAGCCTGCGCAGGGACAGGAGCCAGAGCGACCCCCGGCGGACGCTGACCAGTGCGTGCGCCTCGGATACCGAAGGCTCGCTCAGCGTCAGCGCGGCCGCGTCGGAGCGCCCGATCAGGTCACCGGGATAGAGGTCGAAGCTCTCGCCACGAAACTCGACCCGCACCAGGACCCGCATCGCGTGGACCGTACCACCTCGGTTCATGGGGCAAGGGATGTGCGGGCTCGGCTCGGTTGCGTGAAGCCGAGCCGCCGTTCGATACTTCCATCCGTCACCGCTGGGGTCTGGATGAAAACAGAGCGCCGAAACCTCCTGTTCATGGCTGCATCGAGCGTGGTCGCGTACTTGTTGCCTCGCGGCGCGCAGGCGTCGATGCGGATCTTCGTCAAGACCCTGACCGGCAAGACGATCACGCTCAGCGTCGGATCCAACGACACCATCGCGTCGGTCAAAGGAAAAGTGGCGGCCAAAGAAGGCATCGCGACCAGCAAGCAGCGCCTGATCTTTGCGGGCAAGCAGCTCGAGGACGCGAAGACGCTCGCCGACTACAACATCCAGGTCGACTCCACGCTCCACCTCGTGATCAAGCTTCGCGGAGACTCGGATGCCGACGGTGGCATGAAGATCTTCGTCAAGACGCTCACGGGCAAGACGATCACGCTCGACGTGGGCTCGAGCGACACGATCGCCTCGGTGAAGCGTAAGATCGAAGACGAAGAAGGCCACGCGACCAGCAAGCAGCGGCTGATCTTCGCAGGCAAGCAGCTCGAGGACGGCAAGACGCTCTCGCACTACAACATTCAAAACGAGTCCACGCTGCACCTGGTCCTCAAGCTCCGAGACGACAAAGGGGCGAAAGGCACGAGCCCAGGCATGCGGGTGTTCGTCAAGACGCTCACGGGCAAGACGATCACGCTCGATGTCGAGTCCGGCGACAGCGTAGGATCCGTGAAGGCTCGGATCGCCAGCACCGAAGGGCATCCGGTCAAGCGCCAGCGTCTGATCTTCGCGGGGAAGCAGCTCGAGGACGGCAAGTCGCTCTCGCACTACAACATCAACAACGAGTCGACGCTTCACTTGATCATCAAGAAGCGCAGCGGCAAGGACACGAGCAGTGAAATCAAGGTCCGCATCAAGACGGCCAAGGGCAAGACGCTCAGCATCTCCGTCACGCCGGCGCTGACCGTCCGCAAGCTCAAGGCGAGGATCGAAGACGAGTCCTTGCTTCCGCCTCGACTCCAGCGGCTCACACATCGCGGCAAGGAACTCGACGACGGCCGGACATTGTCCGACCACGGCATCGAGGACGGGTCCACCATCAACCTGGCGATTCGATCGTGCGCAGAGGGCAATCCCAAGGGGCGAGGCAAGCGCGGCCGAGGCAAGCGATCCGCGAAGCTGCGCGACTGATCGAGCGGCGCCTGTCCGGGCCGGCTGCACTCGCGCGGTACCTCCATCGTGTGGTCAGCGCGTGGCCTGGTTCGACCACCGCGCGGCCGCCGTTGTGGCGCCTCTTGGCGACGCCGCGCTGGGCAGGCCTCCATCAGATCCGTCGTCTCTCGGGGCTGGACCTCGTTCGCTTGCATTCTCTGCCGGACATGACCGCCGCACATGCCGCGGCAGGGGTCGAGCTTCGTGGGGCGACCGACGTTCATCGCGTCTGGTCCGGGCAGGGCTACACGGAGGCCTGTCTGCAGGCGCTGGACGCCGTGCCGGACGCCGTCCGCGGCTCGACGACACGCCAACTGCTCGAAGACGCCGGGGTTGGGCTTTCGAATCGCGCGCTCGATCGCCTGCTCGGGTTCGACGTCGAGGGCGTTGCAGACCTCGCGCGGCGACGGATCGACGACGATCCGGAACTCGAGGGCAAATGGTGTTGGCAAGGCCCGGGTGAGGACGTCACCCAAACCCGGTACGAAGACTTTGTGGCGCTGGCACGAACGCTCGACACCGGCACGCACATCGTGGACCTCGGATCGGGCTTTGGTCGCCTCGGATTCGTCCTCGGCCTGCTGCGGCCCGACGTGCGCTTCACGGGTCTCGAAGTCGTCCGCGAACGCGTTGCCGAGTCCGTACGCGTGACGCGAGCACTCGGTCTGAGCCGTGGCGTCGTCCATCGATGCGCCGACCTTGCGCACCACCGGGTCCCCGACGCGGACGCCTACTTCCTCTTCTTCTCGTTCCCCGAGCCGACTGCGGCCCACGTCTTGGACCAGCTCCGCGACGTCGCTCGCGTGCGACGCATCTCGATCATCGTGCACGGCATGTGGCCAGGCCAAGACCTCGACGACGTCGCATGGCTCCGCCCGGCACCCTCACCCGAGCCCTTTTGTCGCTACGTCAGCGTGGACTGACGCGACGATTGCGACGTCAGGCTTCATCACCACGGCAGGGGGGCGCCGTTGATGTGGACGAACGTGCCGCTCGTCTCCATCGAGAGCGCGTCGACCCGCGCAAGGATTCCTTCGGCGGCCTGCTCGGGTCCGAGATGGCCGCGTCCGTCGCTCATGGCGGTACGGACGAAGCCAGGATGGACGAGCCCGACGGCAATGCTCCGCTGCGCGAGGTCGTGGGCCAGCGAGACGCCCGCAGCGTTCAGCGCGGCCTTGCTCATGCGATAGCCGTACGCACCGCCCGAGTCGTTGTCGCCCATGCTGCCCATGCGGCTGGTGACGATCGCAACCTTCGCGCCGTCTCGGAGGCGGTGTCGAAGTGCCGCCGTCGTTCGCAGCGTGCCCATTGCATTGACCTGAAACTGCGCGAGGATGTTTTCCTCGGCAAGGTCGTCGAGGGTGCTCCGCCATGCGACGCCCGCGTTGTTGACGAGCAGGTCCAGCGAGACGTCCTGAAGCCGTCGGGCGAAGTCGGCGACGCTCTGCGGACGAGAGACGTCCGGCGGCTCTACGCGGACGCCGAGCTGCTCGAGCGGCTCCGAAGGCGACAAGCAGCCGGCGATGACCGAGGTGCCGCGCCGGTGCAGATGGCGAACGAGCGCGAAGCCAATCCCCCGATCGGCACCCGTGACCACGGCCGTACCGGTTACCACGGCACGGTCTCGCCGAGGTGGACGAAGGACCCGGTCGGTCCGTCGGCATCGAGCAGCGCGAGCGCGACGCTGGTCTTGGCCCCGTCGACCACCTCCATCGGTGCGGCGTCGGTTCCCAGCTCGGTCTTGACCCAGCCCGGGTGGGCCGAGTTCACCTTGATCGGCGTGTCGCGCAGCGCAGCCGCGAGCTGAATGGTGAACATGTTCAGCGCGGCCTTGGAGCTGTTGTACGCCAGCGGCTTTGCGCCGCCCCAGTCGCTGTCGTAGTCGCGGTTGACGTTCAGCGAGCCCAAGATGCTCGACAGGTTGACGATCCGAGCCGCGGGTGCCTTCTCGAGCAGAGGCAGCAGCGCGTGGGTCAGCGCGATCGGAGCGAAGACGTTGACCTCGTAGGTCTGGCGCAGCGCATCTTGGCTGATCGTGCGGCTGCTGTTCTCCATGAACGACTCGCCCGTGATGATCCCGGCGTTGTTGACCAGGATGTCGAGTCGCCCGTAGTCAGCGTCGATGCGCTGAGCGACGGCCGCGATCTGATCGCCATCGACGACGTCGAGCACCACGGGTCGAACCGAGAGACCCTCGCTGGCGAGGGCGTTCGCGGCGGACTGAATCGCGGCTTCCGAGCGGCCTGCCATCAAGACGGTGACGCCCTGCTGGGCAAGTTGGCGAGCGGTTTCCAGACCGATGCCGCGGTTGGCGCCGGTCACGAGTGCAATGCGAGTGGATGGGGTGTTCATCGTGAAATGCCTTTTCAGTGCCCGCTCAGCCTAGTTTCAACGCCTAAGAAGTGAAGGTGATTGTTCTTATTTGGAAAGTAGCGTGTCTAATATCAGGCGTGCGGCTCAGTCAGATCGACACCAACCTGCTCGTTGCGCTCGACGTGTTGCTTCAGGAGCGACACGTCACTCGGGCGGCGCAGAGACTCGGCATCACGCAGTCGGCGATGAGCCAAACGCTGGGGCGGCTGCGCGACATTCTCGGGGATCCGATCCTGGTTCGCAGCGGCCGGGCCATGGTCACGACGCCGCGGTGCGAGGCGTTGGCCGGACCGCTGCGGATCGCACTGCGTGATCTCGAGCGGGTCTTCACCGACGACGCCGTAGACCCCGGCTCGATCACGCGCAGCTTCACCCTGACATGTTTGGATACCTACGCGATCAGTCTGGTGCCCGAGTTGTTCTCACGGGTGGCCGCAACTGCACCGGGGATTGACGTGACCGTGGTGCCGTACGACCGGGATCGCGTCTGGGAGCAGCTGCGCGGCGGCGAGACGGAGTTGGCCATCACCGGGTTCGGAGAGGTCCCCAGCGACATGGTCTCGGTTCCGTTCCTCGCGGAGAGCATGCTGGGGGTCGTGCGACGCGGTCATCCGCTGCTCGACGGAGAGCTCACCGCGGAGCGCTACGCCCACTGGCCCCATGCCGTGTTTCGTATCACCGGACGCGGCACGCACGCCGTGGACCGTCACCTGTCCGACCGCGGGCTGGAGCGTCGCATCGTGGGGCGGACGCCGTATTTTCTCTCCGCTCCGGCCATCGTCGCGGGGAGCGACCTGATCATGACGGTGCCGACGAGCGCCGCGCGTATCTTCGCCCAGCACTGGGCACTCGAGCTCTTCGAACCCCCGATCGGTCCGATGCCGTACCAAGCGTCACTGACCTGGGCACGGTGGATGGACGCCGACCCTGGGCACCAGTGGCTGCGCGAGCAGGTCCTCGAGATCGGGGAGGCGATGGCGAGTTCATGACCCCGAGGGGGAACATGGAGCGGAGGCCTCCACCGCTTCGAACACCGCGAACCCGACGAGAATGTCCTGCTGACCCCTGCGGGTGAAGCGGACGAAGCGTGCCCGTCCGTAAGAGGGATCCGGGGACGCGTTCGACCAAGCCCATCGTCGCGAGCTTCGCGACGCGTTGGGCCACGGCCCGCGGCGTGATGCGGAGCTTCTCTGCGAGAACGCTCGGGAGCGTTTTTTGGGGCGGGTCGTTCCGCTCGATGACGCCTGCGGTCGCGCGCGGCGGCGGAGCCTCGATGTGGTGCTACCGCGGTCGCGGTATCGATGGCGAGGTCGGCTCGCCGAACACCTGCCTTGCCGGTATCCTGCGCCCACCGTGCCTCCATCACCCAGGCTGGATCAGGAAGCCCTCGCGCAGATCGTCACCTCGACGCTGGGGCACTACCAAGCCCATGCCGAAGACTTCTGGGAGGGCACGCGGGACCACGACGTCAGCCAAAACCGGGACGCGCTGCTTCGGCACCTCGCCGCAAAGCACCCCGCGCGCATCCTCGACTTTGGCTGCGGGCCGGGGCGTGACCTGATCGCGTTCGATGCGGCGGGGCACGATGTCGTCGGACTCGACGGGGCGGCGCGCTTCTGCGAGCTGGCGCGCGAGCACTCGGGGTGTGAGGTCCTGCACCAGGACTTTCTCGCGTTGTCGCTGGAGCCGTCGTCGTTCGACGGCATCTTCGCCAACGCCTCGCTTTTTCACATTCCCACCCAAGAGCTGCCCCGCGTGCTCTCGCAGCTGTGGCAGGCACTTCGCACCGACGGCGTTCTCTTTGCTTCGAACCCCCGCGGCGACAACCAAGAGGGCTTCAACGGCGCCCGCTACGGCAGCTTTCTCGACCTGGACCGCTGGCGCGACTTGGCGTCTCGCAGCGGCTTCGTCGAACTCGAGCACTACTACCGCCCCCCAGGTCGCCCACGTGCGGAGCAACCTTGGCTCGCCATGGTGTGGCGGAAGCAGGCGCTCGTCCGTCAGGGTGCCTGATGGAGTTGCAGAGCGTCTTCGAGGGCGCGCTCGCACTCGACGACGGAAAGAACTTCGACGAACGCGGGCGGTTCTCCGCCCACGAGCCGCTCTGTGAGCTTCGCTGGAGCTGAAGCCCATCGCGCAGTTCGCAGTGGCGTCTCGAGGCGCGGTCAGAGGTCGTACGTGGGCATGCGCTGGAGCAGCGACGCCGCGTCCTCTCGTCGAGGTCGCAGCTTGGGCGGGAACGGTGCCGTGCCGCCAAGAACACGTGCGCACCATGACGTGGTCTGGAGCTTGAACGCCTCCAGCCATGAAGCACGGTTTTCGCCGCTTCGATATGCGGTGAGCGCAGCGGTGACGTCTGCAGCCCAGGGGTGCCCTTGTGGCCCAAATGCACCGCCTTCGTTCGACCGGGCGATGCCTCGCTGCAGACACTGCGCAGCTTGGGCGATCCATGGCTCGCCCGTCTCACCCTGCGCCTCCAGCTCAGCGCCCCGGACCAGCCGCGCGGCGGCCTCGCTGATCCAAATGTCCCCGTTGTTCACCGCCCAGCCCCAGCCGTCCTGCTGACGGCCGGCGATGTGCAGCGTTTGCGCTGCGGCTTCCCAAGCGCCGTCCATCACGTGCTCGAGTCCGTCGATCCACAGGAACCGCGCCGCTTCGAGTTTCCGTTTCTGGTAGCAGCCCGCGAGGTTTTGCTCTGCCTGCCGTCGAACCTCGGGGTCCCCGAACGTGAGCGCGTGACCCAGGTACAGCTCGCACTCGAACAAGGTGTTCTCGAGCAGCTTGTGCACGTTCATGTGAAAACCGCCAAGTTGGACCCACCACCAGCCGCCATCGAGTCGGGGCTCTTCTTCGAGCAGCGCGCGTAGGTCCTGCAGGCGCGCACACATCCGCTCGCAGGTGTCGCGGTGATTCAGTACGCCGTCCTCCCACGCCTCCCAGGCTTCGACGAGGTCGCGGTAGAGGGCCTCGGCCTTGGCTCGGGCTCGCCGCTTCCGCTCGGTCAAGACATCGAGGTCGAAGCTGGGTGGCGGGACGTTGTCCTGCACGTCGAACGTGATCTCGAGCCGCACGAGTCCGACCGACGGCGTCTCCCAGGAGGCCGCGCTCACCGCCACGAGCTGCACCCGATACGTCGATGCCCGGTGCGGATCGAACTCGACCTGCCCCTTCAAGGCGCCATCGTCGAGAATACGAACGCCCGGCGGGAGCCGGACGCGCGTTGGGCACTGCAAGAAGCCCGTTCGCGGCAAGCCGGCATCCGGCGAATGGTCGAGGGCGTCGCCGACCCGGAACGTCCCGAGGTCGACGGTGTGTCGGGTGACCTCGAGCCCGTTGCGCGTCGCGCAGCGATAGTGCTCGCTGTACAGCTCGACCGCCGACCAGGAGCACGGGCAGTCGTTACAGCCCTGACAGCGAGCACGTCGATAGTCAGAGCGGGCGGGGGTGGTCGATGCTTCCGTGCAGCGCAGCGCGCCGAGACCCGCGTCCGGGCGGGCGGGCACTTCGTCGTCGGGGAGGGCGGCGAGCGCGTCGGGGCGTCGAGCGATGCGCCTGTCTTCGGCCGTCGCGGCGCGGCAGTAGCGAGCGTCGTCTTCGGGCACGTAGATCAAGCTTCGGTCTGCATCGAGGACGACCTGGTAGGGGGCGGTCTGCCCTGGTGGCCAGTCGTCCTCACGGTAGTGAAGCGCGATGATGGTTCCGAGGTGCCAGCCGCTGGACCCCATGTTGCACAGGATGGACTGGCCGAGCGGGTACCGGAGCTGTTTCGTCATCGTGTCTTGCTCACCGCAGCGCGCGGGCCCGGGCTCGAATACCAAGCTTCGAGCGACGCTTCATCCCGATGCGCTGCGAAGCGAACGACGTCAGGTCAGGCCGTCGCGCCCGCCGCGATGCGCCGGCACGCATCTACGATCTCGGTCTCGATTTCGGCGACGTGGCGGGCCTTCCGTGCGCCTTGGAGACTCTCGATGTCGTCGAACGCGTAGTACAGGCCGAGAAGCTCGGCGATGCCGAACCCGCTTCCGGCGTAGGGGCCGGTCGGCGTCTCGTCGCCAACCTCTCGCTCGAGCGCAACGATCTGGCCGGCGCCGTCCCGGGCCGCGATGGCGCCGTCGACGACATCGCGGGCGAGCACCCGCTTCAGGAACTCCGCCGCTTCGAGTCGGCTGAAGGGACCGATCTCCAACGCCTGCAAGACTTCGCTGAAGAGGTCGCGGAGCTCCGCTGGATGGGTGTGAGGGCTCTCCCCCGCGAGTTGAGCGATTGCGTCGGCTTCGACCCCGAGCAGCATCGCGTCGCAGGCAAGCGCCGGCAGCGTGGCGACGTCGAGCATCCCAAGGCGGTCGGAGGCCGCAGCGCGAGAGAGTCGCTTGATGATCGGGTGGTGCGCAGTCATGGGTGCCGGTATCGACTCTCCGGGCGCCAGGTCGAGTGCCTACGAGAGTATCCGACCAGATGAAGGCTGATGTGGGTCGAAGCAGTACGCCGATTCCCAGTGCTTCGCCGGGCTTCTCCGGGGTCCGTCAGCGGTTGACGGTGAACGACCGCCGGCGATAAGTAGCAGTCGTTCTGTCGTCGGCGTCTGCATCTTCTGGGTCGAGCTACGAACTGCCCGTGGAGGGGTGCTGATGCCGCTGGTCCAGCACTCCTCGCTGCCCACGTTCGCGCTGCTTCGCGAACAAGGCGACGTTGTGCTCGACTCGGCGCAGGCGCAGCGACGCGACGCTCGCGAACTTCACATCGGCTTCCTCAACATGATGCCGGACGCCGCGCTCGCGGTGACCGAACGTCAGTTCATGCACCTCGTCGGCAGCAGCGGCGTGGATGCTCTGGTGTACGTACACGCGTTTTCGATCCCTGGCTTGGGGCGGAGCGCGCAGACGCAGGCCTACGTCGACACCCACTACGCGTCAGTCGAGGACCTGAAGCGCGGAGGTCTGGACGCGCTGATCATCACCGGAGCGAACGTCGCCAACCCGTCGCTCGACCAAGAGGCATTCTGGGAGCCGCTGCGGGCGATCATGGACTGGGCTTCTCAGAACGTCGCCACGGTGCTGTGTTCGTGTCTTGCAACGCACGCTCTGGTCAAGGCCCTGTACGGGATCGACCGGACGCCGCTGCCCACCAAGTGCTGGGGGGTCTACGGCCATCGCATCGTCGGTCGCCACCCGCTGCTGCGCGACGTGAAGACATGCTTCGAGGTGCCGCAGTCGCGCCACAATCAGGTCTCGCGCGCACAGCTCGAAGCTGCAGGGCTGACGGTGCTGATCGAGAGCGACGAGGCGGGCGTCCACGCCGCGGTCAGCCCCGACCAGTTCCGGTTCGTATTCCTCCAGGGCCACCCGGAGTACGACGCCAACAGCCTGCTCAAGGAATACAAGCGCGAGGTCAACCGCCACCTCGATGGCGCTCGCGCCGACTATCCGCCGCATCCGGTCCACTACTTCACGCCCGATGCAGCAGCGCTGGTCGGCGCCTACCAGCGGCGAGCGGTCGAGGCGATGCGAGCCGGCACGACACCGCCGGAGTTTCCCGAGGCCGACCTGGAGGCCAACCTGGTCAACACGTGGCGAGGCACCGCCCGCGCGATGTTCGACAACTGGCTACGGCTCATCCTGCAGACGACGTCGCCCGACCGTGGGCGACGGTACGCAGAGGGGATCGACCCAGACGATCCCCTCGGATTGCGCGGCTAGGTCCGCGGGACCCCCCACCACCACGAAGCCAGAACTGAGGCCAGACCCGAGGCCAGACCCGAGAAGAGAGACCATGAAGCAAGACTCCATCGCAGTCCACGCAGGTTACGAAACCGACCCCACCACCAAGGCCGTCGCCGTGCCGATCTATCAGACGGTCGCGTACGAGTTCGACAACGCGCAGCACGGAGCCGACCTGTTCAATCTCGCGGTGCCGGGCAATATCTACACCCGCATCATGAACCCCACCGCCGACGTGCTCGAAAAGCGCGTCGCCGAGATGGAAGGTGGCGTCGGTGCCCTCGCCGTCAGCTCGGGCATGGCCGCGATCAACTACTCGATCCTCACGATCGCCGAAGCCGGAAGCAACGTGGTGTCCGTGCCGCTGCTGTACGGCGGCACGTACACGCTCTTCGCCCACATGCTGCCCAAGCAGGGCATCGACGTGCGCTTCGCCGAGGACGACAGCCCCGCCAAGCTCGAGGCGCTCATCGACGAGAAGACCGCCGCCATCTACTGCGAGTCGATCGGCAACCCCGCGGGCAACATCCCCGACCTCGAGGCCATTGCGAAGATGGCCCACAAGCACGGCATTCCGGTCATCGTCGACAACACCGTCGCCACGCCGTACCTCATTCGCCCCATCGACTACGGCTGCGACATCGTCGTCCACTCCTTGACCAAGTACATGGCGGGGCACGGGAACTCGGTGGCGGGCGTCGTCGTCGACTCGGGCAAGTTCCCCTGGGCCGACCACGCCGAGCGCTTTCCCATGCTCAACCAGCCCGAGCCCTCGTATCACGGGGTCGTCTACACCGAGGCGCTCGGTGAGGCCGCGTTCATCGGCCGCTGCCGGACGGTCCCGCTGCGCAACACCGGCTCGGCCCTCAGCCCGCTCAACGCGTTCTTGGTCCTGCAGGGCATCGAAACCGTGCACCTGCGAATGGAGCGTCATTGCGACAACGCCATCGCGGTTGCCAAGTACCTGCAGGGCCATGACAAGGTCACGTGGGTCCGCTACGCGGGTCTACCCGACTCGCCCTACTACGACCTCGCGAAGAAGTACGCCAACGGCCGCCCCTCCGGACTGCTCGCCTTCGGCGTCAAGGGTGGGTTCGAAGCGGGCGTGCGCTTCTACGACAGCCTCGGCATGTTCAAGCGCCTGGTGAACATCGGTGACACGCGCTCGCTCGCTGCCCACCCGGCCTCGACCACGCACCGCCAGCTCAACGACGACGAACTCACCGCCGCGGGCGTCAGCAACGACATGATCCGTCTGTGTGTCGGTATCGAGCACATCGACGACATCATCGCCGACCTCGAGCAGGCGCTGGCCAAGGCCTGAATCAGGGCGCGGCCTAGCAGCCTGTGGTGCAACCCATCACGACGCCTCGCTCGTCCTTTTCGATCCTGGCGGTGTCGCCAAAACTTGCGGTATGCCCGATACAGCGGCGCTTTGGCTCCTACCCAGGAGCGAAAAATCCATCGCGATCCGCCGCGTTGGGTTGCACCACAGGCTGCTCGCGCAACCGCCGGGCCGCACGTCCGTCTGTGTGGGAAGAACACCGTGAACGCCCCAACCCTAGTCCAGTACTTCGCCCCTCGGATTCGCAGCCAAGCGCGCACGCTCGTGGGCTTTGGCGCGTTCGTTGCTTTGCCCGCGGTGGGGATGACGCTGCTTGGCATCTTGGGGGAGGAGTCGACGGACGTTCGGATCGGGTCGGTGGTGGGCGGCCTCGTATTTACGGGCGTGTCGATCCATCTGCTCCGGCGCGGGCTGGCCGGGCCGAACCGTCATCCGGCGATTCGTGCGCTGCTCGACGCGCACGAGAGCGTGGAGTCGGTCTATCCGCAGAGGCACAAGATCCACGGCGTGAACCATGTGGCGTCGGATTTGGTCGTCTGCACGCGCACGGGCGCGCAGCTGCACCTGCCCTGTACGCCTCGGCGTGAAGACGAGGCGATGCGCGTCGTCCAGACGGCGGCCCCGCACGCGGCCATGGGCTTCACCGAAGAGAAGCAGGCCGCGTTCCGACGCGACCCGAACGCACTCGTCCAAACGCGCGCATGAGTCTCGCCGCGTACTTCCAGCCGATGCTGCGCACCCGCGCGCGGGCGGCCATCGTGCTGGGGCTCGTGTCGGCGCTGCTCGGCGTCGCCCTGCAGTGGCTGCCCCAGCGCTCGCAGACCGACCAGTGGATCGCGCTCGCCTGCACGGCCCTGTTCGTGGGGCTGGGGCTGCTGATCATCGGGCTGGGGCTGCGGGACGGCTATCGAAACCCCACGCTCCGCACGCTGGAAGCGCGCGCCCGGGACGTCGTCTGGGTGTACGCAGAGCACCACGCGTCCTCGGGCGCCGCACACCTGGTCGTGTGTACGCGGACGGGGGCGCAGCTCAACCTGCCGTGCGCGCGCGGGAAAGCCTCGGAGGCGCTGGCGCTGGTCGGGGCACAGGTCCCTCATGCGGTCCTGGGGTTCGACGCCGCGGTCGAGCGACGCTTCTTCGAAGACCCCACGAAGCTCGGGCGCCCGGCGTAGCGCCCCGAATCCGGCGCCGCAGGGCAAAGTTCCCGAGCTGGACGCGCGTGGACTATCCTCCGGCCAAGCATGAGTTCCGACGTCAGCCTGCTCGTCTTTTATTTGGCGCTCGCGCTGGGCGTCTCGTTCGCGTGTTCGATCTTCGAAGCGGTGCTGCTCTCGATCTCGCCCGGCTACGTCGCCGCGCTGGAGAAGGAGGGCAGCAGCGCCGCGCAGCGCATCACCCAGCTCAAGTCGGACGTGGACCGACCCCTGGCGGCGATTCTCAGCCTCAACACCGTCGCCCACACCGTGGGAGCGGCCGGCGTCGGTGCCCAGTCCGCGAAGGTGTTCGCCAACGTGCCGATGGGCGTCATCTCCGGCGTGCTCACCGTGCTGATCCTGTTCGTCTCCGAGATCGTTCCGAAGTCGCTCGGTGCCACCTACTGGAAGAAGCTCGCGCCTGCCGTCGCGGCTACGCTCGTCCCGGTCACATTCGTGATGACGTACACGGGCTTCGTCCCCGTGTCGGCGTGGATCACCGGCAAGCTCGGCGGCGGCAAGCATGGCGCAGAGCCCAGCCGCGAGGAGATCAGCGCGATCGCCGAGCGCGGCGCCAAGAAGGGCCTATTCGGCGGCAGCGAGGGGCGCGTACTCAACAACCTGTTCCGGCTCGGAGACGTCCGCGCCACCGACGTGATGACGCCGCGCACCGTCGTGTTCGCGCTGGCCGAGACCGAGACCGTGGGCGAACTGGTCGAGCGCGGTGAGACCTTCCGCTTCTCTCGGATGCCCATCCACCAGGGCACGCTCGACCAGGTCACCGGCTACGTCCTGCGCAGTGACATCCTGCTCGCGGCCGCCCGCGACGAACTCGACACCAAGCTCGGTGACCTGCGGCGTGACCTGAAGACTGTCGCCGACGAGGAGCCGCTCTCCGACCTGCTGGAGCGCTTGCTCGAGCAGCAGACCCACATGGCGCTGGTCATCGACGACCATGGCACTGCCACCGGCCTGGTCACGCTCGAAGACGTGGTCGAGACCCTCTTCGGCACCGAGATCGTGGACGAGGCCGACAACGTCGCGGACCTTCGCGAGCTCGCGCGCAAGAAGTGGCAGGAGCGCGCGAAGCGGCTGGGCATGCTCGACGACGAGGCGAGTCCGCCAAGCTGACCTTTGCGCTCAGTCGCACGTGCACGATGCGGGCGCCTGCGTCACCTGGTCGACCAGATTCGCGGGCAGGCACGCCGAGCCTTCGAAGGGCAGCTGGGCGGCCACGGCCTCGCTGCATCCTCCGCAGCAGGTGAACGGCGA
>JBCCQM010000076.1:0-34120 GCA_039024335.1 Myxococcota bacterium
GGGCGGTGGCGACGATCGCCCGGGGAGACGTCCGGGACGAGCCGACCAGCGCGGCGCAGCGGCTTCGGGCGCACGCGCTCGACCGCCTTGCCGAGCCCTGGGGCAGCCCGGACGCAAGCCAGGTGGCGCAGCTGCGCGAACAGCTGCACGCGCGGCCTTCGTTCCTCGAGGACGTCGAGCCGGCGGTGGCGGTCCTGGCCAAGCGGGCGGTGGCCGCGGGCGACGCCTCGATGATCGACGACCTCATCGAGCTGCTCATGCACCCGAGTACCGACGCGGCCGACCTGGAGCCGCTGGTGCGCGCGCTGGGCGATCTGGGCACGCCGGAGGCGCTGGCCGGCGTGGAGGCGTTCCTGCGCCAGTACCACGCGGACGACGCGATCCTGTACGAGTCGACGGCGTTGACCTCGGCCGTGGACGTGCTGGCACGCGCGGACGCCGGAGCGCAGACGCTGCGTTCGATCGTCGAGGACCCCTTCACCGCGCCGGCGTTGCGTGATTACATCGCGCCGCGGCTGCCCGAGCAGGCACCCGAGGCTTCCGATGACGAAGGCACCCCCCCCGAACTCGCGGCTCTATCAACTCCGGGTCTGTGACGGCCCCAGCTGCGGCGTCACCCACGAGAGCGAGAAGCTCATCGAGCTGACGCAGGCCAAGATCGATGCCGACCCCGAGCTCAAGGGGCGCGTCGGCGTGTGCAACTACACCTGCTTTGGGCGCTGTGAAGACGGCCCGAACGGGTTCCTGCATGAGCTCGCGAACGACGACGAGCGCTACGACGATCCCGACGACGACGTCCTCGAGGAGCAGCGCGGGTTCTACCCGGACCTGAGCCCGGAGAAGATCGAGCGGATCCTGGCGGAGCACTGCAAGGGCGGGGCGCCGGTCGAGGACCTCGTCGACGAGTACTGAGGGCTCTTATGGGGAACCGCCTGGTTCCCGCCGCCTTCGGCAGCGAAGCTGCCTTCGGGGCTCCCTCCCGGGTCGGGCTGGCGCCCTCGCTCGCGTGCCTTTGGCACGCTCCTCCGCGCATGTTGGCTTTCGAGCGTTGCGGGGCTCCCTCCCGGGTCGGGCTTCGGGCTGGTTTAGGGGAACCGCCTGGTTCCCGCCGCCTTCGGCAGCGAAGCTGCCTGCGGGGCTCCCTCCCGGGTCGGGCTGGCGCCCTCGCTCGCGTGCCGTTGGCACGCTCCTCCGCGGATGAGGGGCGGTGTTGGAGTCGGGGGGGCTCCCTCCCGGTCGGGCTTGCGCCCTCGCTCGCGCGCCTTCGGCACGCTCCTGCGCGCATGAGAGGCAGTGTTGGGGGCGGGGCTCCCTCCCGGATCGGGCGGGCGCCCTTGCTCGTGTGCCTTTGGCACGCGAGCGGTCGTACGTCGGCTTTCGAGCGTTTGGTTCTCCCTCCCGGGTCGGGTTCGTTCTCGCTCGCGTGCTTTTGGCGTCCTCCTCCACACTCGTGGAGGTTCGAGCGCGGAGGGGGGCTGTCGTGGCGAGGGGCGGGTCGGTCAGGCGTGCTGTTCGAGCCAGGTTCGGGCGGTGGTTTCTTGCCAGCCGTACTTTTCGGCGACGACGACGCGCATGGCGTCGGCGAGCTTGGGCTCGGGTGGGGGATTGCGGAGGACTGGATCCTTGACCTTGCGGTTGGGGTGGCGGAGGGCTCGGTCGTAGAGGTCGACCGGGACGTGCGACTGGGCGGCGAACGCCAGCGTGATCTCCTTGAGGAGTCGGCTGTCGGACCGCGAGAGGTCGGCAGCGACCGTCTGCGGCGCGCGGTCGATGACGCGGCGCATCGCCGTCTCGAATGCGGTCCGCACCGCATCGCTGGTCTCTCCAGCCAGCCGTCGGGCGAGGTGTTGGGCTCCGCGTCGCTCGGTCTTGGCGAGCAGGCTGCAGGCCTCCTCGACCGACAGGCGAGCCGCCGCGAACCAGGTCAGCGGGGGCTCGGGAGCGTCGGCGTCGAGTCCGGCCCGGCGCATCGCGAGGAGAACCTCGTCGACGAAGCCGGCGTCCTCGTGGTCGAGCAGCCGAGCGAGTGCGTCCGCGACCGGCTCGGCGAGCGCGGGCCGGTCGTGGAGGGCCTCGAGGCCGAAGCGCTGCGTCTTGATCGGGTCGTAGCCGGCGTACGCGAGCGTCTCCCGGAGCGCGTCGACGACCGCCGAGTGCTCCTGCGACCCCGAGAGTGCCTGCGTCGCGCAGGCGGTCGCGAGCTTGACGGCCGTAGACTTCGACGCCATCGGCGCGTTGGCAACGAGCGCGTCGAGCAGGGCAGGGTGCCGCGCCGCAGGCTGCTGCGCGCCCATCATGCCGTAGGCGAGCACTGCCCGGGCGTTGTCTTCGGCGTTGTTGAACGAGGTCGTGCGCTCGAGCAGGCGCGTGAGCAGCACCGCGTCGGCCCGCGCGGGATCGAGTCGCGCGAGGGCGAGCGCGGCGGCGGCCGGCGCATGCATCATGGTCTCCGACTTCGCCAGCGGGACGAGGCTCTCCGCGTGGGCTTTCGCGCCGGTCCGACCCAGGGCGGCGCAGAGGTCTCGGCCGACGTCGTCGTGGTGCATGCGGGTCTCGAAGCCCCCTTCGGCCGGCGTCGCGCGGATCTTCGCGGCGAGCACGTCTCCGCCCGCGGGGTCTTCACTGCGCCCCAGCACGGCGGCCAGGCCCGAGGTGCGCCAGCGCTTGTCGGTTTCGTCGTCCGCCAGGCCTTCACGCACGAGCGCGAGACACTCCGGACGGAACGTTCCAGCCCGCTGCCAGCGGGCGATCATGACCTCGATCTCGGCGAACGACGCGCTGCCCAGCGTCGAAACGTCGTCATCCTCGTCTGCCGTGTACGGCGTGACGAACTGACCGACCAACAGCAGCTGCAGCGCCGCGCTGGCGTGGTCGGCAAGCTCTCGGCTCGCGTCGTGCTGCTCGTCTCGGTACAGGCTGCCGTTGCGGGAGTAGCCCTGCTCGTGCAGGAACACGGCCGCCTCTCGGGCTTGCGCGTGGTCCTGCCGAGCGAGCAGCGCCGCCAGCAGGGCCGGCCGAACCTGGACGTCCCGCACGTGTTCCCGGCAGAAGACCTCGAGGGCGTCCCCTTCGAGATCCGCCATCGCGGCGGTGAGCCGGCCCCGACGCGCATTGAGCTCGGCCTTGCGGACCCGCGCCTCCTCTTCGCGCGCCTCGGCGCGTCGCGGGTCGAGGTCCAGCGCCCGCACGGCCGCGAGCTTGGCGGGCCAGTCCGAGATGCGTCCAATGCTCTTGCGGCCCGCACGGAGCTCTTCGATCAGGCGGCCTGCGTCTCGCGCCAGCCGGGCGCGGTGGTTTCGACAGACGTCGAGGTAGAGCTCGAGCTGGGGCTCTTCGAAGATGTACGCCCGCCAGACCGCATAGATCGCGGTGGGTACGAGGTTCTTCGCAACGTCGGCGCGCTTCTTGGCCGACTCGTCATCGATGGCGACGTTGAGGTTGGCCATGAACGACTCGGCCACGTCGGCGGGGTCGCCCCCGTGGTCGTGCCGGAACATCGTGATGAGCCAGCGCGCGCGCCAGAAGCAGAACCGGTGCATGTGGTCTTCGGTCTCGTACGGCTCGAAGTCTTCGTCGTGCTCGTCGATGGAGAAGTGCCACGAGGGGTCGACGCGTCCGCGCAGCTTCTCGTAGCCCTCGGATGCGGCCTCGGGGGAGAGCTCGTCCTGCGACTGGGCTCGGCTCAGCGCGGCGAGGTACGCCAGGCTGTCGAGGCTGTCTGCAAACTCGGTCGTGTAGCAGTGCTGCTCGTGGTCGTAGAAGACCACCTGCGCTTCGTCGCCCTCGGTCAGGCCGGGGACGCCGAGGTGATAGGTGTCGCCGTTGCCGAGGCTGCCGATGTTCACGAGGCCCGAGAACGCGTCCGGCAACGCCGTGCCGAGGTAGTTGAGCTGGTCGCTGAGGATCAGCTGCTCGAACAGGTTCTTCGCGGGGTCGGAGGGCTCGGCGAACAGGGCGCTG
Organism: Myxococcota bacterium; assembly: GCA_039024335.1. Classification (GTDB taxonomy): domain Bacteria; phylum Myxococcota_A; class Polyangia; order Nannocystales; family Nannocystaceae; genus CAJXVA01. Next base: position 3,961 of record JBCCQM010000076.1, read on the forward strand.
TCGAGCCTGAACTCGTTGAAGGTCGTCCAGGGGTTGGCGCCCCGCACCGCACGCGCCAGCTTCTGGAGCGAGACCGGAGCCTCGACGCCCCAGACGGCCTCGAACTCGTCGATGCCGCCGCCCCAGAGCCCCTGGACGCGCGCGATGGCGTCGACCTTCCAGGCGTCCTCGCCCTGAAGCTCCGGGTTGTTCGCGTCGTCGTCGTCATCGTCGGGCTCCTCGTCGTCGGCGTCGACGGGGTCTCCGGCGCGCTCGGGCTCGGGCTCGTCTTCGATCCCGTTGACGTACTTGACGTAGGTACGCAGCCGTTCGCCGATGAACCCGGTGGGCCCCTCCGCGAACAGAGGCTGCAGCGCGTAGTCGGGTTCGAAGCGGTCCTCTCGGTCCCGCCAGGCCTGTGGAAGCGGATCGAGGGCCAGCACGAGCCCGTCATCGCCCGCGATCAGCACCGCCCCCTCGACCGCGTGCGCGCTCCACAGGGTCGCCCGAGACGCCGCGGCGGGCACGTCGATTGGTTCGAAGGAGAGACCGTCGTCGGTCGAGAGCAGCAGCGTGCCGCGTCCGCCCCACACGACCACGCGGTCTGCAAACGCACCAACACCTTCCACGTCGACGTGGATCTCGTGGTCGACCGGCGTGAACGTGCGGCCTGCGTCGATGGAGCGGAGCAGCTGACCGCGGTCGCCGGAGACGAGCAGCGTGCCGGCGGCGGTCTCGGTGAGCTTGGTCAGTGGGGCGGTCCCGCGGTGGACGACCTCGAACGCCCCGCTCAGGCTCGGGGCTCGGCGGATCTCCCCGGCGGCATCGAGCAAGAACAACCCGTGCTGGGTGGCCTCGACCCGCAGCATGCGATCGGACGCGCCCGTGTCCAGGCGGGATACCTCGAGGGTGTCGAGCGCGATGCGGTGCACGACGCCGCCGTCGGCCGAGGCCAGCAGCACGCCGTCCACTTCGGCAAAGTCGTAGATGCATCCGCCGCCCTCGTGGGCGATCGCGGTGAAGCTGGCGCCTTCGTCGTCGCTGTAGGCGAGGAACCCGTTCTGGCCGCAGACGAAGACCCGCTCGTCGTGAACGTGAACCGAGCGCAGCCCGCGGGAGAACTTTGCGCGCGGATGGAACTGGGACCCATTCGACGAGGCCAGGAGCAGCCCCTCGCTCTGGCCGCCCACCGCGTACAGGACCTTCGCGCTGCTGGTGATGGCGGCGAGGTAGCCACGGTTGTCATGGGGGGGACTGACGAGGGTGCTCTGGGCCATGCGTGACGCTCTACAGGCAATGCCCGTGCCATCGCGTGCGCCACGTCGGACCGCGGCGTTGGACGGTCACGCAGACGCGCACGTTGCCCATGTTGGGCAGCCGCGTTCCCGACCCGCGCAACGACGGGCGGCTTCAGCGGGCTTCGGTAAGCAGGGCGGTGCCGCGGTGGAGGTGGCTGGTGAACGTGGCGGCGTCGATGTTGGCGCCGCAGATCAGGATGCCGACGCGCTTGTTCTGCAGGCGGGCGCGAAGCGGGCCCCAGGCCGCGGCCGTGGCGGCGGCACCGGCGGGCTCGACGGCCAGCTTCACGCCGTCGAACAAGCGCGCCATGGCCATGCAGAGCTCCTCGTCGGTGATGGTCACGACGTCGTCGACGAAGCGCTGGCACAGGGCGAACGAGTAGGGGGCAGCGTGCGGCGCCCCGAGCGAGTCCGCGATCGTGTTCACGCGGTCGATCGATGTTGGCTGGCCCGCGGCGAGGCTGCGGGTCATGGTGTCGGCGCCCACCGGCTCGACCCCGTAGACGGCACACGTCGGCTTGAGCTGCTTGACCGCCGCGGCGATGCCGGCACACAGGCCGCCGCCGCCGATCGGCACGATGACCGCGTCCAAGTCCGCAACGTCCCGAAGCCACTCGAGCCCCACCGTCGCGGTGCCCAGCGCGGTGAGGGGGCCCTCGAAGGGGTGGATGAACGTGCGGCCCTCGTCGGCTTGAATTTGCTCGACGGTCGCGAACGCCTGATGCACGTCGTCGACCAGCACCACCTCGGCTCCGTAGCCGCGGCACTTGGCCACGCGGGCCTCACTGGCCGTCCTGGGCATCACCACCTTGGCGTGGGTGCCCAGGGCCTTGGCGGCGTAGCCCACGGCCATCGCGTGGTTGCCGGCCGAGACGGCGGTCACGCCTCGGGATTTTTGGGCGGCGTCGAGCTGCCAGCCGCACAGCAGGGCCCCACGCGGCTTGAAGCTGCCGGCGTGCTGCCAGGCCTCGAGCTTGAGGTGGACGCTGCCGCGCGCGCCGAACGCTGCGGTGACCGGGTCGTCGCGCCAGGCCCACACGGGGGTGTGCCGGACCGCGTCGCCGAGGCGGTCGCGGGCTCGTTCGATCGCGGTCACGCTGGGCGTTTCGACGTCCACCCGGCTCTTGTACCCTCGGGGTCGTGAGGTTGCACGCCCCAGCCGCGGAACGGAACGCGGCCCCCATCCTGGAGCGGCTGCGGACGCTTCTGCCCGCCTCGGGCACGGTGCTGGAAGTCGCGAGCGGGACCGGTCAGCACGTCGCCACGTTCGCGGCGGCCCTGCCGAAGCTGACGTTCGTGCCGAGCGAGCCGGACCCGGACAAGCACGACAGCATTCGCGCGTGGACGGAGGGCCTGGGCAACGTCGAGCCGCCGCGAGGACTCGACGTGACCGCGCAGCCGTGGCCCGTCGACGCCGTGGACGCGATCTTCTGCGCGAACATGATCCACATCGCGCCTTCCGAAGCGACCACGGGGCTGCTTCGCGGCGCGGGGCAGATCCTGACGCCAGGGAGCATGCTCGTGCTCTACGGTCCGTTCCGCGTCGGGGGGCAGCACACCGCCTCCAGCAACGCGGCGTTCGATGCTTCGCTGCAGGCCCGGGACCCCCGCTGGGGCGTCCGCGATCTGGATGCGGTCACGGCCGAGGCCGCGACGTTCGGCCTCGAGCCGGGCTCGGTGATCGAGATGCCGGCCAACAACAAGATCGTCACGTTCGTTCGCCGCTCGACGGAAGGCTGAGACCCATGTCGCTGGTCCGACCCACACCGCCGCCGTTCGCGTGGGCCGACCCGTTCTTCACGTTCGGGGTCACCGGGACCAACGGCAAGACGTCGACCGTGCATCTGATCGCCTCGGCCATCGCGGCGGCGGGGCACGTGCCGCTGCGGCTGAGCACGGTCGACTATCGCCTCGGCGAGGTCGATCTGGACCTGCCCCACACGCGCCAAGGGTTCTTCGACGCGTTCGAGGCGGCACGCGACGCGGGGACGCGGTGGGCCAGCGTCGAGGTGACCTCTCGTGCGCTGGCCGATCACTACGCGAAGCGCTGGCGCTTCGACCTGGGCGTGTTCACGAACCTCTCGCCCGACCACCTTTCCACGCACGGCACCTACGAGCACTACCTCGCCGCCAAGGCGCAGCTGTTCGTGCATCTGGGCCCAGGGCAGACGGCGGTGCTCAACGCGGCCGATGAACACGCGCTGTTCATCGACGCGGCGGTGCCCGCCGACGTGCAGCGCTGCTGGTTTGCGTCCCCGACGCGAGGTCCGCTGCTGCGCGAGGCCGACCTCGTGGCGGCCTCCGTGGATGTGGATGCTTCGGGCACGCGGGTGACCCTCGCGTCGTCGCCGCTCGCGGACGCACTCGGGGGCAGCCTCTGCGTGCGGATGGTGGGCGCGGTGTTTGCCGAGAACGCGCTCGCGGCCGCGGCGGCGGGCGTGCGCGCGGGGCTGGACCCGTCGGCGGTGCGGACGGGGTTGGCGTCGTGTCCGCCCGTGGCCGGTCGCTTCGAAGTGCTCGGCACCGACCCCATCGTGGTGGTGGACTACGCCCATACGCCCGACGCGCTCGAGCGGACGTGCGCGCAGGCCCGGACCCTCGCGCGGGGCAAGCTGTTGGTGGTGTTCGGCGCGGGCGGGGGCGCATCCGGGGACAAGCGCGGACCGATGGGGGCCGCGGTCGCAGCCCACGCCGACCGCATCTGGATCACCAACGACAACCCACGTGACGAGGACCCCGCCGCGATCGCGGGCATGCTGGAGGCCGGCTGCGCCGGCGGGCGTGCCAATGTCTGTGTCCTCCTCGACCGCGCCGATGCGATCGAGGCCGCGATGGAGGCCGCGCAGGCCGGCGACGTGGTGGTGGTGGCCGGCAAGGGCCATGAGCGTGGCCAAACCATCGCGGGCAAGACCGCGCCGTTCTCCGACCGCGACGAAGTGCGTCGATGGACCACGAGCTGAGTGAAAGCCTCGCGGCGGCGGCCGAGGACCTCGAGGCGCTCGAGGCTCGTTTGCGGGCTCGCCACGGCGTGAGCCGGATCGACGTCGAGCTGCGCCCCGACGCTGCGGCGCGCGAGGTGGCCGTCGTAGGGGTGGTGCTGGTCGACCGGCTGCGCACCCCCGTGCTGGACCGCGTTCGTGAACGCCTCGCACCGTGGACGGTCACGGACGCGATGGCGGTGGTGCAGGGCGGGCCGTGGCTCGACGTGCCGATGCGTCGCGTCCTTCGGGCAGCGTCGATCGGCGGCGCCGCGGTCACCGTGCTGCACCCCGAGGACGGTCCCGTGGAGGTGCTGTGGACGGTCGAGGGGGCCTTGCTGGTCCGCGACCGTTGCGGCACCGTCGGCTGGACGCAGGCGGCGCTGGGCTCCCCAGCGCCACCGCCCGTGCTGCCCACCGTGCCCACGTGCGGTCCGGCGTCGTTCGTGGCCGCCGCCTGCCGCTACGAGGGGACGCCGTACGAACTGGCCGGGACCGATCGCGCTGCGATCGACTGCTCCGGGCTGGTCCAGCGCGCCGCCTGGAGCACGATGGGGCTGGCGCTTCCGCGGAACTCCGGGGACCTGTGGAGCCTGGGCGCGCGCCCGGGTCCGCCGCCCGCGGGGGCGGGGCACCTCGTCTTCACGTGGACCGCCGGCGAATCGCTGCGGCACGTGGGCATCTGCACCCCGAACGCCGTCGTCCATGCATCGGCGTCGAGGCGCCGCGTCGTCCTGGATCCCGTGGACGCCTTCGTGCGGGCCGCCGAGCGGATCGAGCACGTGCCGTTCGAGGCCCTGCTGGCCCACGGGCGACGCTGCGCCGGGCATCCCAACATCCTTGCGGCAGGCGTCCGCCTGGGCGAAGCGGGTTTGGCAGGGTGAGCGAGGTTCAGGCGCCGGACGCGAACCGGAACAGCCGCGTGAGCAGGCTGGGACCGGGGTCGTCCCGAAGCAGCCGGTCGACCTGACGACGCAGGCGCACCGAGCAGTGGCGGCCGACGCTCGCGTCGAGGACCTCGCCGTCGCGGCAGGAGAGCACGAAGGGCTGGCCGCGGTGCTCGGGGAACGAACCCTCCAGCGTGGTGCGCCTGCCGAGCTGCGACTCCACCTCGCTCTCGATCTCGTCGTGGAGCCGCGCGTGGCAGGGAAGGTGCCGCGGCTCCACGTGGGCGAACATCACGTGGTCGGGGTCGTACTCGTCGGCGACCTCGCTGAGCGCCCGCAAGCATGCGCGTCCGGCGCTGGTGGTCCCGTCACCGACGACGATGACCACGGAACCGATCCCATCTTCGAGCAGTCCGAGGGCGTCCTCGGCGGAGTGGGTTGTGTAGACGCGCGACTGCGGCACCGGTGGCGCACACCGTAGCAGTTTAGGGGGTGGACGCCACCATCTCGATCCGCTTGGCGCGGGGGCTCTGGCGCTCGACGACGGTGCCCACTTCGCAGACCCAGTCTTCGTGCGGTGCGACGGCCTTGAGCGCGTCGAGAACCCGGGGCGCGGCGCGGCGACCGACCGCGCACAACAGTCCGCCGGAGGTTTGCGCGTCGGCGATGAGCAGCTGCGCGTGCTCGTCGCTCCGCAGCGACCGAGCCCACTTCACGTGTTTTGACGCAGACGTGAGGTTGGAGCGGGTTCCGCCGGGCACGACGCCTTCCGCGACCAGGCGTCTTGCCGCCGGCAGGAACGGAATCGCGCTGAAATCGATGCGCGCGCCGATGGGCCCTTCGAGCATCTCGCGGAGGTGTCCCAAAAAGCCGTACCCGGTCACGTCCGTGCAGGCGTGGACCGATCGGGCCCGGGCGGCGAGAACCTCACCGGCGGCGCGGTTGAGGGTGGCCATCACGGACACCGCCGACTGGATCTCCCCGGCCGTGGCCAGGCCTCGCTTGATCGCGGTGGTGATGATCCCGGTCCCCAGGGGCTTGGTCAGGAGCAGCACGTCACCGGGCTGCGCGCCGACGTTGGTGAACACCCGCTTGGGGTGGACCTCGCCCACGACCGAGAGCCCGTACTTGGGCTCGGTGTCCTCGACGGAGTGTCCGCCGAGCAGCACGGCGCCGGCGTCACGGACCGTGTCGGCCCCGCCGCGGAGGATGTCGTGCAGCACCTCCATCGACAGGGTCTTGCTGGGGAAGCCGACCAGGTTCAGGGCGATGAGCGGCCGCGCTCCCATGGCCCAGACGTCGCTGAGCGCGTTGGCGGCCGCGACCCGGCCGTAGTCGTAGGGGTCGTCGACGACGGGCGAGAAGAAGTCCGTGGTGCAGACGAGGGCTCGCTTCGCATCGAGGCGGTAGACACCCGCGTCGTCGGCGGTCTCGGTGCCGACGAGCACGGCGTCATCGAGGACCTTGGGCAGGCGGCGCAGGACCTGCGCCAGCTCCGGCGAGCGGAGCTTGGAGGCTCAACCCGCGGCCTGGGCGTACTGCGTCAGGCGGACCGGGGCGGCGGAGGCAGGGCGGCGACGGGTCGACTTGGGCTTGGCCATGACGCGGAGGGATTGGTACCACCGATCGCTTGCGGCCTGGGGTCGGGGCCCGAGCCCGCCAACGCGGAGCGTGGCCGAGGACCGTGCGAGGCCGGGGAGATGACGTTCGGGGACCACTGAACGCTGTGCAGATGAAATCGACCGCGTCTTCGGGATACTCTCGACGCCATGGACCTCGACCAGATGTACGGCTACGTCCTGATCGGATCCGGCGCGGGAGGCGTCCTCGCGCTGCTCCTGGTCGGCGCCGCCAAGGCCCGAGGTCGTTCTGCGACTGCGGGAGGCTCCCTCCTGGCCCTGTCGTGCTTGCTCTACCTCCTTGCGGGGATCGGCGGGGCCGCAGCGCAGATGCGGCAGGCGGACGCGACGCAGACGAAGGCCGCGTCGACGGCGAAGCCTGCGGACGACGCGAAGCCCGAGGCCTCGCCCGAAGAGAAGCCTGCGCCCGAGCCCGAACCGGCGGACGAAAAGCCCGAGGAGCCCGCCGTGGCCGCGGACGCTGAGGCTGAGCCCGCAGCAGACGCCGAGGCCGAGCCCGCAGCAGACGCCGAGGCCGAGCCCGCAGCAGCCGAGCCTGAGCCTGAACCTGAACCGGAGCCCGAGCCTGAACCGGAGCCCGCCGCCGAGCCTGAACCCGAGCCCGCGCCCGTGACGCCCAAGGCGAAGAAGAAAAAGAAAAAGAAGAAAAAGAAGAAGCCCGCGGCCCAGCCTCAGGACGAGCCGGAGCCCGAGCCGAAGCCGGAGCCCGAGGCCAAGCCGGAGCCGAAGGCCGAGCCGACGCCGGAGCCCAAGAAAGAAGACAAGCCCGAGAAGCCGGCGCTGATGGACGACACGCCGCCAAAGGTGCCCGACCCCGCGGGTTGAGGCTTTACCGCGCGTCGGACTCGGAGGCTCGTGCTGCTTCGGCAGCGCGGGCCTTCCTGGCGTTCTGAACCGTCTGCAGTCCCAGCTCGAGTACTTCGTCCCGGCCTTCGCGAACGCCGGCGCGGGTCGGGGAGGCGACGATGTCGGGCTGCACGCCTTCGTTGTGGAACGGGCTGCCGTCGTGTCGAGTGACCCGCATGCCGCTGAAGACGATGTAGAAGCCCGCAAGGCCGTCATGCCGCACGATGTCCCCGTTGGCGCCGGCCGTCGGCGTGCCGATCAGCGTGCCCAGCTGATGCGTGTGCACGTAGCTGAGAATCGACTCGGCGTAGCTGATCGCCGCCGGGGAGATCAGGAAGGCCGTCGCGGCGCCGATGTGCGGCTGCGAGGGCGTCCGGTTCCAGCCGATGTCGGCATACCCCACGGGCACGCCGCCGGGCTCGATGAACCGCGGCACGTGCATCCACGTGGCGTCCTCGGAGACGGTCATCAGGTGGTCGAGCAGGTCGTCGTTGTGGATCGGGTAGCCGCGCAGGTCGAAGACGATACCTTCGGCCGCGGCCATCTCGTCGAGTCGCGGCTTGAGGTCCGTCCACGACAGCCGCGTGAGGTCGACGTAGAGCACGCCCGGCGTGAGCGTGGTGAACGGCTCGGGTCGCGTCGGCGGCATCACGCTCCGTCGCGCGTAGGTCGTCTGCACAGCCTGCTCGGCGCCGTCGCGCTCGACGTCCAGCGTCACCGGACCCCCGCCGGGGCCACGCGCGCCGTCCCAGGTGCAGGCCCGAAAGCGCGTCCACTGCGAGGTGCCCGACAGGCGCGTTGCGATCTGCTGGGCGCGCTCGAACGCGGGCGCGCCGTCGTGTCGTACAACCACGTCGCCAGGGCGCAGGGCAGGGTCTTCGGAGGCCGTCACCACGACCTCGCTCCCGATGCACTCGGTCCGCAGGGGCAGATAGCCCAGCCCCCGCATGCCGTCCCGTTCGACGCGCGCGTGTCCATCGACCAGGGCGCGCGTGAGGGTGCGGATCGAGTCGAGGACGTCCTCGACGGTCGCGTCGTCCTGCGTGTTCACGAGGGCCTCTCGCAGCACCGCCTCCCAGGCGACCTGGACCTCGTCTTGGTACGGGTAGAAGTGTCGAAGCACCGCCCACATGTCGATCACGAGCGCCTCGCGGACGTCGGGGCGAGCGAGGTCCATCGGGTCGACCGCGGCGGGTGGCGGTGGCGGGGTGTCGGCAGCCTCCTCGGGCTCGAGGACCAGCGGCAGCCGCATGCGAAGCGGCCCGACCAGCGCCGTCTCGTAGGGCCGGGAGGGGTCGGGTGCCTCGGCGAAGCGCCGTTCGTAGCGGGTGCTGGGCGTGACCCGGACGCTCGAGTACGGCGGGCGAAACAGCGAGATCGGCGTGCCCTCGTAGCCCTGGTGCTGCCAGTAGACCAGGCCCGCGCGACGGTGCGGAGGCTTGGGGACCGGGGGAGCCGGATCGGGTTCGACCCACAGCTGCATGCCGTTCGCGTAGGGGCGCAGGGCGGTGCGCAGCGCGGCGGTCAGCTCCGCATACGTCGTGGCCGTCCCGACCCGCGCCACGCCGTCGGCCGCGACCTGGTCCCATTCGGCCGCCTGCGCGGCGTCGCTAGGATGGAAGTACCGCACGGCCGCGTAGGCCCGCGCGAACGCGACGAGCGCGTCCTGGCGGGAAACCTGCGCGCGCTCGGCCTGGGTCGGCTCCGCGGGCGTGGGGACGACGCTTGGTGGCGTCGGCCCCGGGCAGCCCGTCAGCGCCAGCGCGACGCCCACGCGCGTCAGCCGGCGCACGTGCTCCCCAGCATCAGCTGCGCGAGGTAGTAGGCGGGCAGTCCCCACAGGCGGTTGACGAAGCCGGGCGCGACGAAGCGGTCCCGGGCGACCGAGAGGTCCGAGAGGTAGAACGCCACGGCCCCGCCCAGCATCATCGTGGGGGCGTCGACCCGCCACGCCGCGAACGCGGTGGCGACCATGATGGTGATGACCATCATGTACAGGTCGACGGGGCGCTTCATGCCCTCGGCCAGGTTCGGCCGGAGCCAGCCGCGGACGAGCCCCGCAGCGACGCCCAGCCCCGCGGTGGTGAGCAGCACGGTGCTCCACGACGGCGAGAACGTAGCGAACGCGGCGATGTAGGCGACGTGCGCGGCGAAGAACGCGATCAGGCCCGCGAGGAACCAGGCCGGGCGCTTGCTCAGCAGGAATACGTCGCCGAACCACGAGCAGACCAGCCCCGCGAAGATCGCCTGGCCGTAGCTCGTCTGCAGGGCGCCCTCGCTCAGCGCGTAGGCCAAGAAGCCGACGCTCGTGAGCGGCTTCGTGAGGCGGATCCACGTCGATGCGCCGGCACGCTCGGCGAGCAGTAGCACCGCGAGGGCGGCCAGCGTGAGCGCGACCCAGATCATGGCGCGGGATACTCCAGCGTGGCCGAGAGGCGCCCGGTTTGGCCGATGTCCTCGACCTTGCTGCCGAGGATGCCCTCCCGGACGCAGCCGGTCAGGTCCGCCGGGAGCGAGCCTTTGACCGTCGCGCGCTCGACCCGAGCGCCGATGCCCTGGGCGGCAATCGCTTCGACGGTGACCTGGATGGGGTCGGTCGCGCTTCGGCTGCTGCGGCAGCGATCGATGACCGGCGCGAGCGCGGCACGCAGGGCGTCCTGGGCGGTCGCGTCGAGCGTGGCATCCCCGGCGGCGGCGATCGCCTCGCGAATGCGGGCCTTGGTCGAGGGGGCCGGCGCGGTCGCAGCGGGGGCGGCTTCGGGTTCCGGGGCGGGAGCCTCGGTATCACCGGCTTGGCCCCGCAGCAGGAGCAGCACCAGCAAGACCAGCGCCGCGACGCCGGGCAGGATGTATGCCTTCTTGCCCTCCACGAGTCGATTGTGCCCAATGCTGCGCCCTCACGGGCACAAAACGACCTTGCCGAAGTTCTTCCGATCTTGGATGTACTGGTGCGCCTGCGCGGCCTCGTCGAAGGAAAAGCTGCGGTCGACGACCGGTGCAAACGCGCCCGCCTCGATGCGCGCGGCGATGGCCTGGAGCATGGGCTGAAGCCGGTCGATCTCCTCCCAGAGGTGGCCCAGGTTCACGCCGAACACGCCGCGGTTGTCGTTCATCAGGCCCACGGGGGCGAAGCGGGGCATCTGGGCGAGGCCCATCGCGGCGCGCAGCAGCGAGCGCTTGTTGCCCGCAGCGAAGCTGGAGACGCCGAACATGAACAGCCGCCCCATCGGGCGCAGCAGCTCGTATCCGGTGCGGAACGACTTGCCGCCGAGCGCATCGAGCACGATGTCGACGCCGCGGCCGTTGGTGATGCGGCGCGTCTGCTCGGCGTAGTCTTCGGTACGGTAGTCGATGCAGTGGTCGCAGCCGGCCTCGCGAAGCCGCTCGTGCTTGCCACCGCTGGCGGTGCCGATGACGGTGGCGCCAACGTCTTTGCAGATCTGCAGCGCCGCCTGGCCGACACCGCCCGCCGCCGCGTGCAGCAGGACCGTGTGGTGCGGCTGCACGTTGCCCAGCTCGCGCAGCATGAGCCACGCGGTGAGGTAGTTGACCGGGACCGCGGCGCCGGCCTCGAACGAGAGGTGCTCGGGCATGGGCACGATCTGGGCCCGCGGGGCGACGATGCGGTCGGCGTAGCCCCCGAAGCGGGTCATGGCGATGACGCGATCGCCGGGGCTGAGGTCATCGACGCCGTCGCCCACGGACGTCACGAGCCCGCTGCCCTCGTACCCGACCACGCACGGCAGCGGTGGCGCATCGGGGTACAGGCCCATGCGGGCGAGCAGGTCTGCGAAGTTGATGCCCGCCGCCTTGACCTCGACCGCGACCTCCCCAGGACCCGGCGTGGGATCGGGGGCCTCGCGGACCTCGAGAACGCCCGAGGCCCCGTGCTTGGGGATCCAGATCTGCTTCACGAAGCGTCGCCCGCGTACCGCTCGCGCAGCGCCTCGAAGAACGCCCGCACCCCGAAGACCTCGCCGCCGACGGGCCGCCCGGGGCGGTTGCTGTTGTAGTAGGCCATCGTGTCGACGTGCGTCCAGGACACGCCTGCGTCGACGAACTCCTTGAGGAACAGCGCAGCCGTGATGGCGCCGCCTTGGCCGACGTTGGCGATGTTGTTGATGTCGGCGACGGAGCTCTCGAGGTGCCGCCGGTAGGGGCGGAACAGCGGCATGCGCCACAGAGGGTCGTTCGTACGCTCACCGGCGCCGAGCACCGCGTTGGCGAAGTCGTCATCGGTGCTGAACAGCGCCGGCAGCTCGGTGCCCAGCGCGACGCGGGCGGCCCCCGTGAGGGTCGCGAAGTCGATGAGCTGGTCGGGCGACTCCGTGCAGGCCTCGGCGAGCGCGTCGCTCATGATGAGCCGGCCCTCGGCGTCGGTGTTGCCGACCTCGACCGTGATGCCCTTGCGGGTCGAGAGCACGTCGCCGGGACGGAACGCGTTGCCGCCGATGCCGTTCTCGACCGCGGGAATGAGCACGCGCAGCCGGACCGGAAGCTCGGACTCCATGACCATCGAGGCCAGCGCCAGCGCCGTGGCGGCGCCGCCCATGTCCTTTTTCATCAGCTTCATGCCGACGGCGGACTTGAGGTCGAGGCCGCCGCTGTCGAAGCAGACGCCTTTGCCGACCAGGGTGAGCTTGGGCGCGCTCGCGTCGCCCCAGGTCAGGTCGAGCAGGCGCGGGGCGTTGACCGAGGCGCGGCCGACCGCGTGGACGGCGGGGTAGTTTTGGGCGAGCAGCTTGTCGCCGACGATGACCTTGGTCTTGCCGCCGCAGCGCTTCGCCAGCTCGACGCCGGCTTCGACGAGCTGGGCGGGGCCCATGTCCTCGGCGGGGGTGGTGATGAGGTCGCGGCCCAGCACCGTGGCGCGGAACAGCCGTGCGACGTGCTGCCGGTCAGCCTCGGCAGGCCAGACCAGGGTGGGGGACTGACGCGTGCTGCTCTTGTAGCGATCGAACCGGCGGGTTGCGAGGGCCCAGCCCAGCGCTGCATCTGCGGCTTGGCCGGGGGTGAGCGTGCCGTCGATTTGATAGCGGCCGCGGGGGAGCCTGGGCGCCACCGACGCGAAGGTCCACGGCGTGATGGCGTCGTGGAGCATGATGGCGCGGGCGAGGTTGCCGTTGCGGTCGGGGATGGTGGCCACTTCACCCGCGACGCCGCGGATGCGCAGCCCCTTGAGCCAGTTCTGCGTGACCTTGGGCTGGGTCTTGAGCCAGCGCTTGTACGAGCGGGTGGCGATGGGCGTGAGCGGGACGGTGCCCTTGGAGGGCCGAGCGACGAGATGATCCACCATCGCCGTCGAGCCTACAGGGCATCGGGCGAAGCCGCTATGCCGGCTGGGGCCGAAGTCTCAGGGACAGGTGCCGCAGTCTTCGAACTCCACGCCTTGGGCACAGGTCTCGTCCCAGGCTTCGAGGCAGCAGACGGTGTCCGCTTGGCACACGCAGGCCTCGATCGCATCGTCGTCGCAGCCGGGCGTGCCGTTGCCGCTGCAGCAGTCTCCTTCGCCGCCCACGCCTTCACAGGTCGCGCAGCCGTAGATCACCACGCCGACGATGCACGCATCGTCCCAGCCGTTCTCGCAGCAGAAGGGGTCTTCCTCGCATACGCACTGCGTGATCGCTTCGTCGTCGCAGCCCATGGCGTCGGGGTTCACGTCGCAACAGCTGCCGCCGTCGCCCACGGTGGGGTCCGTGGGGTCGGTCTCGCCGTCGGTGGGCGGGTCTTCGGTGTCGATGCCCGTCGTGGGCTCCTCGCCGCCGGTGTCCGAATCGGTGGGATCGGGCTCGGTCGTCGCGGGGTCGGTTGTCGGGTCCGGGTCCGTGGTGGCCGGCGAGGTGGCCGTGGTGGGGTCCGGCGTCGTGTCGGTCAGGGTCGTCGGATCGTCGTCGTCGTCGGGAAACGTGTCCGGCGCCCCATCATCGTTGGGGAACGTGTCCGGGGGCGGGGCGCTCGTCGGCGGCGGCCCCGAGCCCACGCCGGCGGTGAGCAGCGCGTCGGTATCGGTCTCGCCGCCGCCGCCGTCGTCGCCGCAGGCAGCCAGCAGCAGGCTCGAAAAGGCCAATACACGCAGTCGCATGAGTGGATTTCACCAGGTCCGGCGCCGCGGGACAACCTCATTGACCGCGGCTCGTCGATGCGTCCGTCTCCCCGGGGGCGCCCGTTCCGGAGCTGCTGCTGCTGCTGCTGCCGCTCGAGCTGGAGCCAGAGCTCGTGGTGTCGGGGTGGCGTCCGGTTGAGGTCGAGCCGGCGCCGGTGCTCGAGGTGTCGGGCTGACAGCCGCCGCAGCCGAACAACTCGACCTCCTGGACGCACTGGAAGTCCCAGCCGTCGATGCAGCAGGCGGGATCTTGGCCGCATACGCACTGCTGGACGTCCGCGTCGGCGCATCCGGGCGTTCCGTCAGCGGCACAGCACGACGAGGTCCCCGGGCAGCTGCCGCACTCGAACAAGAAGACGTCCGCGACGCACTGCGCATCCCAGGCGTCGGCGCAGCAGAACGGGTCGACGGCGCAGACGCAGTCTTCGACGGTGAGACTCTCGCAGCCGGGGCCGTTGCCTTCGACGCAGCAGTCGCCGCCGCCGGCACCACACTGGCCGCACCCCACAGACTCGACGCGGCCGGCACACTGCGCGTCCCAGCCCTGCTCACAGCAGGTGGGGTCCATGGCGCACACGCAGCTGCTGATGATCGGGTTGTCGCAGCCGGGGTTGTCTTGGGCTTCGCAGCAGTCTCCGAGACCATCGCCGTCGTCGTCGTCGTCGACCACGCCCGTGTCCCCCGGTCCGGGGTTCGTGTCGCCGAAGACGAGGTCCCCGCACCCGCTCAACAGCAGGAGCGCGAGGCACGACGCGAGCGGGCATCGCACGGGGCGCTAGAGATCCTCGGGGTAGGTGATGACGAACGTGGTGTCGCCGATCTCGAAGATGTCGCCGGGCTCTACGTCGACCACGCCGCGGAGCGGCTCGCCATTGCGGAACGCCTCGGCGCCGTCGAAGGTGCGCGCTTGAATCTGGCGCGGAGCGCCGCTCCAGTCCAGGATCAAATGGGTTTGCGCGACGTCGGGGCCGACGAGGGTGATGTCGGCGTCGAAGCGGCGTCCCAAGAAGCGCCGCCCCGGCACGAGAATCTGGTCCTCGGGCGCCGAGGTGCCTCGCAGGATGCGGACGCGGGCCGCTTCGATTGCTTCGAGGTCGTCGTGCAAAACCTCCGCGATGCGGGTCGCGAAGACCCCCGCGTCGGCGGGGCGGTTGGCGGGCTCTTGGTCGAGCGCGCTGCGGAGCAGGTCGAGCAAGGAGTCGGGCAGGCCTGCGCACCCGGGGTAGCGCTCGATCGGCTGCATGCCACGGGTGGCGTGCGCGTCGAGCCACGCGACGGGGGAGTCGCGCAGGGCCTCGACGACCTCGGAGACCTTGTAGTGCTCGAACAGCACCGCGTGGCCCGAGAGCATCTCGTAGAGGATCGTGGCGAGCGAGTAGATGTCGCTGGCCGGGGTGAGCTGGTCGCTGAGCAGCTGTTCGGGCTGGCAGTAGTGGGGAGTCCCGACGACCGTGCGGGCCGCGGTGGCGTTGGTGCCGAAGGCCCACGGCACGCCCCAGGCCCGGGCGAGACCAAAGTCGAGCACCTTGACGGTGCCGTCGGGGGTCAGCCAGATGTTGTCTGGCTTGAGATCACGATGCACCACGCCCTGTGCGTGGGCCTCGGCCAGCCCCATGGCGGCCTGCAGGATGATCTTGAGCGCTTCGCCGGCCCGCATCGGCTCGTCGAAGTTGTGGAAGTGGTTGAGCTGAAGCCCCTCCAGGTAGTCCATCAACACGTAGAAGTGGTCGGAGCCCACGCTCGACCCGTGCAGACGCACCACGTGCGGATTGGTCAGCGAGCGCAGCACCGCGACTTCGCGAATGGCCCGCTTGATCACGTCCTCGGCCAGCCGGGTATCGGTGGCCAGCTTCAGTGCAAGCGGCTTGCGGTGCCCCGGTGCGCGGACCTTGTAGACGCGCGCGAACGCACCACTGCCGATTTCCTCGAGGATTTCGAAGTCCCGGTAGCGCCCGACGACGGGCTCGTGTCGCGCGGAGGTGCTCATCGAGCCCGAGAGCCTAACACGTCGTGGTATCACCGGGCGTGTCGCAACGCGCCACTGGGAGCGCGCGCTCGCCGAAGGCCCGGACTTCATTTCGGGCCCCTTTTCGAGTGTGGCTCGGCCGGCTCGCATGGCTCGCAGGGGGGGCGGCACTGCACGCCACGATCGCCCCGCGCTGCGCCCCCGCGCAGGACGATTCGCCGGCGGTCTTGGTGGCTGAATCGACTGCCGAAGACGCACCCGCGCCGCCGCGGCTGGTGCCGGTTCAGATGCCGCCGCGCGAGCCCGAGACGGCGTCCGCAGACCCCGGACCGGAACGGGTCGAGGCGCCTCCCGTCGAGGCCGCTCCGTCTGGCCCGGCGGTCGCCGAGGACCCGCCGACGGCGCGCGTCGTCGCGTCACGACCGCGCCCGGCGGGGGAGCCTCCCGACGTTCCGCTGCCGCGGATGCCGGGCACCAACCAGCTGCGGGCGGGGACGAAGTGGGACCCGCAGCGCGGTGCGTGGGTGCGGACGCACGCGTACGAGATCCCCGCCCGTCGCGGCCAGGTCGTGGCGTTCTATCGCAAGGCGCTCGAAGACGCGTCGCTGTCGGTCACTGAGGTCGACGGGGCGCCCGACGAAGAGGGCGCGGTGCCCGTCTACCTCAAGGGGCGGCGCACGGGAGAGCACGCCCACGTGACGGTGCGGCAGGACGTGGCCGAGCTCAAAACGCGCGTGCGGGTGATCTGGCGCGTCTTCGTGGAGGAGGGCGCGTGAGCCGAGGAATGTTTGCGCGACCGCGGGCGTCTGAACCCACGGTGCGACGGGTTTTGATGCTGACGATGCTGCTCGGCGCGGTGGCGTGCGGTCGGGAACCGGCAGCTGCACCGCCCGCCGCCCCACCGGTCGAGGCGGATGCGCAGGCGCCTGCGTCGGCGTGCCCCACGGAGCCTCTGCCCTCGTCGCGTGCGCCCGGAACGCGAGAGGTTCACGAGTCGGCGTCGTACTGGCTCGATCGCATCGAGCCGCAGCGGGCTCGGGCAACGCTCGTGGATCCCGAGGCCATCGGGGCGCTCAACGCCCGCTTCTCCGAAGTGGTTGGAGCGTGGCGAGACATCGACGCGCCCGCCGTCGGCGACCGCGCGACCGTGGACGCGGCGATTGCCGACCGCATGGCGTACCTGGCGGGCGAGCTCGAGGCCGGCCGCTTCGTCGAAGGCACGGAGGGCGCGTTCGCAGCCGCGCAGGCGGTCGTCGAGAAGGCGTCGGCGGTCGACCATCAGCGCCTGGTCATCGAGGAGACGCCGCTGGCGTGCATTCCGGTCCGCGGCGGGCTGTTTCGCGTGCCCACGGACCCGGACTTCGATCGCAACGCCTGCGCCAGCCTGCACCCAGGCGAGCGCATTCGGGTGCTTGCGCGGGGCCCTGGCGGGTCGTGGCTGTATGTCCATGCCGGACACACCGTGGGGTGGGTCGATGATGCCTCGCTGACGCCGCGGCTGAAGCGCGAGCAAATCGACGCCTGGACCACGCCAGCGCGTCTCGTTCCCCTGCGTGACGACGTCCGCACGGCCGGGGGTGTTCGCCTGCGTCTGGGCACCAGCGTGCCCCTGCTGCGTACGCTGGACGATGGCTTCGAGGTCCTCGTACCCGGTCCCGAAGGCCCGAAGACCGACCGTGTGTCCGCGGACGCGCCGGTGTCCGCCGGGGTTCCGGCGCTGACCAAGGCCAGCCTGTTCGAGATCGCGTTCAGCGAGCTGAACGACCCCTACGGCTGGGGGGGGCGCGCCGGGGAGCGCGACTGCTCGCGGCTGCTGCGAGACCTGTTCGCCACGTTCGGGATCGAGCTTGCCCGGCACAGCGGCGTCCAGGCCAAGCTCGGCGTGCGCAACGTCGACGTCTCCGACCTGGTCCCGGAGGCGAAGCGGGCGGCGATTCGCGCGGCGGGGGAGCGCGGCGTGGTCCTGCTCTACATGAAGGGGCACATCATGCTGTACCTGGGCCCCGACGGCGCGCGCGACTACGCGCTGTCTGCGATCAGCGAGTACCTCGAGCCCTGCGAGGCGGACGTGGCGACAACCCGGCGTATCGACAAGGTTGCGGTCACGACCTTGGCGCTGGGCAAGGACACCGCGCGGACCTCGTTCCTGGAGCGCATCGTGACTCTGGTCGTCTTCGAGCCGGCCTAGGCGACTGGGCGAGTCGCGGCCGGGGAGCGCCCCTTGGCAAACCTCGGGGAGTTTGGCACCACAGGGCCATGCCGGCCGACATCGCCCTCGTCACCGAACGCCGATACGAAGCGCCGTCGTCTCCGGACGCCTATGTCGGCAACATTCTCGCGGAAGACCGGCTGCTCACCGATGCCCTCGCGGCGCTGGACCTGTCGGCCGAGCGTGTCGACTGGTCGCGGGAGGACGTGGACTGGGACGCGTACCGGGCGGTGGTCGTTCGGACGACGTGGGACTACTTCGAGCGCTTCGAGGCCTTCATGGCGTGGCTGCAGCGCATCGCCGAGCATCCCTGCGTGCTCAACCCGGTCGAGCTGATGCAGTGGAACATCGATAAGCACTACCTGGCGGACCTCGAAGCCGCCGGGCTGCCCATCGTCCCGACGCGGTTCGTCGAGCGGGGGGCTGGGACGACCCTTACGGAGGCGATGGCTGCTCTGGACGCGTCCGAGGTCGTCTTCAAGCCTGCGGTCAGCGGCGCCGCGCGAGAGACGTACCGCGTTCGCGCGGGCGAGGCCGACGCACACGCCGAGCGGTTTGCGGCGCTGGTCACCGAGCACGCGATGCTGGTCCAGCCGTTCATGCCGTCGATCGTCGAGCACGGGGAGGTGACCGTCGTCGTGATGAACGGCGTGCCGACCCACGCGATTCGCAAGCAGGCCAAGGCGGGCGACTTCCGGGTGCAGGACGATCATGGCGGCACGGTCCACGACCATGCGGCCACGCCGGCCGAGCTCTCTCTCGCCACGGCCGCCATGGCGTCGTGCAAGCATCCGCCGGTCTACGGCCGGGTCGACATGGTGCGCAGCGCCGACGGCATGCCGGCGATCATAGAGCTGGAGCTGATCGAGCCCGAGCTGTGGCTGCGCTTCGAGCCTGCGGCCGCGACCGCCTTCGCGGAGGGCATCGCCGCCGCGCTGGCCCTGCAATGACCCCTTACGCGAGGGTGCTGCGGATCTGGGCGGCCCACTGCTCGAGCGCGTCGTCCGACGGGGGCGTTCCGCCGCCCTTGGCGAGCGCCTCCTTCAGCGCGACCTTCGCCCGCCGCAGCCGACTCGCGGCAGTGCCTTGGGGCACGTCCAGGGCCGATGCAATCTCGCGCATCGTCCACGACTCCCAAAAGTACAGCTCGAGCGCGATCTGCAGATCGAGCGGCAGCGTGCGCAGGGCCTGAAGCAGGTGCGCGTGTTCCTCTCGCCCGGCGACCAGCACGCTGGGGGACGGGTCCACGTCGCACACCGAATGTTCGAGTGGCGCGAACGTCTTGCCGTCGCGACGCTTCTCGCGAAAGCTCCGCAGCAGCACGTTGCGAGCGATGCCGAGCAAGAAGCTGCGAAAGCTGGCTTCGCCCCGGTAGCGGACCTCGGCCTCGAGGCAGGTGACGAACGTGCGCTGGATCAGGTCATCGACGCCGTCGCTGACCTTGTTGCGGAAGAAGTTGCAGACCACGGCGAAGTGGCGCTCGAACAGCACGTTGCCGGCGTCTCGATCCCCGCCGCGCCACCGCTGCAGCAACTCTGCGTCGTCCATCCGCAGCGAGGCTAGCAGGTCATCGAGCGCGCCGACACGCAGCCGCGCTCATCCGGCCCGCATGGCAGGCACGCTGGGTAGTCCCGACCCGGTGGTGTCGACCTGCATCGCGTCGAGGATGCCGGCGTAGAGCGTGCGCTCGCCCATCTGGGTGTCGGGCATCGGCGCGCCGCTGGTGGTGTCGTAGCCGTACGTCATGCCGGTGGTCGGGTCGACGCCGCCGAGCACCGTGCCACCGGCGAGCAGGGACCCTGAGAGCAGCAGGTTGCCGTTGTTGAGGTCGTGTCCGGTGCTGAACTCCGCCGCGTTGGCGGGACGGTTCTTCGTGCGCCCAAAGTCGGTCGCGACGTACAGCACGGTGTGGTCGAACAAGGACGTTCCGGGGTCTTCAGGGTGCTCGGTGGCATCGAGCAGACCCACGAGCGCGTCGAGCGTGTCGAGCATGCGCGTCCACATCATCGTCTGCGTCGCGCGGTGAGAGGTGTGCGAGTAGTCGAAGCTCAGCGGCGTGTTGAGGATTCGCGTCTCGTCACCGGTCGCTTCGTTGTTGGTGACGACGTTCCAGGTCGGACTGAGCGTGACGCTCACCGAGAGTCCGTGCTTGATCAGCAGATACGCCATGGCGGCCTGCATTTGCAGCGGGTCGACGGTGAGGTGCCCGAACGCGGCCTCGAGCGCGGCGCGGTCCGTCGGGTCGAAGGCGGGCAGCAGCGGGTCCTGCAGCCCGAAGTTGAGCTTTTGCAGCAGCTGCGCGTCTTCGAGGCGCGGGACGTCGTCGGCGCGCATCGCCTTCCACGCCTTGAGTCGCTCCGAGAGCAGAAACGTCTGCGTGAACTTGGTGTGCGGATCGAGCTGTTCATCCCGAACGCCCCGGGCGAGCGCCAGCACGTCGCGGGTGGGGGCGTCGTCGATGCCGTGTAGGGCGTCGAGCGACAGCGGCCAGCGCCGCGGGTCGTCGACGGAGTGGGCGCGCGCCCACGCGGGGACCTGGTCGTCTCCGCCGTCTTCGCGAAAGCCCAGCGCGCCCATGGTCACGTTCGGCAAGGCCTTGCCTTCGCCGTAGGCCATCGCCACCGCCTCTTGCAGCGTGCGTCCGTTCCAGGCGTTGTTCCCCGTGATCGAGCGCTTCTGGCCCACCGCATGGTTCACGCTCGTGCCCGTCTGCGTCACGACGAGCATGTCTTGGTGGTGCGCGTCCACGAACGGACGCTGCCGGCTGACGTAGGTCTCGCCGAAGAACGGCGCCGCCGTCCGGTCGACCGCGCGGAAGGGGTAGTCTGCGGACCCGAAGACCTCCTCCCGCGGGAACACGTTGAGCGTCTCGGCCGTGACGGCATCCACCTCGGAGTCCGAGATCGCCAGCATGGCGTCGATGATGGACGCGCCGCCGAAGGCCCCCAGGGTGATCAAGAACTTCGAGGGGCGGCCCCCGTGCGCTGCGGCGGGCCGTCGCAACAGGGCGCCGCCGGCCGCTGCGGTCGCAGCGAGGGAGGTGAGCAGGGTTCGTCGTCGAAGGCGCATGGCTCAGTAAAAGAGAAACTCGGTGGTGGTCAGGACGGCGACGCAGGTTGCGGCGCCCCAGTCGCGACCGGGGGCGTCGCTGGAGGAGGTCGCGACGTCGGCGTGCATCAGGAGCAGGGCCTCGACTTCGGCGTCGGTCGCGTGGCGGAGCAGCCCCCGGGTGTACAGGGCGTCGATGAACGCGGTCGCTTCGGGGGCACCGACGTCGGCGGTGTCCCCGGGGAGCAAGGGCACGTCGAACAACACGGGGCCTGCGGCGTCGAGATCGAGGTCGATGCGCTGGATGCAGGCCTGCAGCGCGACGCGCTCGACCGCGATCGGAGCGGTCGCGCTGAGCGCTGGCGGCGTGTGGATGCCCAGGTCGTAGGGAGAAACGCCACCCAACGCGACGTTGTGGACGTCGCGGGTACATGAGGCCCCGCCAACCTCGGTGCACAGGGTTTGCGGATCCAGCTGAAGTACGCTGGCGAGGTCGGCTTCGATGCGCGCGGGACCCTTGAACCGCACGTTCGCGGTGGGGGACGTCGGAGGCGGAGGCGGCTCGTCGCTGGTGTCGGTGCCCGAAGGGTCGTCCCCATCATCGTCGGGCGGCGCCTCGGTGGTGTCTCCGGCCTGCGTCGTGGAGGATGCATCCGGACCCGTGGGGTCCGCGCTGCTGGTGGACGCGCCGCCGTCGGTGTCCTCGGGGGGCATCGCGGAGGTGGAGTCGTCACCGCATGCGGTCAGCAGCGCGAGGGTCAAGAAGAGGCTACGGTGCACCGTAAGCCTCCGTGTCGATCAGGTCGTGAAGCATGGCGCGTACCCGGTAGTCGTGTTGGCTGGCGAAGTCTTGCCAGAGGTTGGCGAAGGTCTCGGTTTGATCGGGCGTCGGGGGTCCGCCGAGCAGGAGTTCCCAGTACTGCAGCACCGCGGTGCGGGCGAAGGCGTCGCTTTCGGCTGCGACCTGGGCCCACTCGCCCAGGTCGGCGACTGGCTGCCCCATGAGCACGCCGGCTTCGGGCGTGTCGCCGATGTTCGGGCCCTCGTGCGCGAAGAAGTCGTCCTGCATGCGCCCGGGGTAGTACATGGCGCGGAACGGCCCGAACCCCTGGTAGGTGGAGAACGGGTACGAGAGCGGATCGAGGGTCGAGTGGCAGACCGCGCAGGTCTCCTCGTCGACGCCCTTGTTGTCGTAGTCCGCAGGCGTGCCGGCCGGGAAGAGCCCTTCCTGCTTGGCGATGTCGAAGCCCAGGAACGAGCGATAGGCCTGCGCGGCGGTGTTGCGCGGCATCGCGGAGAACATGGTGCTGTACAGCGCGGTCCACCGCGTGGTCAGCAGGCCTTGGCGCCGCTCCGTCACCACGCCTTGGCGGCAGCCCGCAAAGCAACCGCAGGTGTTCTGGTAGCAGGACTCGCCGGCGGGGCACTCCTCGTCTTCGGTGCAGGCAAGCCCGGAGTCGGGCGGAATGTCGTCCACCGCCGTGTACGAGGTGCCGTCGAAGTCGACGAAGTAATCGGCCAAGACGACGTCGCGCGCGTCGTGGTCGTCGAGCTGCGTATAGGCGAAGAGCGCGAGGTCTTGGTCGTAGTCCGCCATGCGCAGCTGCGCGAGCGGGCTGGGATCCAGACCGGCCTTCAGCGCGTGGACGGGCCGAACCTTGGGGTACGCGAGCTGCCAAACCATGCCGTCGCGACCGCGCCAGAACGGGGTCTGCAGGCAGGTCTCCAGCGTGTCGTGAATCGCGTCTCGCTGGGCACCGGGGTCGAGGGCGCCGAACGCCTCGTAGTCCTCGAAGCTGGGCTGGTGGCCGCAGAAGTCGAGCCAGACCCGGCGGTAGGCGAACCGGGCGTCGTACGAGCAAATCTGGTAGAGAAGGACGTCGCTGGCGTCATCCTCGGGACACATCGCCACGGCGGGCGCGCTGGCGGCATCACCGGGCAGGGTGCCGCGGAGCAGCTCTTCTTCGTTGGAGAAGCCGTCGCCGTCGGCGTCCTCCTCGGCGATGGCCGCGAGTGCGTTGGGCAGCGTGTCGAACGGCGCGCCATCGAGGGACTCGACGAGCGCGTCGCCGTAGGCGTTCCACGTCGGCATCGTCGCGTCGGTCGACGTGTGACACAGCGTGCAGGCGGGCAACCCCACGGCGCACGAAGGCGCGTCGGGCAGCACCTCACAGACCAGCGCGGGACCGCCCGGTTCGGCCGCGGCGAGTCGAGGAAACAGCGCCAGGGCGGGCGCCAGAAGGAGCGTGCGTCGTTGGGCGGGTGAGAGCATCACGGGCCTGCACTTCCCAGTGCCGCGAGCGAGGGAACTTGATCACCACTTTTTTTTGACTTGCCAGCCTTGGCCCGCGGGCCTCAAATGTGGGGGTGGGGCTGGATGTCGAAGCCGAGGCGCTGCGCGCGAGCGTGCGAGGTCGGCTGTTCGGCGACGTCGCGCTGCCGAAGGTGGGGCGGTACGCGCTGCAGCGGCGGGTTGGCCGAGGCGGCATGGGTGTGGTGTACGCCGCGCTCGACCCCGAGCTGGGCCGGACCGTCGCGCTCAAGGTCCTGCGCCCGCAGGGCCCCGGTGTCCCCGACGACGCTCGCGAGGCTCGACTCGTTCGGGAGGCCCGCACGCTCGCGCGCCTGTCTCACCCGAACGTGGTCTCGGTCTATGCGGTCGAGCGCATCGATGGGGTGGTGTGCATCGCGATGGAGTTCGTCCGTGGCCAAACCCTGCAGGGGTGGCTGGACGCGCAGCCGCGCTCGACCGCCGACATCGTGGGAGTGTTCATCGAGGCGGCGCGCGGGCTCGCGGCTGCGCACCGCGAGGGCGTGGTCCACCGCGACTTCAAGCCGCCCAACGTGATGGTAGGAGCTGCGGAGGGCCGCGCACGGCGAGGTCGGGTCCGCGTTTTGGACTTCGGTCTTGCCCGGGCGGACGAGCAGCCCGACGACACCACGCACGAGGTGTTCGGCAGCGGCTCGGGTAGCGCGACCCAAACCCAGACCGGCACGGTGATGGGAACCCGCGGGTACATGGCGCCCGAGCTTCGCGAGGGCCCCGCGACGCCGGCCAGCGACCAGTTTTCGTTCTTCTTGTCCCTGTACGACGCGCTGGCGGGTCCGCGCGATCTGACCGCCAAGCGACGGGTGCTTCGCATGGACGGCCTGCCGCGTCGTCTACGTCGGGTCGTTCGGCGCGGGCTGGCCAAGGAACCCGCGGATCGCTTTGCAGACATGGACGCCGTGGTGGACGCGCTCGAGGCGACCCAGCGCAGCCGGTGGCCGTGGGTCGCGGCCGCCGGCGCCGTGGGGGCCGCTTCGCTCGCGGGGATCCTGCTGCGTCCGGGGATCGAGGACCCCTGTGCGGCCTTCGACCGCCGCATCGATGCTGCGTGGGGCGAAGGCCGCCGCGATGAGGTCCAGGTCGCGCTCTCGTCGGCGCCCGCGTTCGCCCAGAGCGCGTGGGACGTCGCCCAGCCGCGCGTCGAGCTGGCCGTGGAGGCGGCCGTCGATGCAGGGCGGGACGCCTGCACCGCGGGGTGGAGTGAGGGACGCATGGTCGACCCCGACGCCGCGCAGCGGCTGGCGTGCCTGCAGACGCAGCTGCTCGAGCTCGACGCGGCGCTGCGCCGGTTCACAGATGCTCCTGCGGGCCCCGGGCAGCTCGACCTCGCGTCGTTCGACCCCGTGTCCGCGTGTACGCAGAGCGAGCCGGCCAACGACGCGGAGACCCTCGCGGTGCAGGAGGCCGTGGCGCGGGCGCGGGGGCTGCTACGGGTCGGGGCGTACGCACAAGCCCACACGCTGATGGAAGAGACCGTGCGCGCGGCGCAGCCTCTGCGCAGCGCGGCCGTCCGGGCCGACGCGCTGCTCGTCGCGGCGGGCGCGGCTCGATCGGCGGGCGATTTCTCCACGGCACAGACGCGGGCTCAGGCGGCGCTGTCGGAGGCCACCGCGGCCCGGGTCGACCGCATCGAGGCGCGGGCCTGGATCTTGCTGGTGGACCTGCAGCTGGCCGCGTTCGGGCGGCAGGCGGAGGCCGAGCGGATGCTGGTGCCGGCGAAGGCCGCGGTCGCGCGGGTCGACGACCCGAGGCTGCGCGCCGACCTGACCGCGGTCGAGGCGATGTTGGCCGACCATACGGCGCGTCCCGACGCCGCGATCGCCTTGTACGAGAGCGCCCTCGAGGCGTATCCCGACGCGCCCGCGACCGCGCTCCGGCGGGCGTCGCTGCTGCAGCGGCTCGCGCGTGCGATGCGGCGCGCTGGTCAGGCTCCGCAAAGTCGTCCGGTCTCCGAAGAGGCGCTGCGTCTGACCAAGACCGTGCTGGGCCCGCGACATCCCGAAGTGGGGCAGCGCCTCATCGGCGTGGGCACGGCGGCCAACCACGCCTCGGACGCGGAGGCAGCGTGGGCGGCGTTCGACGAGGCGGTCGGCATCTTCGACGAGTCGGTGGGCCCCGACCATCCCTCCCGTGCCGCCGCCCTGCACGATCGCGGGACGGCAGCTGCGAGTCTAGACCGCATGGAGGAGGCGGAGATCGACCTCACTGAGGCCGCGCGCATCGATCGGGTCACGCTGGGCGAGGACAACCCCGGCCGCACGCAGAGCCTGTACAGCCTGGCCTTGGTGCTGCACAGCCTCGGGCGCGTCGAACGGGCGACCGCCGTGATGCAAGAGGCCCTCGACGTGCAGGAGCGGGCGTGGGGCGTGCACCACCCCGACCTCGCGTATGTGGTGGGCGGCTTGGCCGAGTTCGCGGTCGCTCGCGGGGACCTCGACGCCGCCTTGGCCGGCTTTCGGCGGGCGCGAGCGCTGCTGACCCCCGCGCTCGGGGAGCAGCACCCGCGGCTGGTGTACCCGCTGATCGGCGAGGCTCGCGTGGCGCGGGCTCAAGAGGACGCCGCGGCCGCGGTGTCGCTGCTGGAGGCCGCGCGGCGAATCACGGCCGCCGGCGCGTCCGAGCCGATGATTGCGGCGCAGGTCGCCTTCGAGCTTGCGCGCGCCCTCGAGGCTACGGCGGCGCAGCCCGAGCGCATCACCGCCTTGGACGCCGAGGCCAAGGCCGCGTGCGCCGGCGCGAAGGGGCAGGTCAAGACGTGCACCGAGATCCTCGCGTACGAGCCAGCCTGAGCCCCCGACGGGGTGCACCACAGGCTGCTAGACTGCGCGGCCGTGGCGGAGCCCCGCAAGAACGTCCGCATGACCGTGGCCTACGACGGCCGCGACTTTTATGGTTGGCAGCGCCTCAAAGACCACCCGACCGTGCAGGGGACGCTCGAGGCCGCACTCACGGCGGCGTGCGGCGTTCGGGTGGAGGTCCGCGGGGCCGGCCGCACCGACCGAGGCGCGCACGCGCGCGGCCAGGTGGCGACGGCTCGGATCCCGCAAAGCGACGATCTGACGGCGCTCGCCGACGGTCTGCAGGCACGCCTGCCGGCGTCGATCGAGGTGCGCGACCTGTGCGAGGTGCCCAAGGACTTTCACCCCCGGTACGGCGCGACGGGCAAGCGGTACGTCTACGTCATCCACAACGCACCGGAGCTGCCTGAAGACGCCCGCGGCCGGGTGTGGCACGTGCCCGAGGCGCTCGACGTGGAGGCGATGCGGGCAGCCTTGCCCGTGCTGATCGGCACGCACGACTTCGCGAGCTTCGCCACCAAGGTCAACTACGACCGCGAGTCGTCCGAACGCACCGTCACGACCTTCACGCTGGAGCACGCGCAGCCCCGGATCACGTTCACCATCGAGGCCGACGGGTTCCTGTACAAGATGGTTCGGAACCTGGTGCGCGCCGTGGTGAAGGTCGGGGAGGGCAGGCTCGACGCGCAGGGGTTGCAGGCCGTGCTCACGGCGCGTGATCGGCACGCCGCCCCAGGCACGGCGCCCGCCTCGGGGCTCACGCTCGACGCGGTGTTCTTCGAGGAGCCCACGCCGTGACCGACGACGACGCGAAGTTCGTGCACGAGCGGCACAAGCCGGGCTCGGCGCTCGCCCGGCCGCGAGAGCTGGTGATCGCCTGTGTGCCCATGCGAAGCAACGTCAACGTCTCGCAGATCGCCCGGACGGCGAGCGCGGTCGCGGCACAGCGGCTCATCCTGACCGGGGCCGCCAAGCTCATCTCGAAGATCGCCCGCGACGGTGCCGAGGCGCTGCCGCTGTCGGTCCATCGGACGCTGCCGCCGGTGCTGGAGCGGCTGCGCGCAGAGGGCTACCGCCTCGTCGGGCTGGAGCAGACGACGGGATCCACGAGCCTGCCCGCGTATCAGTTCGAGCGCCGGACGGTGATCGTCGTGGGGAACGAGCGGCTCGGGCTGTCGGACGAGGTCTTGGGCATGCTCGACGACGTGGTCGAGATCCCGGTCTACGGCATGCCCCACAGCTACAACGCCGCGATCGCGACCTCGATCGCCATGTACGAGTACTGCCGGCAGTTCCCGGCTGGATGACGACGGACCTGCGGGAGCTGCAGGCAGGTCAGCGGAATGTGCGGAGTATGTCTCCTCGAGTCAGGTGCGGGAAAACCCGTGTGTGTGCCCGTGGGCGATTCGTGGCGGGGAAAAAAGCTCGCGTGGCTCCTCGAGTAGCCACACGACTGGCGTTCTAGCGCCTGCGCGCGCAGACGCTCGGTTGACGGTCTGCAGGTGCCTGGCCACGGTCGTAGTCGGGTCTGGTGCCCCCGGAACGGGCGGGAACTCGGCGTTCGCCAGCGGCGTGAGCCCTTGTGATGACGTCCCCAACTCGAACCTCGACCGAGCGTGCCGCGCTGCTGCTCACGTTCGGTCTGCTCGCCTGTGACCCCGTCGCCGACGGAGCCGAACCACCGCCGCGCGGGGGGGAGGGCCGTCGGCCTGCCGGAGGTCCCGGGGCAATCCCGGCCGATGAACTCGTGCCCCGCGTTCGACAGCTGGCCGCGCGCTTCGACGTGGAGCCGACCCCCGCGGCCCCGCCGGTGAGCGACGCGCTGTGGACGCTCGGCCAAGCGCTCGCCTTCGACAAGGTGCTCAGCGGCAACGGAGACCTCTCGTGCATGACCTGCCACCATCCCAGCGTCGGGACCGACGACGACCGGGCGCTGCCGCTGGGCGTTGGTGGAGAAGGCCTCGGGCACGCACGCGAAGGCGGCGCGGTGATTCCACGCAACGCGCCCGCGCTGTTCAACCTGCACGCCTTCGACACCATGTTCTGGGACAGCCGGGTGGAGCCGCGCGGCGGCGGCATCGACACGCCCGCGGGAGACCAGCTGACCGACGCCATGCGCGAGACCCTCGCGGCGTCGGGTTTTGCGCTGGTGTCCACCCAGGCGATGTTCCCGGTCACGTCTCGCGAGGAGATGCGGGGCGAGGCGGGCGACAACGAACTCGCAGCGATCGCCGACGAGGACTTCACCGCGATCTGGGCCGCGCTCATGGACCGCCTCGGCGAGGTCGAGGGCTACCCCCCGCTGTTCGAGGCGGCGTACCCCGCAGAGTCCTTCGAGGACATGAGCTTCGCCCACGCGGCCAACGCGATTGCGGCGTTCGAGGTCGCAGCGTTCGAGTCCCAGGGCAGCCCCTGGGAGCGCTTCCTGGCCGGCGACGACGACGCGATGACCGAAGCGCAGCTTCGCGGCGCGGTCGCGTTCTTCGAGCGAGGGTGCGCGTCGTGTCACCGCGGCGTCGGGCTGTCGGACTTTCGGCACCACAACATCGCGATGCCGCAGTTCGGCCCGGGCAAGGGCGACGGAGAGGACGGCCTCGACGACCTCGGACGGGCGCGCGTGACCGGGGACGAGGACGACCTGTACGCGTTCCGAACCACGCCGCTGACCAACGTCGCGCTGACGGCCCCGTACGGTCATGCGGGGCAGTTCGCGAGCCTGGAGCGACATATCGCCCACTACGCGGACCCGCGCGAGTCTTTGCTCGGCTACCACATCGAGGTCGAGGTGTCCCAGAGCGGCCTGTGGGCGATGCTGGTCGACAACGTGGCGGACGTTCTCGACGACCTCAGTCCCCGTCTGCGCGACGTTCGTCTCCGCGAAGACGACGAGCAGGCCATCGCCGAACTCGTCGTCTTCATGGGCGCGCTGAGTGACCCCGGGGCAAGGGACCTCTCCGGCGTCGTGCCCGAGTCGGTCCCCAGCGGGCTGCCCGTCGCGGACTAGTCCCGCGGCAGGGTTTCGCGACGCCGCCGCCGGCCGAGCGAGGCGGCGTGGCGGGCTTTTGAGATGGCTTCTAAACCCCGTCGAAGTGGAAGCTGGTCTTCTCGGGCGGCGGGGTGAGGCCGAACATGCCCGTGAGGCGGCGGCCGTAGTTGTAGTAGGCCGAGTCCATCACGATGCTGTAGAGCGACCACGTCGGGCTGCCCTCGGAGCGAGACACGGCAACGTCGGCGGCCGGCTCGGTCATCAGGGGCGGCTGCGCGTAGAGCTGCTTGCCGGTGGTGTCGAACAGCTTCACGTCCCACTCGACGCCCATCGCCATCAGCAGGCCCTCGTACTTCACGCCCATCGGCGTGTCCGTGGTCAGCGTGTAGTAGCCGGCCTGGCGCACGACCTTGCTGTGGACCTCGAGCACGAACTTGCCGGCTCGCTCCCCCTCGAGGGGCTGAAGCTCGAGCAGATTCGACTCGAACGCCTGGCCGAACGAGCCGCGCAGCACCTCGATGAGCGTGTTGCGACGCTTCGTGTCGTAGCGCTGCGCGAAGGCGTCGCCCTCCTTGATGATCGGCGGGCCGTCG
Source organism: Myxococcota bacterium (assembly GCA_039024335.1). Lineage (GTDB taxonomy): Bacteria > Myxococcota_A > Polyangia > Nannocystales > Nannocystaceae > CAJXVA01. Next base: position 33,621 of record JBCCQM010000076.1, read on the forward strand.
GGGAACGCTTTCTTCATCTCGGGCACGTCCGCCTCGAGCTTGAAGAGCGCGTCGTCGACTTCCTTGGGCGGCGCAGCCAGGTCGACCTCGTTGGTGAACGCGACGTACAGGACGGGCTCGGTCGAGTGCGCCATCGCGTGCAGGACGGTCGAAAACGCGTCGCGGAGCTTGTCGTCGGCTTCGAACGGGCCCGAGCCGTTGGCAGGGTTGGCCAGCGTCTCTTGAACCCGCATGTAGGCTGCATCGAGAGCCTCGGCCGCCACGGCCTCCGCCTTGGTGTACGGCTCGGCGTCGGATTTTGCCTTCTTGACCTCGCGCAGCGCGTCGCGGAGCCCCGCAAGGTCGTCGGTTTGTGCCGCGTAGGCCGCGTACGCCCAGGTCCGGTAGCCCCGCGCTTCGGGGCGATGGAACGCCTCGTCGATGTCGATGAAGTACTCCGGATCCCACCGCAGGTAGGTGTCGGCGGCGTTGGACTCGGTCGCAACGACCAGCTCTTGGAA
>JBCCQM010000077.1:0-33809 GCA_039024335.1 Myxococcota bacterium
AGCTCGCCCCAGTGAAGCACGAGCACCCCAAGGCTTCGAGGTTTAGGCCGCTTCACGACGACCACCCCTGCCGTCGACTCGGCGCGCCTGAGGATTTTGCGTTGCTCTTCTTCGGTCGTGAGGAGATCGAGGTCCGCCGACAGCAAGGGCGAGTCGGCCTCGGGGTTGAACGCCCCGACGGCCATCCCACCGACGATGGTCGCTTTGAAGCCGTTCTCCGCAAACCACCTGAGGACCTCGTCGAAGTCCTCAAGTGTCTTGTCTCGTTCCGTCACCGACCAGCGCGGCGAGCGAGGTCAGACAGCCAGGCCCGTTTCGCGTCCTGGGACGCGCCTTCGGGCAGCTTGTCCATGAGCCGATCCCATGGGTTCGGGTACGGCATCGGCGTGCCCGCGGCTTTTGCCCGCGCGTTCGCCTCTCGTTGGAGAATCGCGCGTCGAGTCTGTGCGGCGGTTTTCATGTGCCAGCCACTAGCTTGGATATTGGCCGCCATCTCGGCAAACAAGAAGGCGAGTGCGAGACTTCCGCCAATCATAGCGGGCCTTTAGGGACAGCTCCCTCGCGCACGCAGAGCCGCGCTCAGAGCGCGAAGTGCTGCGCGCCATGTACGCATGGCCGAAGCTACGTGTGGTTTCCTGCGCTCTGGGCGAGCCAAGCCCTCATGCTACGTCGCCGAGCAGGCGCCGTAGCGAACGGCCTCGACGAGCGCGTCGAACTCCTTGGGCGGCGCGAGCCGGGCGACGTAACGGACGACCTCGGCTCGCATCAGCGCGGGGTCGCAGGCCGCGTCTGCCGCCCGGGTCGCGAGCCATGCCTCGACGCGTTCGGGCTCAACACGGAGTAAGCGTCGAGTGTCCGTAGAGCGGACACGGAAGAGCTGGCCGCCGTGCTTCCAATTGAACCGCCCCCGGCATTCCGGAGAGCCGATTACGCAAGTCCAGCCGGTGCGGCTGGGGTGTTGATGCGTTGATGATAGCGGCTTTCGCACGCGGCAGGCGGGACGTAGTCCAGCCGTCCGAGCAACCGCTTCTTGTTCCACCACTCGACCCATTCCAAGACGGTAAACTCGAGCTCGTCGACGTTGCTCCAAGGACCACAGCGCCGAATCACTTCGGCCTTGAACAGCCCGATCGCGCTCTCGGCGAGTGCGTTGTCGTACGAGTCGCCAGTCGTGCCGACGGAGGCATCGATACCGGCCTCGATGAGCCGGCCCGCTACCGGATCGACAGGTATTGCGAACCGCGGTCGCTGTGGTGCACGAGGCGCATGGTCGGGCGCTAGTCGTGCAGCGCCTGCTCGAGCGCGTCGAGTACGAGGTCGGTCTGCATCGAGGTGCTGACGCGCCAGCCGACGATCGCCCGCGCGAACACGTCGACGATGAAGGCGACATGTACGAAGCCGTGCCAGGTCGCAACGTATGTGAAGTCGGTGACCCAAAGTTGGTTCGGCCGGCTCGCTTCGAAGTGCCGCTCGACGACGTCATTCGGCCTCGACGCATCCTCGTCCGGAACGGTCGTCACCAGGCTCGGCGCCGTGTCGCGCCCTGCTGCCCTATCTTCCGCATCAGCCGCGCAACCATGCAGCATGCGACGTCGATGCCCTCACCTCGAAGCTGCTGCCAAACTTTCCGGACGCCCTAATCGCGAGTCGTGCTTGTCCATCGCCTCCGCTGCAAGCCGCACGCCGCGTTCGCGAAAGTCCTTGGAGAACTGCCCATGTCTCTGAGTCTCTCTCTCTGGAGTCTCCGAGAAACACGGGGCCGTTCACTCCTCGATGATCATCTCTGCAATCGTCGTCACAGAATCCCCCGCTCCCACCGGCCCTGCAACTCTTGTTTCACGCTGTCGATCAACCACTTTCCACCCTCCCTCAAGAGTACGTAGCGATGTCTCCCCCCAGCGAATATCGCTTGACGCTCGGTATCCACCATCACCCGTCTCTTCTCGACCTCGCTCCTCAAGACTTGCTCCCTCGAGGGGTCGTACTCCGGCGGGTCCTGAAAAGAGCCTTGTCGCCCATGCGGTCGCTCCTTTCTCGTGCAGTAGCTCTTGAAGATGGCGTTCATGCGCTCCGTGACCGGCACCCAATACGCGGCCGGGTCGCTCGCGTTCCCGGCCTCGCGGCTGAGCCTCTTTGACTCGACCTCCCAACCATGCATGGCCGCGATGAAGGCACGGACTACCGACTCGGGCTGCTCGTAGTCGCACTCGGGTAGGACTGAGCCTTCGCTCATCAGCCTCACTATGCCCAATGTTCGTCGGATTGCTCGGCATCTCCGTCCACGCGTGCCCACTTCTGCCGAATTCGACCAGCGAGAGCACCTATGATTGGGCAAGTGGCTTCGCCTCTATACCCGCCGACGCCAACGCAAATCGTGACGCGTCTAAACTCGCCGGCAACGACTTCATGAAGCGGTTCATCTCGACAGCGCGAGTGAGGATCTGGGGGAACGGGGGCTCCTGGTCTGTCGTCCCCGCGGACTTCAGCGAGGGCTCGTTCCGCCAGGTCTCGCTGATCATCGAAGGTACGGAGGCGACGGGCTTCCTCCTGCTCAAAGAGCCCGAGGGTTGTTTTCAAGCCGACGGTTGGGAACTGACGCTCGACGAGGCGTTCAAGCGCGCCGAGGATGTGTTCGGGACGCCCCGGTCGGCATGGACGGACGTCTCGGACGCGCCATGACTTGAGTCCGCGATATCACCCAACGGCGGTCGGCGGCTGCCACCCGGGCCTACTTGGGCGCCTGAAGGGGCGGCGTCTCGTTGAGTTCGCCGTCGTAGTCGGGATGCTTGGCCTGCAGATGCGCGTCGAACTTGCTGCGCCGAACGATCGCCCCACACAAAGCGCAGCACACGTGTCGTCCTGGATGCATCTCCCAAAACGGCCCCTCGTGGCTCGTGGGGACGTTCAGCAGGTAGCCCGGAACGGCGCGCGGTTGAAGGTCACGTTTGCTCATGGACCGGACTGGGCACTCCCTGGGAAACCGTATGGTGCGACGGCGCCGTGCGTCCAGCGGTGCGCGGCTACCGATGCGCGACAGGCTGTGCTGCGATCGGCTGCAGCGGACCCGCGATGGCCACCTTCGAGGGGTTCGCAGGGTCGACGCGGACGTCGAGCTGCGCCCCGACCTGGTACTGCGGGATCTCGAACATGCTGACGACCTTCGTGGTGTTCACCTGGTACGGCGTCCCGCCGTGCGGGGTGACGCAGATGGTCAAACGGATCTGGGGGTTGTTGTTGACGTAGGTCCCCGTCTGCATCGCGCTGAGCACTTGCCCCACCGCAGGCTGGCCGATGGAAAGCACCCGGGCGGCCTCTTTGCTGGCGTTGGCGAGGTTCGAAAAGATGCGAACCGCGAACCCGACGCTCACGAGAGCAAAGACGACGCCGATGACGGGACCGATGTAGAACTGGAAGTTGTCCATGCTGAAACGCTCCGGGGCGACTGCCCCGAGGCGTTGGATGCCGACCACCACCCGATGTGACACGAACCATGCGCATCGAGGGCGGAACCTGCGTCGGCACCACGAATCCCGAGCTCCAACCGCCTGGGGTCCGAACGCGTGCCGCTAGCGATACATGCCGTAGCACTTCCACGGCGAGGCGGTCTGGCATGCCTGCACGTAGGTTGGGAAGCGGTTGCCGCCCTGCAGCGCGAGGGGGACTTCGTAGTTGTTCTGCCAGTGTCCGCTCGACAGCGGGGTCCAGCTGCTCTTGCGGCGGTTGATGCCGTTCATGTCGACGTAGCCGACGTGCAGGGCCATGTCGCCGCACGCGATCGCAGCGCGCAGGATGGAGAACTGCTGGTCCTTGTGCGGGATGTAGCCGGTGTGCATCTGCATGTAGCAGTGGTCGCTCAGCTCGGGGTTGGTTTTGCTGTCGACGAAGCGGCTGACGTTCCAGGCCACACCAACCTCGACCACGGTGGGCGCCTCTTCGCCTTCGGCGTAGTCGTCGAGGTCGACGTCTTCGTCGATGTCGTAGTCGGTCTGCTCGCGGGCGTGTTCACCATCGTCACACGCGGCGAGGGAAAGCAGGGGAAGGGCCAAAAAGAGGGAACGGAAGGAGGTGGGGACGATCATCGGACGTGTCTTTCCCGAGCCGATGCACGGACGCGCCCCACGCAGCGGGCACGAGCGTCGCGTCATCGGTCGTACCCACTGGCTGCCGACGGTGTGCGAACGGTTCCCACACCCAAAAGAAAACGCCCCCGGCCGGCAGCCGAGGGCGTTGTTTTTCTACGCATGACGGGCTGCTAGCTCGCGGGGGCGGCGTCTGCCGTTGCGTCTGCGGGCGGCTCGGGCTGGAGCGTTTGCGTACCGAGCAGGTGCATCGGGCAGCGCTCGCCGTCGACGACGCGCGCCTCCTCATCGAGCAGCGCCTGCAGCACGCCGACCTCGCGCTCTTCGATCGGCACGACGACCAGCCGGCTCGCCTTGCCCCGCACGACGCGACGCACCATGCGAAGCAGGTCGTCCTCGAGCGCGTCTCCCATGGTGACGTCGCCGAAGGCCTCCTCGACCATCTCGCGGACGTGGTCGGCACGCTGGCTGCCCTCCACCTCGACGACGCCGATGAGGCGCGGCGAGAGGATCACCGAGCTGTCCTGCGCGGCCGCGTCGGCGGTCCGCAGCGCTCGCGCAGCATCCTGCGGCGTGGTGGCTTCGCGGAGCGCCTCGAGCAGCGTCTCGTCGTGACACAGCCGTCCGACGTGGGCCAGCGACTGCAGGTGCTGCTGGGGATCCGCCGGCGGAGCGAGCAGGACGAAGAAGACGTCCGCCTCGTCCTGGTCGACGGAGATGGGGCGCTGCGTCGTGACGAGCGCCGCCAAGCTGGTCTCGAGCCCGGGGATCGGTGCATGCGGAACGCTGATGCCACCGCCCAGGGCGACATGCCCCTCGATGCGGCTGCGCAGCGCGTCCTCGATGACCGAGGCGCTGGCCCCTGCCCCCGCCGACAACGCCTTGGCTGCGGCCGCAACGACCTGGTCGAGGCTGCTGGCGTCCAGGCGCGTCGCGATGCGCTCGGGCCCGATGAAGTCGGGGACGGCCTCGGCGGCCTCGCGCGGGCGACCGGGCGCATAGACCCGCTTCCACTCCGCCCAGATCGTGCTGGCGAGCGACCCGGTGACCGGCGCGGCCCGTCCGCCCCCGATGACCGCGTTGCGGTAGCGCTCGGTCAGCTCGTCCCACTCGACGACCATGCCGGGCTTGTTGCTGCTCTCGCGACTCTGGCTCCACGCCGAGAGCAACTGCAGACACGCGTGATCGATGTGGTCGAGCTGGTCGATGTGAATGTGGAGCTTCTGGTCGTCGGGGACGGCCTCGAGCGCCTGGGCAAGCCGAGGCACCTGCAGGAAGGTGGCCGAGCCGAGGAGGTGTAGGTCGTGCACCTTGCCGTTGCCGCTGGTCTCGCTGCGAAGCTCGAGCCGCGCGAACGTCCAGACGATCTTCAGGATCGCGAGCAGCAGGCCGGCGACGATGCCCTTGAACAGATCGAGAAAGACGACGCCGAAGAGCGTGATCAGGCAGATGGCAAGCTCCGAGCGACCCTGCTCGTACAGCGCCTTCATCGCCTTCACGTCGACGAGGCGGTAGCCGGTGTAGACGAGGATCGCACCGAGGCTGGCGCGCGGCAGCAGCTCCAGAAGCTGCGGTGCCGCGACGACGAAGCCGAGGATCCAGATCCCGTGCAGGATCGTCGAGCGACGCGTCCGCGCGCCAGCGTCGACGTTGACCGAGCTTCGCACGATGACGCCGGTCATCGGCAGACCACCGACCGCGCCGGTCAGCGCGTTGCCGATGCCCTGCGCGAACATCTCCTTGTCGTAGTTGGCCTTGGAGTAGTTCTGCCGCTGATCGATGGCGTTGGCCGTCAACAGCGTCGCCGCGCTCGCCACGAACGCGAACACGAGCGAGAGCACGATGAGGTCCGTGGAGAACAGCATCGTGTAGTCGCCGGCCGCCGGCGGTGCGAGCCCGTCGAAGAAGTTGGGCGACATGTCCAAGAACTGGACCTCGGGCGCCAAGAAGATCGCGCCCGGCGTGACGACCAGCAGCGCGATGAGCTGCCCGGGCACCAGCGTGAGCGCCTTGGGACGGAACTTGGGCCAGAACGCGATGAGGGCGATCGACACGACCGAGATCGTCAGCGGAGCGGCGATGTCCCCGGACAAGCTCGAGGGCAGCAAAAGCACGTTGTCGAGGAACGACCGCTCGGGGTCGACGTCGAGGCAGACGTGAAGCTGCGACGTGAAGATGATGACGCCGATCCCGATCAACATCCCTTGGATCACGGCGGGAGCGACCGCGCGGAACCACTGGCCGAGCTTGAAGACGCCGGCGAGCATCTGCCAGCCCCCGGCGAGCGCGACGACCGGACCCAGCGCGATCAGGCCGTGGTCGGCGACGAGGTCGTTCACCAGGACGATGAGGCTCGCCGCGGGACCGCTGACCAGCAGCGGCGCGCCGGTGAACACGCCGACGAAGATGCCGCCGATGATGCCCGTGACGAGGCCACGCTCCGCGCCGACACCACAGGCCACCGCAATGCCGATGCACAGCGGCAGCGCCACCAAGAACACGACCGTGGAGGCGAGAAAGTCGGGAAGCCAGGGGCTTCCTCCGTTGGATTTCGTTTCGGTCGACTCAGTCATGACAGACCAGACAGAGGCAGGCGACGCCGCGACGCGGGACCGTAGCACGCGATCCGCGGACACCCCGCAGCCTCCCGAAGCGGAGTGCAAAGCCGTGTCACGATGCGCCGTGACCTGGTTTCAAGACCTGTTCGGTTTCGCAGAACGGGACGCAGACACCACCCGCGCGGGTTTCGACCTCGAGGGCACCGTCCTGCGCTCACGCGCGAACGGTCGGGGCTTCGATGCAGGCCGGTTCGAGACCCCTACCCTGGCCGAGCTCCGCGTCCGCGCGGGAGATCGCACGGGCTCTGCGCGCGTGCGCCACGAGGCGATCGGCGACGTTCTCGAGCTGCACGCCGACCCGCGCAACGCCGACGCGATGTTCCAGGTCGCCTCGCAGCTGAACTGCCTCGAGTTCGCCGGCCCCGAGATGACGCCCGAGGACGGCGTGACGCCGTACGCAAGCGATCCCACGCAGGGTCCCGCCTGTGCGCTCGCGGCCGCGGCCGCGACCGTGTACCGAAACGACTTCGTCCCGTTCGGCGACCGTCGCGGACAGACGAAGGACCGCCAGCTGAACAACCTCGCCGACGCGGCGGCGCTGCTCGGTCCCGCGGACGCGGTGCTCTCGGTCCGCAACGGCTACGCGTTCTCGGACGCCGACCGACTCGCCCGCAGCGGCCCAGCCCTCGCAGCCGCGGGGCGCGAGACCTTCATCGACCGGCTTCGCATCGGCGTCCAGACGCGCGCGCAGGTCACCTTTGCCCGACGCTTCGTCGAGCCCGCCGCGCCGAGCTTCGTCAGCCAGGCGTTTTGCTCCGCGCTCTCGGTCGGCTACGACCGCGAGCCGGCATCGGCGTGGGCCCCCTTGGCGACTGCGGTGCTGGACGGCGCGTACGAAGCCACGCTGCACGCTGCACGCGCGGGCGTTCGCGACGGCACGTGTAGCGGCGTCGTGTGGCTGACGTTCCTCGGCGGGGGCGCGTTCGGCAACGACCCCGCCTGGATTGCTGCCGCCATCGCGCGGGCGCTTCGCGTCGGCGGCGACGCAAGCCTCGACGTCCGCATTGCCCACTACCGCGAGATCAACGCGAGCCTGCGCGAGGCCATCGACGCGGGGTGACTCAGCCGGGCTTGGGCACGTGTTGGTCGACGAGCACCGGGTTGCCGTCCGGATCGGTGACCACGAAGCTCGCCGGCCCTTCACCGTCGAGCCCGGCTTCCTGCGACGTCGACAGGCCCGCCTCGGTGAACGCGGCATGCAGCGCGCGCACGTCCTCGAACGACGACAACGGCGTGGCGTCCTGGGCCCACCCCGGGTTGAACGTGAGCAGGTTCTTCTCGAACATGCCGCAGAACAGCCCGAGCGTGGTCGCGCCGTCCCGCAGGATGAGCCAGCCCTGGTCTGCGTTGCCGCCCGCCGTCTCGAACCCGAGCGTTTCGTAGAACGCCTTCGAGGCGGTGAGGTCCTTGACGGCAAGACTGATGGAGAATGCGCCCAGTGACATGCCCTCACCCTGCCACAGCCGGACCGGGTCGACCGCGGCGGTGCGGGTCAGTTGAGCTCGCCCGTGCCCGGAACGCCAAACACGAGCGCTCCGCTGGTGTACGAGGTGCCAAACGTCTCGACCAAGCCCGCGACCTGTCGCAGCGCCGAGTCGAACTCTTCGGGGCTCAGCGGCGAGAGCGGGTGGATGAAGGCCGAGTAGAGCACGCCGTCACTGGTGGCATAGCGGGCATCGAGCGCGGTGTGAAAGTTCGCTTCCAGCACCGCCGCTCGCTGCTCATCGGTCATGTGCGCCGCCTCGAGGATCGGCGCGACGAGGCGCATCCGATCGAACCGCGTGTCCGTGAAGCACGCCATGTGGACCCCGTGGATTTCGAACTCCCACGCTCCATCCTCGCCGTCCACGTCGTTCGCGCGGTCGCGCAGCACCGCCTCGAGGGCTTCCAGGTCCATGCTCGTACTCTAGCAGCCGCGCGGGCTTCGTTCCGTTTCGAGGCTTGCGTCGCGCATCCCACCACAGGACACTGGCGCCGCGTGAGCACTCCGACCGACACCGAATCCCTGCGGACGATCGACATGTTCGGCATGCCGCTGGCGGACATCGACACGGCGGGACTGCTCGACCACATGTTCGAGCGCATGCGCGTGGGCGAGGGCGGCTGGATCGTGACCGCAAACCTCGACATCCTGCGTCGCTACGTGCTCGATCCGGAGTCCCGCAGCCTCTACGCGCAGTCGGACATCATCGTCGCCGACGGCATGCCGCTGGTCTGGGCCAGCCAGCTGCGTAAGGAGCCCCTGCCCGAACGCGTCGCGGGCTCGAGCCTGTCGGTGGATCTTCTCGGCCGCGCGGCCGCCGAAGGACGCAGCATCTACCTGCTCGGCGGCAAGGGGGACGTGGCCGACCGCGCGCGCGACGTCGCGACCCAGCAGCACCCTGGGCTGAACATTCTCGGCACGAACGCGCCCTTCATCTCTTCGCCGATCACCGACGACGAAACCCAGGCGATCGTCGACGAGATCGAGGCCACCGGGCAGACGCCGGACATCATCCTCGTCGGCTTCGGCTCCCCGAAGCAGGAGCACGCGATCGCGGCCCTGCGCGCCCGGTTCCCCTCGGCGTGGTTCATCGGGATCGGCATCACGTTCAGCTTCATCTGCGGCGAGACCCAGCGCGCACCCGAGTGGATGCAGCGAACGGGCCTGGAATGGATGCACCGCATGGTCCAAGAACCAGGACGCCTGACCCGGCGCTACCTCAAGGACGACCTCCCCTTCTTCGGCCTGCTGATGCTCGAGAGCTTCCGGCAGGGCCGAGACGACTGACGCGTTCGGGCCGGACGCTCGCGGGACCGGGCGCACGCCGACACGACACCCGGCGGCGCTCGGTTCGCGTATCATCCGCGCCGTGGTACCGACCTCGCGCCCGCCTGAGCCGCCCGTGGTTCTCGACGCGAAGCTCCGGCGGTACGCCTGGGGTGACACGACGTTCATCCCGGCGCTTCTGGGGGATGCGGCGACGGACGCCCCGTGCGCGGAGGCATGGTTCGGCGCCCACCCTCTGTCGCCCTCAACCCTCGGCGGCACCGAGGCCACCTGGGCGGACCGGATCGGCGCCGATCCGCACGGCGTGCTGGGCCCTCGGGTGCAGCAGAAGTTCGGCGCCCTGCCTTTCTTGCTCAAGCTGCTCTCGGCGGCGCGCCCCCTGTCGATTCAGGTCCACCCCAATGCGGCCGCGGCCGCGGCAGGCTTCGCCGAGGAGGAGGCGGCCGGCGTCCCCCTCGATGCGCCGGACCGCCGCTTCAAGGACCCGCACCACAAGCCCGAGCTTGTCGTCGCGCTGACCCACTTCGACGCGCTGTGCGGCTTCCGTACGCCCGCCGATCGTGCGAACGCGCTTGCGAGCGCGCCAGAGCTCGCCGGGGTGTTCGCACCGGTCGACGCCTCCGGTGAGGCGCTGCATCGAGCGCTGCGCGACTACTACGCCGCACCGCGGGATCGAGTCACCGACGCGCTGCAGCGTTGGGTCGACCGCCTGCTCGGCGACGACGCGCTCCGCGAGACCGACGACGGCTGGTGGGTCCTCCGCGCGCATCGAGCGATGGGCGCCGGCACGCCCGACGTGGGTCTGCTGTTCGTCCTCCTGCTCCACCGCCTGCAGCTTCAGCCCGGCGAAGGCCTGTTCCTGCCCGCGGGCGTTCCCCACGCGTACCTCGGCGGCGCCGCCATCGAGATCATGGCGAACTCGGACAACGTCCTGCGCGCGGGCCTGACGGGCAAGCACGTCGACCCCGATGCGCTTCTCGAGGTCGTCGACTTCGCTTCGGGCCCGCCACCCATTCTCCACGCGACCGCACGCGGGGAGACGGGCGCGGCGACGTACCCGGTCCCCACCGCCGAGTTCGGTCTCGAGCGGGTGGAGCTGCAGCCGGGCCAGTCGTTCTCCTGCGCCGTCGACGGACCCGAGCTGTATCTGGCGGTTTCGGGGCCCGACTCCGCCGTCGATGTCGAGGGCTTGGACGCCCCGTGGACCGGAGGCCGCTGCCTGGCGCTCTCCCACGGCAGCACGCTGCGCGGCACCGCCCGGACGGCATTTACGATGTACCGTGCGCACGTGCCCAACGACGGCCGAGCCCTGCCCTCCTTCCGCGGACGCACGCCCACCCCGCTGCGCTTCGGCACGTCTGGCCTGCGCGGCAAGGTCGAGGACATCACCGACCTCGAGGCCTACGTCAACACGTCCGGCTTTCTCAACGTGATGCTCGCCCGCGGCGTCGCGGTGCCCGGCACGGTCGTTCCGATTGCGGGCGACCTCCGGCCCAGTACCGACAGCCCCGAGCGCAGCATCATGCGCGCCGTGGCGCAGGCGGTCCGCGACGCGGGGATGCAGGTCGACAACCTCGGTCGCATCCCCACGCCGGCGCTCACGCTGGAGGGCCTGCGGCGCTCGGCGCCGAGCATCATGGTCACGGGCAGCCACATCCCGTTCGACCGCAACGGCATCAAATTCAACACGCCCAGCGGCGAGGTCCTCAAGACCGACGAGGCCGATATCCTTGCCGCCGTGGCGCGGGCGCGCCGGCTCGCGTACGAGATGCCGGCCGAACAGTCCCGCTTCGACGACGACGGATGGTTCCGCGACGGACAGGCCGAGCCGCTGCCCGCCGCCACCGACGACGCGCGCACCCGATACATCGCTCGGTACACGGACGCCTTCGCCTCCGATGCCCTGAAGGGGCTGACCGTCGTGCTGTACGAACACTCCGCCGTCGGGCGCGAAGTCATCGCCGAGGTCTTGCGGGCGCTCGGGGCGACCGTGCTGCCGCGCGGACGCTCGACCACCTTCGTCCCCATCGACACCGAAGCGCTCGGCACCGACGGCCTGCGGACGCTGCAGCAGCTCGCCGACGACGCCCGCGCCGAGGGACACACGATCGACGCGGTCGTCTCGACCGATGGCGACAGCGACCGCCCGCTCGTCGCGGCCCTCGACGCGGACGGTGCCGTCTCCTTCATCGGCGGCGACGTGCTGGGGGTGCTCGTCGCGCGCGCGCTGCAGGCTGATGCCATCGCGCTGCCGATCAGCGCGACCGACATGGTCGAGCCCGTGTTCGAGAGCGCGGCCACCGTGCTTCGCACCAAGATCGGGTCTCCGTGGGTCATCGCCGCGATGGACACCCTGCAGGGCGCGCGCGTGGTCGGCTGGGAAGCCAACGGTGGCTTCCTGCATGCCTCCCCGATCGCGACCGAGCACGGAACGCTCGCCCCGCTGCCGACCCGCGACGCGGCGCTGCCCATCGTGGCCGCCCTTCGCCTCGCGACCGCAGCCAAGGCCGACGGCGGGCGCCTGCTCGACGCCGTGGCCGCCCTTCCCCCACGGCACAGCCGCGCCGGCTTGCTCGACGACGTGGCTCCGCCGCGCTCTGCGGCCCTCAAGCGCCGCTACGGCATGCCGCGTGCCGAGCTGTGTCGCGCCGAGCAAACGCCGACCGGGTTCGTCGCCACCGACGCTCGAGGCGCCGCCGTCGAGCTCGGCGCTGCAGACCGCGCCGCGCTGGCCGGGCTCTGGCGACGGCTGGGCACGCACTTCACCGCCGAGGCCGGCTTCACCGCCGTGCGCTCGGTCGACACGCTCGACGGCGTCCGCATCACCTTCGAAGCCGGCGACGTCGTGCACGTACGCCCCTCAGGCAATGCACCGCAGCTGCGGATCTACGCGCAGGCCGACGATCCTTCGCGCGCCGACGACCTCGTCGCGCAGGGCCTCGCCGACGACGGCCTGCTGCGCTCGATGCTCGCGGGCGCCGACGAGACCCGCTTCACCGAGGCCGTGCTCGACAACGTCGCGCTCGGGCACCGCCTCTTCGCGGGCGAGGTCGACACGCGTCCGGCAGCGCTGCTGGGCGCGGTGTGTGGCTCGACCGCCGCACAGACCTTCTGGCAGGGGCAGCTCGATGCGATGCGCCCCGACTTCGGAGCCGTCAGCGCGCACGCGTTCCACGAAGACCTGCCCGTCAACCAAGCGCTCGGGTTGCTGCTGTTGTGGGAGCGCGCCCGCCCGCACTACCAAGCGGGCGCCGGTGCCCTCGTGGCCTTCGTCTTCGGCAGCGGCACGCGGGCCACGCCCATCACCGAGGCCGAGTGCGGACAGAAGCCGGCGATCGACGCGTTCGTGCGCGTAGGCCCGTCCCGTCGCCGCGCCTCCCTCGTCGAGCTTGCCCTTCGCACCTTCGCCCCCGTGGAAGCACATCTGCGCCGCAGCGGCTTCGAGGGAATGGTGGTCAAGTGGGGCGACGAGGTTCAGATCCCCACGCGCGACCTGTCGGGCACCGACGACGCGCTCGCACTGGCCGACATCGTCCGCTTCGTCTCCATGCAGACGATCACCGAAGACGCCGCGGCGAACAAAGACTGGGTCGGCGTCGACGATGCCGGGCGCGTCACCGCGTTCATCCCCCGCCGCCCGCTGTCGCAGATGCACGCGCTCGCCGACGAAGAGCTGCTGCAGCGTCGCGGCAACGCGCTGGTCGGCGGCGTCAACCTGGGCTCAATCGCGATCTCGGCCGCGTTCGCCGACGTCCTGCTCGAGACCTTCGCCGACGACATTCACGACGCCTCGGCCTCGCGGGGCGACCGACCCGACCTCGATCCACAGCTCTTCACAGCGCTGACCATCGCGGCGCAGCCCTCCGCCCAGCGCGAGGCCGCGTGGGCCCAAGCGCAGGCCACCGCCCCCGCGATGGCGGCCCTCGCCGCGATGATGCCCGACGTGCTTTCGCGACTCGTCGGCGCGCTCGAGCGGTTCGAAGCCAAGCACGGGCGCCCCGTGAAGTTCATGGCGCTCGACTTCGGCGACCAGTACTGGGGTGACATCGGCCAGCACGCCCGCATGTACGAGTTCTACGGCGCGCTGCGGTCGGACACGGTCGACGGCACGATCGCGCGCGCGCTCGCAGAGCTGCCCGAGGCCCCCGACGCCAACGGCAACTGGATCGCGGGCGACACGACGCTGGGTCCGGACGTCTCGGTGAAGAACAGCGTCATCATCGACGCTTCGGTCGCGGCCGGACACGTCCACGACAGCGTCCTGCTCGGCACCCGCTGCGGCACCGTGAAGGCGGACGCCGCGTTCGACGTGGGCTCGACCGCCTCCGCGCTGACGCTCCACCCGCGCGCGGGCAGCTACAAAGTCGTCAGCGACGCACCCGTGGAGGTCCCGGCGGGCGAGCGCCGCACGACGGTGTTCCTCCCCGACGGCGCCCACCTCATGGGCGTCCACGAGGACACCGACCTTCGCGACAAGGCGTCGACCTACGACGTGCCGCTGCCGGGAAACGCGCTCTCGTTCCGCGACGCGCACGCGCGCGCGGTCTCCGGCGACCCGGCGGCGCTTCGTGCTGCGCGATCCCGAGCACAGCAGGCCGTCCTCGACGCAATCGAGTCGTAAAGCGACGTTCGCGCGGGCGCCCCATGACGACCGCGCCTCGGCTGGGGTTGCGAAGAAACACTGTGTGAAGCGTGCAACAGCGGTGTGGTGGCGCCTTGCAACACTCTGGGTCCAAGCTCGGGTCGTCGAATGCGTAATCCGGCGCCGCGCCGCGTCGAAGACATGCGCGACCGGTTGGAACGCGACCTGCACTACCGCAGTCCGCACCCTGCGACGCGAGCCCACGATGAAGCACCCCACGACGCGAACGACCCTCAGCGCCCTGTTCCTCGCCGCCTGCGTGGCTGTGCCGACGGCCTCCGCGAGCGTGGTGCCCTACACGCGCATGGCTGCGGACGACCTCGCGCCCGACGGCTATGACCATCACCCGGTCCTTCGCATCGATCAAGACTTCCACCCCAACGACGACTACGAGATCTCGATCGACGCGTGGGTCGACCAGACCGACCCCGACGCGCTCGCGGCCGTCCGCATGTGGTGGCTCGACACCGCCGACGCCGACGCGCGCAGCCCGTTCGGCAAGGGCGTCCGTCGACACATCGACATCGACTACGTGCAGGGCAAAGACGCGGCGTGGGACATCCGCATCACCCAAGGCCGCAAGCGCTTCGTCTTTGCGGTGCAGATGAACGACGCCGGCACGGTTGGCGCGTTCGCCGACGTCCGCGCGAACGGTGAGGTCATCGAAGACTGCCGCGTACAGCGGTCGCGGCTCGTCGCCAAGAAGGTGCTGGGCATCGCGGCCGGGCTCAAGCGACTCGACGTCACTTGCATCGATGATGAGGGTACGAAGCACCGAGGCTCGGTCGTCGGCAGCAAGGTTCGCCGCTAGTCGGGTCGCGATCGGTCACATCGAGCCGAGCGGCCGGTGGAACGGCTTGGCGCACGCGGTACGCTTGCCGACGTGCGCCGCTTCGTTTTGGCCCTGCTCTGCACCGCGTGCTCGGCCTGCATCGGCTTGAACCCCGACTTCGGCGAAAACGCGTCCGAGGGCGGCTCCTCCGACGCTGGCATCGTCACGACCCAGGCGGGGACCTCCGCCCGAGGCTCCACCAGCGCGAGCGCGGAGACCTCGGCCGGGGTGACGGGCGACCCGGACCCGCCCGGCGAAGACACGAGCACGTCGTCGAGCACGACGGGCACGACCAAGGGCGAAAGCGCCAGCGACGAGACCGGGCCGCTGTCGACCTCGACCGGCATCGAGCCCGATGAAAACAGGGTCATCCTCTTCGCAGCGGGTCCGGTGACCGGCCAGTTTGGCGCGAGCGGCACCCTCGCGGAGGCAACGGCGGCGTGGTGCTCGGGCGCAGCGGCTGACCTCGGCAACGGGACCCTGTGCAGCGAAGGGTTCGGGCTCGTCGCCTCCGGCAGCTATTCGTACGAAGCGATCGTCGGCATGCACCCAGAGCTTCA
Organism: Myxococcota bacterium; assembly: GCA_039024335.1. Classification (GTDB taxonomy): domain Bacteria; phylum Myxococcota_A; class Polyangia; order Nannocystales; family Nannocystaceae; genus CAJXVA01. Next base: position 15,502 of record JBCCQM010000077.1, read on the forward strand.
GACCCACGCCCTCGTGGCTCTCGACGGGCAGAAGGTCGCGATCTCATTCGATGCCCTGAGCAAGGGCGAGGTGCTCGGGACCTTCGCAAACGGTGTGCTCGCCCCACTGAGTTCGCCAGTGACCCCGAATTTTTGGTGGGGCCCCAGCGATCAGAATGCGGACGACTGCCAGCTTTGGACGTACTTCGACGGAGACGGTCGCGTGTTACGGTTCGAGCCGCTCATGTCGACCGCCGTCGCCGACGTCTCACTCCCGTGCGACTCGCTGCAGCTGCTGTTGTGCGGGTGCGTGCCAGACCGCTGAGCGAGCGTAAATCAGTCCCGCTCCGCGTGCCGTCGCCCGCAAACCATGCGAACACCACTGCATGGTTTTTCGTTGGTTCTCCGGTGCGTTGGTGGTCTGCGGGATTGGTTGTGGGGACGCCGTCGTACCCATCGCCGGGACGGGGTCGACCGGTGTCGATGCGGACACGACGGGCGGACCGAGCACCCCAACCTCGGACACAAGCACCGACACCGGCGTGGGGGACCACGGCACCTCACTCGAGCCCGAGACCAGCTCGACCTCGTCAGGAGGTCTCGCCGACAGCTCCGAGAGTTCCGATACGGAGGTCACGCAAAGCGGCACGGCCCGCTTCTTGGTCACGCGAACCCTCGAACGGGGCCCGAGCGAACTGAGCCTGTTCACCTACGCGGACGGCTCGCTGACTTCGACCCTGCTCGAGACGGCGCCTGCGGGGGCGTCCCTGGGCCCGGTCCGCGTCGCGAACGAAGGCACGCTCTTGACGTACTGCATCCGTGGCGCAGCGGTCGACGACGACTGTTCCGCGATCGATCTCAGCGAACCTGCGCCCGGCCCCATCCAGTCGCTGGTCACCGGATCCGTGCCACAGACGTACATCACGCTCGACATCGACGTGCTCGACGAGGACCGCGTGCTGCTGCGCGCCATCGAAGAGGACCAAAACAGCTTTCATGTGGTGCCCGTCGACGGCGGAAGCGTAGGAGACGCGCAAGCGGTCATCACGTCGTCCACCAGCTCCCTGTCCCCGGTCGTTGCGCCCGACGCATCGTTCCTGATCGCCCGCGTCGACGACGGCATGGGCGGTCGCAATCTGGTCCGCGCCTCGATCGACGCGCCGGATCCCGATGACGTCGAAACGCTGGTGGAACAGCCCGCCGACCAGGCCTCCCCAATTTCGCGCGTCGACATCCTTCCTGGTGGAAACGCCCTGCTCTTCGATGTCGACAGCACGAACTTCGCCGGCGGAGAAGCGCTCTACTTCGCGAGCATCGATGACGATGCCACCCAAGCACCGCTGCGACTCGATGACCCCGACCTGCGCGAGCCTGGAGACCTCGTGTTCGGGCCGAACGTCGCGCCCGACGGGCACGCGCTCCTATACTTCCTCTCCGAAGCCATCTACGGGGACATGGTTTACGTCGACCTCTCCAGTGGAGTGCCGGGACCCTCGGTGCTCGCGTGGGACGGCGAAAACGGCGAAGGAGCATTCTTTCGCAACGCGTGGTGGTCCCCCGATTCGCGGTGGGTGGTCTTCGACGTCGATGACGACGAGGCGGGCACGTCGCTGTACGCGATCGACACCGCGGATCCAACGCTGGAACCTTCGCTCGTCGCGGGTCCGTACGCCGGCGGCAACACGCTGACGTTTGCCTTCGACCCCGACGGTGCCTGGATCTATTTCACGGCCGCGCTCGACATCCAAGGGGCGCAGCTGTTTCGCGTGCCCATGTCCGACGATGGTCCAGGCGACCCCGAGCGACTCTCGAACGGCCAGGGAGCGCTACCCGGGGAGTTCATTCCATCGCCGGACTGGTCGTCCGCGCTGTACACCGACGACACCGCCCGCGGGCCCCGGTTGCTCTTCGAGTCGGAGTTGACCGCGCGGCGCATCCAGAGCCCCATGCAGATCAATGGCGAACTGGCGCGCGGCGAAACGGTGTCCTTCGGTGCTCGCTACAGCCACTCGGGGACTGTGGTCTTGTTCCGCCAGCAGCCTGGCGACGTCGTCGACCCAACACGACTGTACCTGCGCGACCGCGTCAGCGATGCGATCGTCGAGATTGCGGATGAGGCACTCGTGACCGGCGTTCTCCGCGAGCTCGACTGAGCGGGGTGCGCCTCCGAAGGGGCCGCGCCAGGGGCCCTCCAGGCCGCTAGCCCTGCAGACGTGCGACGGCGTCGTGGTACTCGCGCACGATGTCGTCGACGATCTGCTCGATCGGCTGCACCTGATCGATCAGCGATACGCCCTGACCCGCGCTCCAGATGTCCTTCCAGCGCTTCGCCGCCTCGTGTCCGCGCTTGCCCTCGGCCTCCTCGGGCAGCGTCTGCTTGATGAAGTTGGCGTGAATGCCCGAGACGGCGTCCGTGTAGACGATGTCGTCATGCGTGGATGACACGACCAGGTCCTTGTACTTCTCGGGCGCGCCGCACTCTGCGGACGCGATGAAGCGCGTGCCCATGTAGGCCAGCTGTGCCCCCAGCGAGAGCGCGGCGGCAACTTGAGCGCCACCCGAAATGCAGCCCGCCGCGATGATCGGCACGTCGAGGTTCTGCTCGAGGTACGGCAGCAGGACGTACGGGTTGATGCGACCGGCGTGCCCACCTGCGCCCTGGCTGACCGCGATGATGCCGTCGACGCCCGCCGACTCAGCCTTCTTCGCGTGCTTGAGCTGGATGACGTCGTGAAACACCGTCACGCCCCGGCTGTGGGCGCGCTTCACGATCTCGGTCGGATTGCCGTAGCTGGTCAGCAGAACCGGCACCTCGTACTCGAGGCACAGCTCCACGTCTTTCATCAGCCGCTCGGGATCGCTGAGCCCAATCGTGACGTTGATGCCGAACGGCTTGTCGGTCTTCGAGCGGATCCACTGCAGGTCCGCCTCGAACTGCTCCAGCGTGCGCGCGTTCAGGCTGGGCATGGTGCCGAGGATGCCGGCCTCGGCCGCAGCCACGATCATCTCCTTGTTCGAGATGATGAACATCGGCGCGGCGACCAGCGGATAGGTCAGGCCGAGCTTGCGCGACAGCGGGGTGGAGAACGGCTTGCTCACCCGCCCAGCGTATCAGCGGCACGCCGGGCCCCGGCCGCGCATCCGTGCAGGACGGCGCTGCGACGGCCGGTTCAGCCGAAGATGCGCGAGAGCAGGCCCTTGCGGTTCGACTTTTTGAGCAGCCACTCCGCCTTCGATCCGAGCTGCTCCGCCGACATCTTGCCCACGACCGCGTCGACGATCTTGCCGTCGTGAACGAACAGAATCGTCGGCACGGACCGGATCTTGAACGGCGCTGCGAGGTTGCCGTACTCGGTGACATTCACCTTGCAGAAGCGAACTTCATTGCTGTCGAACTGACCCGCGACGTGGGCAAAGTCGTCGGCCATCGCCATGCAGGGTCCACACGTCTCCGACCAGAAGTCGAGGACGACGGCGCCACCGCCCTCGGCCATGATCGACTCGATCTCGTCTTCGGTTCGAAGGTCCTCGTAGCCTTGGTCCTCACCCATGGACGAGGCAGGCTACAGGAGGTCGACGATGGCGACTACCTGCCCTATGGTGCAGCGATGGTCGCCACGGTCGCACGGTGGATCCGGCACGAGGCCGAGCCGACCAAGGGCTCCCGGTTCATCGCGACCGTTGCCCCCGCCGCCGACGAAATGGCCGCCCGCGAGGTGCTCGCCGCGTTGCGCGAGGAAATGCCGGATGCCACGCATCACTGCTCGGCGTGGCGCATCGCGAGCCCTTCGATCGACCGCGCAAGTGACGACGGCGAACCCAGCGGGTCGGCCGGACGCCCAATTCTCGCCCAGCTGCAGGGGCGCGATCTCGTCAACGCCGTCGCGATCGTCACCCGCTACTACGGTGGGACCAAGCTCGGCGTCGGCGGACTCGTCCGCGCGTACGGATCTGCCGCCGGCGAGGCCCTCGAGCACGCGGAGCTCGTCCCCTTCGTGCCCACGATGCGCCTGCAGATCATCCACGGGTACCCCGAGGGTGCGGACGTCGAGCGCGTGCTGAACGAGTTCGACGCCGTCATCGTCGACGCGGCCTACGCCAGCGACGTCCGCCGCGCGGTGGAGGTCCCCGTGGACCGCCTCGACGCGATGACGGACGCACTTCGCGACGCCACCCGCGGCCGGGCGCGCGTCCAGCGTATCGAGACCTGATCGCTCGGAGGATCCGCGAGCAGTTCCGCGGGCTGTTAGCCTCCAGCTGCGCATGACGAAGGTCTCAGTGGAGTGGGGGCAGCTCGGGCTCGAGGACGGTACGCAGATCGTCTATCGGGTCATCGGGGACGAAGGGCCGGCGCTTCTGCTGTGCAACGGCGTCACCACCACGCACTTCTTCTGGGAAGAGACGCTCCCGCACTGGTCCCCGCGACGGATCGTGCAGTGGGACTACCCCGGGCACGGTCGCTCCAGCCGCGCGATCACGTCGGCCTCGGCCAGCATGGGCGCCCTCGCGGACACCACGGCCCGCATCCTCGACGCGCTGTCGATCGAGCGCGCCAGCATGGTCGGCTTCTCGATGGGCTCGCAGGTCGCGCTGCTCGCCGCGCTCGAGCATCCAGACCGCTTCGACGCCGTCGTCAGCCTGCTCGGGCCCGCCGGAAAGCTCTTCGACACCGCGCTGTGGGGCGTCGGCGGACGGACGGCCGGCGCCCTGCTCGGCGTCCTGCCCAAGCCCGCGCTCACCGTGTTCCATCGCGCCTTGCACCTGGGCATGGCCAACCCCGCGACATATCGATCCGGGCGCATGCTTCGGCTGTATGGACCCGAGACGCAGCCACACCACGTCCGCGCGCTCGCAGACCACGTGCGGACCTTGGACGCGGCGACGCTGCGAGCGATGCTCTTGAGTGCCGGCAAGCTCGACCTGATCCCGCGGCTCGCCTCGCTGCAGGCACCACTGCTCATCCTCTCCGGTGAACGCGACGCCTTTGCACCCGCGCGAACCGTCGCCCGCCCGATGCGGGACGCCGCGCCGCGGGCCGAGCTCGTCGTCCTCGAGGAGGGCACGCACGGAAGTCTGTTCGGCCACGCGCGGATGATCGTCGATGCCATCGAGCGTTTCTTCGACGCGCACGACGTCTGAGCGACGCTGCGAGATCTGCACGAACGGCGTCCCATGACCGCCCACGGCCAACCTCCGGGGCAGATTGACCCGGGCGAGGCACACGTGGACCCCCCGTCGGGCCCATCGCCGGAGTCTCCGGCCGTGCGGACGCGGTGAGGCGCAAGCGCGCCCACAGTTTTCAGGGAGTTAGAGCCGAAGAGAAACTTGGTTCGATTCCTGCTTCGCGGTATGTCCGGGCGGGCACCGCGAGCCAGCCCCCACCTGACCATGAAGACGCGTCTGTTCGCATTCCTCCCGACCTTGGGTCTTGCTCTCGTCCCCACTCACGTCCTCGCCGCCCCCGAAGGCGAAGCGGGAGCCTCGCTCAGCCTTGGCGGTGGTGAGGCCAAAGCAGACGCGGACGCCGACGCGGCCGCGCCCGAAGCATCTGCCGACGCGAACGCGGGTGCTGACGCGAACGCGGGTGCCGACGCTGCGGCCGAAGCACCCAAACCCAAAGACCGCGGCGACCAGAAGTGGATCCGCCGGTGGGCGCCCGAGCGCAACATGTGGGAAGTCGGGGTGTTCGGCGGCATCTTCCTGCCGCACCCGCGCCTCGAGCTCTTCCAGCCCGACCTGGACCTGCCCGACCAGGGCTACAAGCAGTTCAACGACATCACGCCTGAAGTCGGTGGCCGCGTCGCGTTCTATCCGAGCCGCTACCTCGGCCTCGAGTTCGAAGGCGCCGTGATGCCGACCGAAGTGCCCGATGCGGCGCAGGCCACGATCTACGGCCTGCGAGGCCACTTGGTCGTCAACCTCATCCCGCGCAGCATCACCCCGTTCCTGCTCGCGGGTGGTGGCGGCCTCGGTGTCGCCAGCCGTCGCGAAGCCGTGGGCGCCGACCTCGACGCCTCCGCCCACTTCGGCGGTGGTCTCAAGTTCTTCCTCGACCGCCAGACCACGCTGCGCATCGAGGCTCGCGACAACATCACCGCGCGCCGCGGCCTTCAGTCTGGCGTCGTGCACAGCGTCGAGGTCTTGCTCGGCGTCTCGCTCGCCCTCGGCCGCAAAAAGGACGAGCCCAAGCCCGCGCCGATCCTCGACACCGACGGCGACGGCATCCTCGACCCCGATGACCAGTGCGTCGACACGCCGGGAGTGGCCGAGTTCAACGGCTGCCCGATCCCCGACACCGACGGCGACGGCATCCTCGACCCCGACGACAAGTGCGTCGACGTGCCGGGCGTGGTCGAGTTCGAAGGCTGCCCGATCCCCGACACCGACGGCGACGGCATCCTCGACCCCGACGACGAGTGCGTCGATACGCCCGGAGTCGATGCGTTCAAAGGCTGCCCGATCCCCGACACCGACGGCGACGGCATCCTCGACCCCGACGACAAGTGCATCGACCAGCCGGAGACCAAGAACGGCTTCGAAGACGACGACGGCTGCCCCGATGAGATTCCCAAGGAGCTCGAGAAGTTCACGGGCGTCATCGAGGGCATCCTCTTCGACACCGGCAAGGCGACCATCAAGAAGCAGTCGCTGCCCAAGCTGGACAATGCCGTCGACGTGCTCAAGAAGTTCCCGCACGTCCGCATGGAGATCAGCGGTCACACCGACGACCGCGGTAGCGAAGAGTCCAACCAGGACCTCTCGCAGCGTCGCGCCGACGCGGTGAAACAGTACTTCATCGACCACGGCATCGGAGCCGACCGCCTCGAGACCCGCGGCGCCGGCGAAGCGGAGCCCCGCGAGAGCAACAAGACCCGCAAGGGTCGCGCCAAGAACCGCCGCATCGAGTTCAAGGTTCTCCAGTAGAGCCCCGAACGCCGCGCGTCGGCCAGACGCCGTCTCCCTCGGGAGGCGGCGTTTTTCGTGGGGCTGCTCGCAGCTAGCGGCGGTCGTTGACCTGCCCGAAGATCCACTCGAACAGGCCCGCTTCGTCGTTCCACGCCCCGCCGGGGGTCTGGAAATGCGCCTGGTCGCACGCACCGCCCGTATCGAACGTCTGCAGCGTGTAGCGAATCCGCGTCCCGCCTGCGGCCGTGATCAGGTCGAACATCGCCTGGGTTCCCGAGGCGGGGTTGTAGCAGTCGAGTTCGTGGTGGAACGCCCAGATCGGCGTGTCGACGACGGCCTCCGCACGCGCATGGTCGGCGTAGCCCGCCATGGGGACGCCCGCAGCGAATCGGTCCGGTCGGCGGGCCAGCAGGTCCCACGAGCCGAGGCCGCCCATCGAGTGTCCAGCGAGGTAGATGCGATGAGGGTCGATGAGCGGAGTCTGTCCGTCGACGACGAGACCGCCGGCCTCGAGCAGGTCGACGACCTCGAGCACCGGCACCGCGTTGACCGACATGAGTTCGGCCGAGTTGGACGTGCCATCCGCGATGGAGGAGAAGGCGGCCCACTCGTGCGTGACCCCGTCGATCGATTGCACCCGCCGCATTTGGGGCACCAATACGATCGAGGGATGCTCCGAGGCCGACGTCCCGCTGATGATGGAACGCGGCCCTTCGAACAACGGCGTCTGCAGCGGACGGCCGTCGTTGTCCGTCCCCCGATAGACTTCCCAGCCGTGGTGGAGAAACACCACCAGCGGATACGGCACGGCAGGGTCGAACCCGTCGGGCAGCAGCACGATGAACGCGAACACGAGTTCGTCATCGCTGCCATCGATGAGAAGGTGCCCCTGGTCGTCGCCCTCGGTCTGCAGGCTGATCTGGCCGGCCGCATAGACCTGCGTACCTTCGGCATCCACGAAGTTGCCGGCCTCGTCACGGTGCAGGTACACCCCCGCCGCGTTCCGCCACAGCTCGAACTGGGCGTGCGAACCCGGAGCGTCGGTCGTGCCGTCCTGCGTGAGCTCGAACGGGACCTCGGCGCCGACCAGCGGCGTCCCGCTTCCGTCGGCGCTCGCATACGCCTCCACCTGTAGCGTGTGCGCACCGACGCCGAGCGTCAGCGGCACCGCCCCGCCAGCGTCGTCCTCACTCCACCGAAACGGCCGTTCCACGTCGACCACCTCCGCCGCACCGTCGACCGAAAGGCGAACGCTCTGCGCCTCCTCGGGAACGCTCGCGGCGAGCGTGTACCTGGGCGGAAGCTGCACCGTGGACAACGACGCGGGCAGCACTTCCCACCGGGGGTCGACCAGATCCATCGACACGTTGTGAAGCTGCACGCTCGCCTCCGTGGCGGGCGCGTCGCCCGTGGAGTCCCCGCCATCGTCCGCCGCCGTCGTCGGGCCGCTGCCGTCGGCGTCCGCGCCCGTCGTCGGATCCGGCGCGCCCGTGCTGCCTGCCGCCGAGCTCTCCGCACCGCCCTCTCCATCGGTGGCGAGGTCGTCTCCCGCGTCCATCCCCGCGTCGTCGCCACACGCGACCAGCAAAACGCCGAGCGCGACCGCCATCCGTTGCATCCCCTGCATCGACTCCACGGTAGCGCGGCCTCGGACGCACGAAGGGCCGGCATGCAGTGCAAGCCAGCCCTCCCCGCCGTTTTCTCCGTGACTGAAGCCACGGCTTCGTCACGGGCTATGGCGTGTAGTCGGGGTCGTTCGTGACGACGATCCGAGCCAGCGCGACCGACTCTCGATACGAGAAGGTCACGTTGTGCGCGCCCGTGTCCCATTCGGGCGCCCAGGGGTCCTCGACGTACTCGCACAGCGGGTCGTCTTCGGTGCGGTAGTTCAACGGCCGCCAGCCGTAGCCTTGCCCGCCCTGCGTGCAGTCCCCTTCAAACACGCCCGCCGGGTTCGGCTCACCGTCGACCGTCGCGTAGTACGAGTCGTCGGAGCCCTGCTCGAAGTAGCGGACCCAGATGAACCACTGATCGTCGCACGGCACGTCGATGTCGAAGCTGACCTCGCCGGCGGTTCCGCCCTCCAGGACCGCGATCTGCCCCTCTCCGACCATCGAGGTGCTCTCGACCCAGTTGCCGCTGAGGTCGGCAGACGTTGCGTCGAGCTCGATCACTTCGACGCGGTCGCATGCCGCATCGACGGGACCCGTGTCATCCTCGGTCTCCCCGGCCGTGGTGTCCTCGGACTCACACGTCGCGCCACAGCGCGATTGAGCAATGTCCGCACACGCCTCGCTCCAGTCGAACACGCAGCAGTCCGGCGACGCTTCGCAGACGCACTGCTGCGGCTCGGGCTCATCGCAGCCCGGTCCGGCGTGCGCATCACAGCACCCGGTGCCGTCGGGCAGGCCGCCATCCGCGTCACCGTCGGTGGTGGCGTCGTCGCCTCGGCTGGCGCTGTCGCCCGTGGTGGTGTCCGCGTCTCCGGTGGTCGTTCCAGGGTCGGTGCTGCCGCTGTTGGACCCCGCGCTGGCGTCACCACCGCTGGGCGAGCCGGTGGGGTCGGCACCGTCGCCCCCGGTCGACGACTCACCGCCGTCCGAGTCGGTGTCGGTGTCACCAGCCCCAGCATCAGAGTCACATGCCGGCAGCGCGAGCACGCTCGCGAACGCCAGGCCCCAAGTCCATCGCAATCGTCGGGAGTCCATCCGACTGCGGATTTTGCCAAGGGCGCGCTCCGACCACCAGCCCGTCCCGCGAAGACGAATCAAGCCGCTGGCGGCGCCGCGTCGGCCGACGGCGTGGCCGCGGCCGCTCCGTCGGCTCGCTCGCGCGACTTCCGGTACGCCCGAATGCCGACCATCAGGCTGATCCCGAGCGCAAGCAGCCCCGCAACTCCGTACGCGGCGCTCATGGCCGACTTGAACACCGCGGTGAACACGATGGCGACCATGAGCATCGTCGCGACCTCGTTGAACATCCGGAGCTTGTTCGAGGACCACGAGAACCGCCGCGCCAGCTGCTCCTTGCGAATTCGCCCGCAGTAGAGGTGGTAGGCAACGAGCATGGCGAGCCACGTGAACTTCCAGTGAAGCCACGGACCGAACGGCCACGCGCCGACCACCATCGTCAGGCCGCCGGCGAACGTCAGGAAGGACGCCGGAACGGTGATGATCTTCCACAGCCGTCCCGTCATCAGCTCGAGCTGAGGCAGCAAGATCGCGCGCTCGGCCTCCGGCTTGGCAGAGGCCTCCGCGTGATAGATGAACAGCCGAACGATGTAGAACAACCCCGCGAACCAGCTGATGAAGCCGACGATGTGGACGGCTTTGGCGGTCGCGTAGAGGGTGGGGCTCATCGTGAGCAGTGTACCGCGCAGTGGTGAAGTGCAAGCCACCGACCGTTGCGCTGCGGTCCGCGGTTGCGCCGCGCTTTCCCTTCAAGGCCCTTGCGGCCCGGACGATGGCCACAAACAGAACCATGAGCCAGCACGCAGCGTTCGAAACGGCCCGCCCCACGCATGACGAACTCCCGCCCGCCCCCGGCGCCGAGCCACGCCTGCTCGGTCAGTACCTCGTCGACATCGGCGCCATCGAGGCCCACGACGTCGCCGAAGCGCTGGAGCTGATGCGGCTGTGCAACAGCCCGCTAGGCGAGATCGCCGTCGGGGAAGGCGTGCTGTCGTCGCGTCAGCTCGACACGCTTCTCCGCGAGCAGCGGGCGATCGACGGGCAGTTCAGCGAGCTCGCCGTGGCCTTGGGCATGGGTGAAGGCGTCGGCGACCGACTCGAGGACCTCAGCGCCGAGCAAGACACCGACAACCTCCGCTTCGGAGACGCACTCGTCGAGCTGGGCGTGCTCACCAGCACCGCACTCGACGACCACCTCGACCGCTACGAGCGCGAAGAGCTCGGCGCCGCCGCGCGACTGCCCGAGGGCATCACCGGCCCTTCCCTCACCGAAGCGCTCGACCTCTTCCCGCGCATGGTCCGTCGCTCGATGCAGACCGCCGTTCGCCTCGGGACGGCACGCGCCTGGGATGGACACGCCTGGGACGCCCACGCGACCGCGAGCTTTGCGGGGCCGCACGGGCTCGCGATCGGCCTCAGCGTGGAGGTGGGCGTCGCGGCAACGCTCAGCAACCACTTCGATGCGGACAAGATCGCGTGGTACCGCAAGCTCGCTCCGGTGCTGCTCGCCGACTTCATCGGCATGAATGCCCAAATGGTGCGCAGCAAGCTCGACCCGGCGGGACTCGAGCACGGCGACGTGGTGCTCCGTCCGGGTGAAATGCCGGTCCGCGGCATCTGCTTCGACCTGGCGTTCGAGACCGGGCGCGGTGTCCTGGTCCTCGACCCGGGTGCATGAAACTTTCGTCGCATCCTCGCGTGGGTCGGCCTGCTACCGTGACCGACCCATGCGACGAATCGGTCTTTTCCTGGCGCTCTCACTGAGCGCATGCGGCACCACCGACGACCCCGGTGCCGCGGGCGGCGACGACAGCAGCGGTGGCGACGGTTCCAGCTCCACCACCGGTACATCCGTCTCCGCGACGGCCGTCTCCATGACCAGCTCCACGGACCCCGGCACGACGCGGGGAACGAGTGACGACACCACCTCGACGGTGACCACGGACCCGACGACCGACGCAGACACCACCGCGACCGCGACCGAGGGCTCGAGCAGCAGCTCCGGCGGCTGCGCTCCCGGTAACGTCGACTGCCCGTGTGAAGACGGCGGGTGCTTCGACGGCCTCGTCTGCGAGGACGACGTCTGCGTCCCGCCCACGTCGTGCGACCAAGACCTGCTCGAACCGAACGACGTCGAAGGCATGGCGACGCTGCTGGGTGAGATCAACGACAACGACGACAACGGGGGCTCGATCTTCGGCGTGCTCGACGGGCCCGACGACGCCGATTGGTACCGCTACACCGGCGACGACGACATCCTTTACAACGTCGACCCCAGCCGCTTCGTCGACGCGACGGCAGGCGTACGCATGTGCAAGTTCGCCGAGTGCGAAAACGGCATCGGCGCAACCGAGGTCCCCTGCCCCGCCGAGACCGAACCCGCGGTCTCGCCCGAAGGCCGGCCCGGCTGCTGCGCGCCGCTTGGCATGGAGATCGAGGCGAACTGTACCGGCGTCGTCGAGGACAACATGCAGGTCTTCATGCGCATCGACTCGGCTGAAGACGCCTGCGTCCCCTACGAGCTCATCTACCACTTCTAAGCCCGTGGACTACGTCGGACGCATCTTCCGCCCCCCGAGCGAAGCGGCCAGCTTCCTGCTCCAAGTCACGATCGGCTGCAGCCACAACAGCTGCGTGTACTGCGACATGTACCGGGACAAGCAGTTCCGGCCCAAGCCGTTCGACACCATCCTCGCCGACATCGCCGAAGCCGCCGCCCTCGGGCCCCGCTTCAAGCGCGTGTTCCTGTGCGATGGAGACGCGCTGATCCTCTCGACGAAGAAGCTCCTGCCGATTCTCGAGGCGATCACGACCAAGCTCCCGTGGGTGGAACGGGTCGGCACCTACGGGGACACCCGCAGCGTGGGCCGCAAGAGCATCGACGAGCTCGCGGCGCTGCGCGAGGCCGGCTTGGGCATCGTCTATCACGGCATGGAGAGCGGCGATGATGCGGTCCTCGAGCGCATCGACAAGGGCGGCACCCGGACCCAGGCGATACAGAGCGCGGCCAAGCTGCGCGAGGCCGGCATCGCCCACAGCGTGATGGTGCTGCTCGGCGTGGGGGGCATGACGCTCAGTGAGCAGCACGCCGAGAACACCGCGATCACCCTCAGCGAGATGGATCCGTCGTACGTCGGGGCGCTCACCACGACGGTCGTCCCCGGCACGCCGCTGGCGAAGATGCAGGCCGAAGGGGCCTTCGAGCTGCCCAGCAAGTTCCGCATGCTCGAGGAGCTGCGCGCGATCGTGGCCGGGGTGGAGCTGACCCACTGCCGATTCTCCGCCAATCACGCGTCGAACTACCTCCCGGTGCGCTGTACGCTGCCGCGCGACAAAGCCGCCGTCCTCGAGGCGCTCGACGGGGTCCTCGCGGCCCGCGATGAGCGCATGCTGAAGCCTGAGTCGCTCCGCGCCCTCTAGCAGCCTCGGGTGCCCGCGGGCCGTTTTCTTGGAGCCAGCGCGCCGTTCATGGTGCGATTGCGGTCGCGCTCGGCGCGGGGTGAATGTTCGTCGCCCCGGCCCCGTCCTCACCCCGGGCCCCGACGCCCCCTTTCGCCATGAACCTCGCCCACGTCGCCCACTCCGCCCGAATCCCCCTCGCCGCCGCCGTCATCCTCGGCGGGATGACGCTCGCGTCCACGGCCGAGGCCCGCCGGCCGAACGTCAAGCGTCGTGGCGGTCAGTGGGGCGTGATGCTCGGTGGTGCCGCGTGCATTCCCGGCAAGGCCGAGTGCGCCCGCGACTCGGTCTCCGAAGGCGGGGTCACGGTGGACGGCGAGACGCGCCCCTCCGTGGGGCTGGGCGCCGAGCTGGGCTACCGATTCAACCGCTGGGCGTTCCTGGGCGCGTCGTACAACCTCGGCTTCTTCGACGCCTCGTACGAGGTCGAGAACCGCAGCAACTACAAGCGCGCGTATCAGAACAGCATCTACGGCATTTTCCGGCCATCGCTGTCGGCATGGCGCTTCGACTTCGGACTCGGCGTCGGCCCCGGCTTCTCCCGCCAGGTCTTCGTCACCGAGAACGGCGACCGCGACTACTCGCAGGGCTTCTCCTTCAAGATCGAGCCGACCATCGACATCTTCGTCACCCGGCGCATGTTCATCGGTGCCAAGCTGGACATGCTTCTCAACGCGCACAACAAGACGTGCCGCGAAGAGGGCGACACGACCACCTGCGTCGCGACGGCCAACCGCGACGTCGCGCCGGTCCACCAGATGATTTTCGGCCTGCACGTCGGCGGCACGTTCCTGTAGCCCCCGCGCTGCGACGAGCCCCAATGAAGACACCATGAAAAAAGGCCGCGTCCCCTCAGGGTCGCGGCCTTTGTCATGGCGCTTGGAAGCGACTCGGCTCAGCCGGCCTTTTTCTCGGGCGCGGGAGCCTTTTTCTCAGCGGGCTCGGCTGCCTTCTCGGCCGGCGCTTCGCCACCGCGGCCGGCGGGTGCTTCGGCGCCCGCCTTCTTGAGCTCCTTGTCGATGACCTTACGAGCGGCAGCGCCCTTGTCGGGATTGAGCTTCATCTTGCCCCCGTGACCGTGTCCGTCTTCGTCACCGTGGCGGCGGGTCTTGGGACGCTTGCGCTTGGGCTCGGGACCGAGGGTCGGCTTGATGTTGTCGACGACCTCGTACTTGCCGAGCAGGTCTTCTTTGAGCTGGCGCCGCCCCTGATGGAGCTTGCGCTGCCGAAGCCGGTTGACGATCTGATCTTGCAGGGCGTCTTTGGGCAGCTCGCCGGGACCCCATGAGCCCGTGACCTTGATGATGTGATAGCCGAACTTGGTCTTGACCGGCTTGGAGATGTCGCCGGGCTTCATCGCGAACGCGGCGGCGGAGAACTCCTCGGCCATGCGGTCGGCGGTGAAGATGCCGATGTCACCGCCCTTGGCCGCGCTCGGTCCGGTGGACTTCTCCGTCGCGATCTTCGAGAAGTCGGCGCCCTCGGCCATGACGGCCTTGTAGAGTTCGTCCGCCTTGGACTTGGCCTCGGCTTCCCACTTTGCGGACTCCTCGGCGGAGGGCTCCGGCGGCTTCTCGCTCGCCGGGCGACGCTCTTTCTTGGGGCCGATCGGGACGAGGATGTGGGACGCACGCACGCGCGGCTTGTCCGACTTCCAGTTCCCCTTGATCTTCTCGTAGTCAGCGTCGATCTCCTCGGCGGTGACCTCGAGCTTGCCTTGCTTCTCGAGGATCGCCTTCTCGCGGAGCTCGGCGACGTACATGTTCTTCAGGCTGGCCTCGGTCTCACCGCGACGGCCCAGGTGCTTGTCCCAGTCGCGGATGCCCCGCTTTTGCTGGCTCTCGCGGGCCGCGAGCGCTTCGGCGTCGAACTCCACGGTCAGCGCGGCGGCCTCTTGCTTGAGCACCTCGTGGTAGATGAGGCGCTCGGCGATCGACTTGCGGTAGCGGCGGTCGGCCGAGGTGGGGATTTCGCGGCCGCGGTCGGTGTACTTCTTGACCTTCAGATCGTAGATCGACGAGAAGGCCTCGTTCGGAATCTCGACGGCGCCGACCTTGGCGATGGGGCCCGACGGGACCGCGCCGAGTTCGGTCTCGGTCTTGGCGTCGTCGCCCTTGTCGATCTTCGCCAGGTCCTCTTTCGTGGCCTTCGCGGGCTTGGGAGGGTCGGTGCAGGCCACCAGGAAGGTGGCGGCCAGGAAACTCACGTACAGCGAACGCATAGCCGTGCTCTTTCAAGACAGTCCGACGAGCGCGCAGCTCGAAGGGCAGCGGATTCTAAGCATGAATCCCCACCGCAGCAAACGCCCACCGGACCACACCCGGTCTCGACGACACTCGGCGCATTCGACGCACTGGCACCGCGCACCCCCGTGACGTAAGCATCGGGGCTGCCCGCCATGGCCGACCTCGTCCAGATCCGCCGCAAAGCGACGCCCGCCGAGTCCGAGCCCGTCGCGCCGGACCCCAACGCCCCGGCCGTCTACATGGAGACCTTCGGGTGCCAGATGAACGAGGCGGACTCTGCCCTCATCGCGGGCCAGCTCGGACGTGCGGGCTACCGCGCCGTCACCGAGCCCAGCGCCGCCGACGTCATCCTCATCAATACCTGCGCGGTCCGAGAGAAGGCCGAGGACCGGGTGTGGGGACGCACGAGCCAGCTGCTACGACATCGCAGCGACAATCCGGATCTCGTCATCGGGATCACCGGGTGCATGGCCGAGCACCTCAAGGACAAGGTCGCCGAGCGGGCACCGTACATTTCAGTCGTCGCCGGGCCCGACAGCTACCGGTCCATCGCGGCGCTCGTCGACCGCGCGCGCTCCGGCGAGACGGCCATCGACGTCAAGCTCAACAAGCGAGAGGTCTACGACTCGGTCGACCCGCACACGGATGACGACGGGATCAGCGGGTTCGTCACCATCCAGCGCGGCTGCGACAAGTTCTGCACCTTCTGCGTGGTGCCGTACACCCGCGGACGCGAGCGTGGCGTCCCACCCCGTGAAGTTCTGCGACACGCGCGGTCCCTCGCCGAGCGCGGCTATAAAGAGGTCGTTCTGCTGGGGCAGACCGTGAACTCGTACGCGTTCGAGGACGCGGACTTCGCCGATCTGCTCAAGACCGTCGCCACGATCGACGGCTTCGAACGCATCCGATTCACCAGCCCCTACCCCGTGGACTTCTCGCCGCGCGTCATCGACGTGATGGCGAACGAGCCGAAGATCTGTCCGCAGGTGCACCTGCCGCTGCAGTCGGGCTCCGACCGCATGCTCGAGGTCATGCGCCGCGGCTACACCCGTCAGCAGTTCGTCGACCTCGTCGGTGACCTGCGCCGCGCCATCCCGGGCATCGCCCTGTCGACCGACATCATGGTCGGCTTCTGCGGCGAGACCGAGGACGACCACGCCGACACGCTCTCTGCGATGCGAGAGATCCAGTTCGATTCGGCGTTCATGTTCAGCTACAGCGACCGCGGCATCACGTACGCGTCGAAGCGGCTGGAGGACGACGTGTCGCCAACGGTGAAGAAGTCTCGGCTACGCGACGTGATCGACCTGCAGGATGTCCACACCCGGGCTTCGCACGACGCCCGCATCGGGCAGCAGGTCGACGTGCTGGTCCTCGGCACTTCGAAGCGCGGCGACAAGACGCTGGGCCGCACGCCGCACTTTCACAAGGTGCTGCTGCCGCTGGGCGCGGGAGAGCCGGGCGACGTCGTCACCGCCACCGTCACGGGCAGCACCGGTCGATCCCTGCTGGCGTGAGCCTCGCCCTCGGGCGTGCGCGCGCTCGTGGTACACCCGGCGGCAACGTGGCCGACGACGACACCACCCCGCCACCGCAGTCCGAGCCGCCCGCGCGCGTGAGCCGTCACGTGCAGCCGGTCGGACCCCGCATTCTCGTCCGGATCGTCAAAGGGCCGGACCGGGCCGAGTCCGGGCTGTTCCTCCCCGAAGGCGTCAAAGAGAACCACGCCGCCGCGCTGCTCGGTGAGGTCCTCGAGGTCGCACGCACCATGCCCAAGGCCGACGGACTGCCCGGCAGCGACGACGACCGCGACGAAGACGACGACCTCTTGCGCGGCGACCTGGGCAAGAACGTCAGCGGCATCCCGCTGGGTGCCAACGTTCTGTTCGAGAAGGAGCGCGGCGTCGCCGTGCCCTGGGACGAGACCCTGCGGCTGCTCGAAGTCCGCCACGTCTTGGCGATCGTCGACATCATCACCGAGGACGAGCTGCAATGATCCGTCGCAGCGTCTGTCTGGGGGCGGCGCTCGCGCTGCTGAGCGGCACGGTCCACGCCGCGCCTCCCGAAGCGCTCGAGCGTTCGGCGACCGATGGCGTCGAGCGGGTCTACGAGGACTACTCCTCCGAGGGGGACGCCAGCAGCCTCGAGCTCAACCCGGCCCTGATCTCGTCCGTCCAGGGCGTCGATCTGACCCTGCTGGGCTACCAGACCACCGACCGCTTCATGCGCGGCAGCGGGTTCGGTGCTTTTGCGGCGTTCAACCTCGGCTTCGGCGTCGCGACCGCCTTCGGCGCGCAGCTGATCGAGCCCGGATTGGGAGACCGCGTCACGGACTTTGCCGCCGACCGCAACCCCACTGCCACCAAGCTCAGCTGGGGCCTCTCGTTCGGCATGGGCGACACCGGTGCGCTGGGCGTCGGCGTCTCGGGACTGCGGAGCCAAGGACAGTGGCTGCAGCGCCCCGACGTCGACGTGGGCCTCATGACCCGCATCACCAACTATGCGTCGCTCGGCGCCTCGGCACGGTTCAGTCCGGTCAACCTCGAGTCCGACGTGCTGCCGCCCGAGCTCAACGTCGTTGGCGAGCTCTCGGTGCGCCCGCTGGGCACCAACGTCGTCGAGCTTGCCGGCGGCGTGAAGCAGCAGGTGCTCAGCGCAGCCCCCGGTGAAGAGACCCGCCGCGTCGGCAACGACGGCCTGCTCCCCCGCGGACGCCTCTCGCTTCGCTGGCAGGGCCTCGCGCTGCGCGGCGAGGTCGAACAGGTTCGCCTCACCCAGCTCGACGAGGCCAGCTTTGCACCGCTGCGTGGCGTGAAGGCGCTGCGTGGCTCGGTCTCCCTCGAAGCCTCATGGGACTACGCTTCGCTCGGCATGGGCCTGCATGCGGGCGCCTCCGACGGCGTCGACGGCATCGGCTACCACGCGCGGCTGCACAGTCGTGGGGGCGGGGGCGGGGTGGGGGGGCGCCCCGGCGGCGGGGGGCGCCAAGACCGAGGCAGAAAACGCCGCCCCCGCCGCCGCAAAGCCC
>JBCCQM010000078.1:0-33376 GCA_039024335.1 Myxococcota bacterium
AACGTGACCGACTTCGTCGTCGAGCACGGCGCGGGCTTCTACGCGACCTCGGGCGTGCCCGCCACGCAGGACTCGCTCATCGACGAGCTCAACACCGCCGGCTGGACGCTGGTGGTCGCGTACCGGACCGGTGGCGAGCGCGTCCGCAACCTGACGATCTTCGTCGGCGGCTCCTTCGTCGACGAAGACTCGACCGAGGACTACGAGTTCTCCGGTTTCTGCACGCCGCCGCAGGGCGAGTTCGGCGGCTACGCAGTGGTCAGCGCGATGGAAGGCGACGCCGACCGCGACGGCGACAGCTTTGCGATCGCGCCGAGCACGGGCGATGACTTCGTCACGCTCGCGGGGCCGAACAACCCCGAGAACAACTTCTTCTGTTCGCAGATCAACGACGCCGACGGCAACCTGGACACCGCCGGCACCGCGGGCGACGCCAACCACGACGCCATCGCGGCGCAGAACGTGGTCGGCGGCCGGCAGGGCTGGGACATCACACGCGTGCCCGTGAGCTCGGCCGACAACCAGCTGGTCAACGGTCAGACAGAGGCGGTCATCCGCACCCAGACCGCCGACGACTCGTACATCCCCACGGTCGTCGCGTTCGGCATCGAGGTCAACGCGCCCGACTTCACGGGTGCCGAAGCCGGTGCCGATCCCACGCTGCTCGTCGTCGACCAGACCTCCACCGTGACGGTCGACATGGAAAACGTCGGGCTGGTCGACGCGACCGACCTGGTGTTCCAGGCTGAGCTTCCCGCCGGGCTGGCCCTCGACTCGTTCAGCATCGACGGCAGCGACGGCGACGCCAACGGTGACCCGGTCGACGCAGCGGCGCTCGCAGCGGGCATCCCCGTCGGCGGCATCGGCAGCTCGGCCGCACAGCAGATCGAGTTCGTGGTCCGCTCCGAGGCCGCACCCGACGGCGACGCTTACGTGTTCACGCCGCAGTTCACCTACGACTACGTCAGCTGCACCGGCGAGGAGCCGCTGACCGAGCCGCTGATTCTCCCCGACATCGAGATCGACTTCATGGAGGGCGAGCTGCCCACGTCGACCACGGGCGACAGCGCCGGGGACAGCAGCGACTCGGGTGCGGACGAGACCACCAGCGAGTCCGACTCGGACTCCGATGCCGAGACCTCCGACGGCGACGAGAGCGCGACCACGGACGACTCCGACTCCGACACCGACGGCGTCTCCGACTCGATCGGCAGCGGCGCGGACGACACCGACGACGGATGCGGCTGCACCAGCGGCAACGACAGCCCCTTCGGCGCCCTGCTGCTGTTCGGCCTCGCTGCCGGCCTTCGCCGCCGTCGCGACTGACGCGCGAATACCAGCGCGATGGGCGGTTCCTACAGCATGTTGGGGCCGCCCTTTTCAATTGCACGGGCGTAGGCGGGGCGGGCTTGCATGGCTTCGAGCCAGGCCTTCGTCTTGGGCATTGCCGAGCCGACCCGGCCGCGGGTCACGAGGGCCTCGACGGGGTAGCTCATCTGCACGTCGGCAGCGCTGAACGCCGCGCCGGCGAAGAACGCGTTGGCCGCCAGATGCTGCTCGATGAAGCCCGCGTGCAGCTCGACCTCGGGCCCGATGAAGCTGGTCTCCACCTTCTTCACGATCCCCTTGGCGATCGGCTTCACGAAGAACGGCAGCGGCGCGGTCCGAACCTTGTCGAACACCAAGCGCAGCAGCAGCGGCGACATGAGCGAGCCTTCCGCGTAATGCATCCAGTACCGGTACTGCCGATGCGCCTCGGTCCCTGCCTCCGGCTTGAAGCGCCCCGGGGTGAGCTCCTCGACGCAGTACTCGAGAATGGCCCCCGACTCCGCAAGCACGGTCCCGTCGACATCGAGCATGGGCGCCTTGCCCAGCGGATGGATCGCGCGCAGGTCTTTCGACGCGCGAATCGTGACGGGGTCCCGCTTGTGAACCTTCATCTCGTAGGGAAGCTCGAGCTCTTCGAGCATCCAAAGGACGCGGTGCGAACGGGACGTCTCAAGGTGGTGAACGAGGATCTTCGCCACGGCGCCGGAGAGTAGCAGCGGCTCCGTAGCCGTGCGTCGGCCCCGTGACGTGCTCGAGCCAGCCGAGCCTCAGCCCGCGTGTACCTTGGTCGCTACGACGGGGTACTCGTCGGCTGTGCGCCACGGCACATCAGGCCACCAGCGCTCGATCGGCGCGGGATTCGACGGCTCGACGCTCTCTCCAGGCTTGGGCGTGACGACCGTGACGCCCGCGACCTCGGCCGCGGCGACGGTGCGCTCGATCGGCTCGGTCCATCCGTGGTTGGCCAGATTGAACAGACCCCAGTGAATCGGAAGCAGCACCTTGCCCGTGAGCATTTGGTGCCCCTGCACGGCCTGCTCGGGACCGAGGTGCCAGTCGGGCCACATCTGGCTGTAGGCACCCACCTCGAGCATGGTGACGTCGAACGGCCCGAGCTTTTCGCCGATCTCTCGCATCCCGGGAAACAGCCCGGTGTCGCCGCCGAAGAACACGCGGTGCTTCGGGCTCACGAGCGCGTAGCTGGCCCAAAGCGTGCGGTTCTGGTCGAGGATCTGTCGGCCCGACGCGTGACGGGCCGGCGTGACGGTGAGCGTCAGGTCGCCGAACGTCCGCGTGTCCCACCAGTCCACATCCTCGATGCGCTTGGCCGGCACGCCCCACGACTCGAGGTGCGCGCCGACGCCGAGCGGCGCCACGAAGACCGTGTCCTCGTCGGACAGCGCGACGATCGTGGGGTGATCGAGGTGGTCGTAGTGGTCGTGCGAGATCAGCACCGCGTCGACGGGGGGAAGATCTTCGAGCGCGAGCGGTGGGGCATACCAGCGAGCCGGCCCCAGCCACGACACCGGAGACGTCCGCTCGCCCCACACGGGGTCGGTCAGGAACCGATGGCCGTCGACCTCGAGGATCAGCGTCGAGTGGCCCAGCCACGTCACGCGCAGCCCGGTCTCGGGCGGGGTCTCGAACCGCGACGCGTCCACCGAGACCACCGGCAGCGGCGCCTCGGGGACCCCGTTGGGTTCGGGTGACAGCCCCTCGGTGACCATGCCCCACTCGTCGTTCCACAGCGGCTGCGGGTTGTGAAAGACGCCGTCCCCCCACTGCGGCGAGGCCTGCATTGCAGCGAGCCGGTCACCGGTCGGTGCCGTCCCGATCGCCTCCCAGCCCTGGATGAGGACCACGAGACCCAGACCCACGACGCCGAGCACGACGATGCTGAGGGCAAGGCCGACCCGGCGAAGCCATCGGCGCCACCGAGGGCGAGGGGCGCGTTCAGACGCTGTCACGCTGTGCAGAGTAGCTCAGCCGGGGAAGAAGCACTCGGCGCTGAGGCTTTGCGCGTCGTTGTTCGACTCGTCGCACTCCTCGACGGCCCCCGCAACGATGTCTGCGCCGTCGACCGCGACAAAGAAGTCGAGCGCGGGGTCCCCTTGGGCGAAGGGCACGACCCAGCTCAGCTGGGTTTGCTGACCGGGAAGCAGCGGGTCCGGCGTGAGCTCGGTGCCGATGAGCATGCCCGTCGCGTCTGTGCCTTCGTACAAGCTCACCTCGATACCCGCCGGCACGCCGAGCGAGCCCGCGTTGCGCACCGTCGCGACCACTTCGAGCGCGCCTTCGGTACACATGCCCAGCTCCGCCACCAGGTCGACGGACAGGTCCGGCGCGTTGAACACCCCTGCGCCCTGCACGTTCTGGCGATAGTTGTTCAAGCCCGGCTGCGTCCAGTTGTCGTCCTCGGTCGCCGGAGCGTTGCCCGCCGAGGTCGTGTTGGTGACGTGATACGCGTGCGAGGTCCACACCCGGCGCGTCCCCACCCACTGGTCGAAGGAGTCGCCGTAAATGAACACGCCGCGGCGCTCGGTGTAGCCCGGCACGCCCGAGCAGTCGTTCCCGCTGTCGTTGTCCACGACAACGATCTCCGAGTTGCCGTCGTCGTCCACGTCGACCACGAGCGGGTACTCGTGAATCGTCGCGCTGCTGCTCTCGATCTCCAGGAGCACGTCGCCGCTCGCCCCGTCGTAGACCCGCATGAAGCACTCGTCGGCGTAGACCACCTCCGCCGCGCCGTCGCCTTGAAAGTCGAACACGCTGCTGCCCGTGGCATTGCTGCTCTGGTCCTGCGTCGCGCGAGACCATCGAGCGTAGATGTCGCCGGGGGACGGGGTGACGCCGGGGCTCGCAACGACGTCTTCGCCCTCTCGGTAGAGGTCGTACACCGTGTAGGAACCACCGCCGGCCGCGGCGAGCTCGGGACGGCCGTCGCCGTCGAAGTCGGCCACGGTCGGCGGCCCGCCTCGACCGCCGCCGGGCAGGCTGACGGACGCGGACCGCAAGGCCGGATTCGCGTTGCACATCGCTTCGGTCGGATCGACACCACACCATGCCAGGCCGCTGTCGCCTTCGAGCACGCGAACCTGCCCGCTCGCGACGAGGACCACCTCGGGCGTGCCGTCGAGGTCGACGTCGGCGATTGCGGGGTACCCGTCGGAGCCGCCGGCATCCCACAGCTGCTCGACCGCGACCATCGGCACGCCCCCGATCTCGGTCCACGTGACCGACCACGCTTGGGCGCCCGAGACGACCTCGGGGTAGCCGTCGCCGGTCAGGTCGGCCAGCGACGAGATGCCGCCGGTGTAGCCGTTGTTCGTGCCGAACGCGGCGCCGTTGCCTCCCTGGTTCCAAACGACGAGGCCGTCGTCGTCGAGCATTGCAGCACCGAACACGGTCTCGGCTTCGGCATCGTCGTCGAAGTTCGCGAAGGACGGCGCCCCGTTCTCGACCTGGAAGCGAACCTCGGCGTCGTTCTCGTCGTGCGACGTCCACAGGAGCGTGCCGTCGAACGACACGGCGTGAATCGGCGACACGCCCCCGACGGGGCGCCCGGCGTAGATGATGTCGGGCAGGCCGTCGCCGCTGACGTCGGTCAGCCCGATCGTCGAGCGGCCGTGCGCGCCGTACATGCCGTTGGCCGGATCGTGCGGGATCTCGAGTTCGACCGCGCCGGTCTGCCCGTCGAGGATGACGACGTTGCCACCGGGCCAGCTCAGCCCCTCCTGCTGGGTGATGTTGACGACGACCTCGGGCGCACCGTCGCCGTCGACGTCCGCGATGACGGGGATGGAAATGACCTCGTCGTCCTCGTAGCTCCACTCGAGCGTGACGCTGACGTCCTCGAACTCCGGGACCAGCTCGCAGTCGACGGGGTCGAACTGGGGCAGACACTGGTCGAGCGTCGGCTCGCAGAACTCGCCCTCGTCGCAGTCGAACGAGTCGACGCAATCTCCCGTGGGATCGGCACACGTGTCGCCCAGGCAGACCTGCCCGTCCCCACAGCAGATGTCCTGCGCCTCGCCACAGCGCACGCCGGAGTCACAGGCTTCGAGGCACGCTCCGAGCACGCACTCTTGCGCCGCATCGCAGCACACGTCGGCGTCCCCGCAGAGCACCGTCTCGCACACCGCATCCCCTCCGCTCGAGCTTCCGTCGCTATCCTCGCCGCTCGAGGTGCCTGTGGTTGAGGCTCCGGTGGTGTCAGTCGATGTGGTCGCCGTGGTGCCCGAGGCATCCCCGCCGGAGGTCACCGCGGACGACGACGACGACGCGTCCGCGGACGAGGTCGCCCCGCCGGTCCCCGCCGAAATCGAGTCAACGCCGTCGGTCCCGCTCGCCTCGACCGTGGTGCCCCCCGGACACCCAAGCGCGAGCGGAAGGAACCCCAGCGGAAGCGAAGCGGCGAGTCGGCGCACGACTCGTGAGACACCGACTGCGCCCTCGGTTTCCGGGCTCAGCCCAGGTTTGCGTAGGAGCGATTGCCGTCCAGCCGCGGCAGCGACGCGAGCGCCTCGAGCGCGGCCTTCGACGCGTGGGTGAAGCTGCGCGTGCGAACGTTGGCTTGACCCCGGCTGCGCACCAGCAGCTCGAACGCCAGCGCGTGGTGGCGGCGCATCGGCTGGGTTCGCAGCGCGTGCTCGATGGCGTTCTGGTCCGCGGGGCGACCCGCGATGTACCGCAGCTTTGCGTTGAAGCGCCCCGAGCGTTCCTCCCACCACGCCGCAATCGCGTCGGCCTTGGGCACCCGCAGCTCCTCGTCGGCGGCGATGGAGAGGTCCTCGTCAGGGTCCTCGTCCTCGTCGAGGTCGTCTTCGAGCGTGTCGGGGTCTTCGTCTTCGACGTCGTCGTCTTCGCGGTCGGTCCAGTACGCGTCGTCATCGAGGGGGAGCCCCGTCATCGACGCGAACGCCTCCCCTGCGAGCGGACCGAACGCCTCGTCGCCGAGCCACGGCACGATCGCGTCCAGAGCCGCGACGCGTCCGCTGAAGCCAAGCGCAAACAACGCATCCGCCCGGGATGCTTCGACCTCGAGCATTCGCGTGAGGCGTTCGATGATCATCGGCTCGGCGAACGAGCACAGCAGCACCATCGCTTCCCGGTCGGGAGACTCCTCCGCCAGCCCCAAGCGTCCTGCGGTCTGCCACGCCAGGCCCGACCCCATCATCAGTCCCGCACGCAGCGCGGCGCGCTGCAGCTCGGGTTCGGGCTTGGCCAGGCAGTGCTCCGCCCACGTCACGTAGCGCCGGTCGCCGTAGCCGAGCATCGACACCGCCGCCGTACGGGCGACCGCGTCACCATCTTTGAGCAGCGCGTCGACCAGGTTGCCGGGATTGATGCCTCGACGCCCGCCGACCGTTGCCAGCGCGACGAGGTGCTCCGCCGCGCCGCCACGACGCAGCGCATCCGTGAGGCGGACGTCGATGTCGGGGCGGTCGGACATCACGAGCGCTTCGATCACGCCCTCGCGCGCGGGCTCGGGCAGCGCGTCGAGCTCGTTGAAGAGCGGCTCGGAGACCTGACGGGAGTCGTGCCCGAGCAGCGCCAGCGCGGCCGCCGTGACCCGCCAGGGGTCCGTGTCCTCATCCTGCAGTGCGGGCCCGAGCACCTCCGTCCGGACGGGGTCTCCACCGACGACCAGGCCGTCGACGTGCGCGAGCAGGCGCTCCTGCGGGCCGCGCTCGAACTCATCGCGCAGGTATGCGGGCGAGTCCAAGTTCACGCGCCAGTTTTCGGCGAGGTACTCCGCCTCGTCGAGATGCTCTTCGATCACGTCCCAGAGGATCGTGTCGGCCGACGGTTCCGTCATGCGCTCGCGTTCTCAGTTGATGAGGACGGCGCCGCCCTTGATGCGGTTGCGGCCGGACGCGCGCGACTCGACCTGCACGCCGCGGATGACGACGCGACCGTTGCGGCGCAGCGTGATGCTGGATTTTCCGCAGCGCAGCACGACCTCGTCTTTGCCTTCGAGGCGGACCTTTTGCCCATCGATGACGGCGGCGGCCTCGGCGGGGACGACCGTCGCCTCCAGGACCGGGCTCGGCTGGTGCAGCCCGATCAAGACCGGCTGCCCGCTGCCCGACAGAAACAGCAAAACGGCGCCGCGGCGATCGTCGATGGCCGCCTGCAGCGCCTCGGGCGTGAGCTGGACGGTGCTCAACGCAAGCATCGGACCCGCGGTATTCTCGGGCGTGTCGACCCACAGGCCCTGTTCGTCGACGCGGACGATCCACCCCAGCGCTGCCCCCTCGGGGAGCGGCGCCGGACTCCGGCCGATCTCGACCACGTTGCGTTCGGCCATCGCCATGAGCGTAGACCCAGCATGATGCGACCGGCAACCCGGAGCGATTCCAGCCGAATGACGCCGGCACCACGCGGAACCCCAGCGCTGCCGAACCGTGTCCTACCTACGATGCGGAGCGTTTTGCTTGGATGGGCGGTGATGGTGACCGCGTGCGGCAGCCAGGTTCCAGTGACCTCGAGCGGGGACACCGAGGAGGTCGGCGAGCAGCCCGAGGCGCCGGGCGTCGTCTACTCGGCCTGCGGTTCCCCCGACGAGTGTTCTCCCCTTCCCTATTGCGTGTTCCCCTCGGGTGAGGACGGCTTCTGCACGGTCGAGTGCCCGCCGGGGAACGATCCCAGCGGCTGCGAAGACGATCCCGGACAGCTCGGCCGCGCGATCTGCCTCGACATCGGTCTGCCCAGCGAGCGGGGCGTGTGCGCGATCGGATGCGACGACGGGCTCGCGTGTCCCGACGGCATGCGCTGCGAAGAGGTCCAGACCGGCGACGGTCCGCAGCGGGTCTGCTTCTGAACGCGGTGTTCAGGCAGGCGCCCCACCGCGGACGTCGTTGAAGTGCAGGCCGAACTTGTCGAGGTACTTGCGCAGGCGGTCGGCATCGTTGGTCGACCGTCGGCGGGCCCGCGACGCAGCAAAGAGCGCCCGGCCGGCAGCCGAGACCGACGTCGACTGAGCACAGACCGCGAGCACCTCTTCGAGCTGGGCGGCGTCGAAACGGTCGAGTTCCTCCGCCTGCTCGCCAAGCGCCGTGCGGACCCTCGGGAACGGCGCGTCGTTGGGTTGGTCCCAGCGCTGCGTCAGCCGGTCGACCTCGGCCCGCACCACGTCCGGCGTGATGCGACCTTCGGGCGCCAGCGTGCCCATCCGGGTGATGGCGCCCGCGAAGTCGCGAAAGTTGCCCGGCCACCGCGCAGCCTCCGAGGTGGCAAAGTCCACGAATCGCGTCCTCGCAACCCGCGTGAAGCTGGGTCGCCGCCCATGGACCGCGGCGAACCGGTCGAGCTCGAAGTCGAGGTTGGGCACGATGTCCTCCCGTCGCTCGGCGAGCCCGGGTAGCGAGAACGACCACAGGTCGATGCGGGCGAGCAGGTCTTCACGAAACCGCCCGGCCCGTACGGCCGCGCGCAGGTCTCGGTTCGTCCCGGCGATCAGCTGAAAGTCGCTGCGGACCTCGGCGTCCGAGCCCAGCGGCATGAAGCGCCGGTCCTCGATGGCCCGCAGCAGCATCGCCTGCTCGTCGCTGCCGAGTTCACCGATCTCGTCGAGAAACACCACGCCACCGTCCGCCTCGCGCAGCACCCCCGCCCGAGCCTTCACCGCCCCGGTGAACGCACCCCGCTCGTGCCCGAAGAGCATCGACATCGCTTGGTCGCCGCGCAGCGTCGCGCAGTTCACCTCGATGAAGCGCCCCTCGACGCGACCCCGCTCTCGCTGCAGCGTGTAGATGCGGCGGGCGAGCTGCGTCTTGCCTGCCCCGGTCGGACCCGTCAGCAGGATCGGTGCGCGGGATCGAAGCGCGACCGTCTCGACCTGCTCGATGACCGCGTTGAACGCCGCGTTGCGGGTGTCGATCCCCGCCTTGAGGAACGACAGGTCGGCGCGCTGCTGAGTCGCAAAGCGGTCGCGGATCGCGTCGTACTTCGAGAGGTCGAGGTCGATGACCCGCGCATGCCCCGGCGTCCCGTGGCCCGAGCCCGGCGAGGTCTGCAGAAGCCGACCGGGCACGAAGCGCGCCTCCGTCAGCAGGTACCAGCAGATCTGCATCACGTGCGTGCCGGTGGAGATGTGAACGAGCACCTCCTCGTCGCCAGCAGAAAAGTCCAGCGCGCGCACGGCATCGAGCATGGTCGTGTAGACCTCCTCGAAGTCCCACGGGTCCTCGAAGTCGATCGGGTGCTGCTGCACCTCGGTCTCGGGCGAGACGCTTTGGATGTCGCGCACGACGACCTCCGCCAGCCGCTGCGAGTGCGGGGAGACGAACAGCTCCAGCCGATCGACGACGAGGTCCTCGTGCCGACACAGGTCGACGGTCGGCCGCCAGCGGTTCCAGCGCTTGGCGCCAAACCCCTTGTCCAGGGTTGCGCCGATGATCGAGAGCACGACGAGCTTCTTCGGCACGATATAACTATATACGAACCGATAAAAATAAATCTTTTTCGTCACGGACCAGAATCGTAAACAACTGAAATCACTGTCCTCTCGCCACCAGCACGGTCCCTGCTCTGATCTCGGGGCATGACGACGCAACCGTACGAAGTGGACAACGTGGAGGGCTCGGTCCCGGTCAAGCGCTGGACCCGTGGCGTGCCCGTCGAAGACGCGGCGAAGCGCCAGCTCGCGAACATCGCGAAGCTGCCGTTCATCCACAAGTGGGTCGCCGCGATGCCGGACGTGCACTGGGGTATGGGCGCGACCATCGGCAGCGTGATCCCCACGCACCGCGCGATCGTTCCCGCCGCCGTCGGCGTGGACCTTGGCTGCGGCATGATGGCGACGCGCACGAGCCTCACCGCGAGCGACCTGCCCGACTCGCTCGGCTACATCCGCGCGGCGATCGAAAAAGCCGTCCCGCACGGCCGCAGCCGCGGTCGCGCTCGCCAGGACCGCGGCGCCTGGGGAAACATCCCCAAGCCGGTCGGCACCGCGTGGGCATCGCTTGAGCCGCGCTTCTCGGCCATCGTCGACAAGCACCCCAAGGTGGGCAAGAGCAACAACCTGCACCACCTGGGCACGCTCGGAACGGGCAACCACTTCATCGAGCTGTGCCTCGATGAGTCCGAGCGGGTGTGGGTGATGCTGCACAGCGGCTCGCGCGGGGTCGGGAACCGCATCGGCATGTACTTCATCGAGAAGGCCAAAGAAGAGATGGCGCGGTGGTTCGTCCACCTGCCCGACCACAACCTCGCGTACCTGTCCGAGGGGTCGCAGTACTTCGACGACTACGTCGAGGCGGTCCAGTGGGCGCAGGACTTCGCGCGGACCAACCGCATGCTGATGATGGCCGCCACGCTCGATGCACTCCAAGCCGCGCCGGGCATCCGCCCCTTCATCGCGGACCTCGAAGCGGTGAACTGCCACCACAACTACGTCGCGCGGGAGCGGCACTACGGCGAAACCGTCTGGGTCACGCGTAAGGGTGCCGTGCGGGCGGGCGAAGGCGAGCTCGGCATCATCCCCGGAAGCATGGGCACGCGCTCGTACATCGTGCGCGGCAAGGGCAACCCGGAGAGCTTCTGCTCCTGCAGCCACGGTGCGGGTCGGGCGATGTCCCGTACCGAGGCGAAGCGACGGTTCACGGTCGAAGACCACGCGGCGGCAACCGAAGGAATCGAATGCCGCAAGGACTCGGCGGTGATCGATGAGACCCCCGCGGCCTACAAGTCGATCGACGCCGTCATGGAAGCGCAGAAGGACCTGGTCGAGGTGGTACATACGCTCAAGCAGGTTGTCTGCGTGAAGGGCTGATGAACGATCCGATCGACATCGACGGAGCACAGGGCGAGGGCGGAGGCCAGATCCTCCGCACCTCGCTCGCGCTCTCCATCATCACGAAGACGCCGGTCGCATTCCGAAACCTGCGCGCCAAGCGGGCCAAGCCCGGGCTACGGCGGCAGCACCTCGCGGCGGTGCGAGCCGCTGCGGCGATCTGCGGCGCGACCGTCCGCGGCGATGCCATCGGCTCGATGGAGCTGTGGTTCGACCCCACAGCCGTGCAGCCAGGGCATCACGCCGTCGCCATCGGCACCGCGGGGTCGACCACGCTCGTGCTGCAGACAGTCCTGTGGCCACTCCTGCTCGCCGACGAACCCTCGGAGGTGGTGATCGAGGGCGGGACGCACAACCCGATGGCACCGACGTTCGAGTTCCTCGACCGGACGTTCTTGCCCGCCGTTCGCCGCATGGGTGTCGATGCCGCCCTCACGCTCGAGCAGCCCGGGTTCTACCCCGCCGGTGGAGGTCGCCTGCGCGCGACGCTGCGGCCCAGCACCCTCGTGCCGGCGACCTGGACCGAACGCGGCAAGGCCCGCGGCGTAGATGCCCGCGCACTCGTTGCCAACCTGCCGGCGAATGTCGGGGCGCGCGAGCTGGGAACCGCGCTGAAGCGGCTCGGCTGGCAGCGCAACGTCGGCAAGATGCTCAGGCTCCGCGCCGACGGGCCCGGCAACGCGCTGCTCCTCGGCGCGACCTTCGACAGCGGAACGATGGTCGTCTCCAGCATCGGCAGCAAGGGCAAGCGCGCCGAAGACGTTGCCATCGAAGCCGCCGAAGAGATGCTGCGATTTCTCGATGCCGAGGTCCCGGTCGATGAACACCTCGCCGACCAGCTGCTCATCCCCATGGCGCTGGCCGGTGGCGGAAGCTTCATCACCACCGAGCCGTCCATGCACACGCGCACGAACGCGGACGTCATCGGGCGCTTCCTGCCCGCGACGACCGCGTTCTCTCCCGTCGACGGCCCGCGCTGGCGGGTCGACGTGACGGCTACTCCATCGGCGTGTTGACGTACGGCTCGACCGGGCGGCAGGGCTGTCCCCGCAGCGACGGGCACGGCGGCAGATCGGTCGGCACCTCTACACCGGGGACGACGGGCAGCAGCAGGCTGGAGGCGTGCTCCGCCTCGTGGGCGACCATGTGCAGGGTACCGGCGGGCATGTCCTTGAGGTCGAACCGCCACCGCGTCCGGCTTGCGCCCGGCGTATCGATCGAGACCCGCAGGCTCGAGCCCTCCCGGAACACGTGGCCGAACGCCATAATTTCGAGGCGGGCCAGCGTCCACTCTCCGGCCGGCAGAGGCTCAGCCTCGGCTTCGAGGTAGCTCTTGACCGGGCGCAGGTCGGTGGCGTCCGGCGCCAGCGCGCGCAGGCTGGCGCGCAGCCAGCCATTCTGGACGTACATCTCTTGGCCATCGGGCCGAATCTCGCTGATCGTGACCTCGAGGTCAGCGTCGTCCGCCGTGGACTGAATCCACAGGTCTGCGCTGCCGTGACCGATCATCACGACGTCTTCTTCGAACGGCGGCGTGTCGAAGACCATGCCGCGCCCCTCGTCGGGCAGAGCCCAGGTGTACTCGGGCACGAGGTCCCACTCGCCCGAACCCTGCGCGAGCACGGTGCGCTGCCCCTCGTCGGGATCGTGCTCATATTGCGACGCGGAGACCTCGTCGGTCGGCGCGTCGAGCTGAAGCGAGCCGTCGGGGTGCAGGTAGTAGCGGCGCGCTTCGGTCGATTCGGGCGGCCACTGGTCGAAGGTGGCGTCGAACGTGCCCTGCGGACCTCCGGCGGCCACATCCGGGGCGGCACCGCTCTCGAAGATGATCCGCAGGCTCTGCTCGGCTTCGTACGCCGCGAGCGCCTCGTCGAAGTCGGTGTAGTCGGCGAACCGATCCGGCGGGAACTCGATCTGGGCACCGAGCAGCGCCTCGAACATCAGCGGCGCGAGCACCCGCAGCTGATCGTCGATCACCGGGATCTCCTCCTTCACGTAGAACGACAGGAAGTTGTGCCACTCGACCAGCGTCTGCGGTGCGTACCCGTCGGGGTGCAGACCGTTGAGCAGCGTCATGCGCAGCAGCGGCGCGTTGTCGAACTTGTCGAGAATCCCCGCAAAGCCTGGACCCGTCTGCTCGTCTTGCCATTGGCCCGTCAAGAACACGGGCACGTCGATGTTGGGAACCTTGAGGTTGAGGTTCAGGGGATCGGCCACCTCGGGCTCATAGAACGGGTTCTCGTAGGCCTTGGCAATGACGTCGACGGCCTGCCCGTGCAGCAGCTGGTTTTCGTCGCAGTACGGGTCTCCCGCAGCGATCACGTCGTCTTCCCAGCCCTGCCCGTACGGCGCAGCTCCATTGAGGACGCCGTCGGCCCAGCTCACGGCGAAGCCGTCGTTGAGAATGCCTCCGGGCACCAGCACCGACTGCACCGCCGCGATGACCGAAAGAGGCGTGATCGCAGCGAGGCTCGGCGGGCGCTCGGCGGCGACGTAGGCCTGTGTGATGCCGGGGTAGCTCAGGCCCGCCATGCCGACCTTGTTGCCCTTGACCCAGCTCTGCGCGGCGACCGTCTCGATGACGTCGTAGCCGTCGAGATTCTGCAGCGTCTCGAAGAAGTCGTAGGCACCACCCGAGCAGCCGGTGCCCCGCATGTTCACGCCCACGGTTGCGAAGCCCAGGATCCCGCCGATGATGCCGCTGGGGTGATCCGGCGCGTCGCACAGGACCGGATAGTCCTCGCAGAACCCCTCGACAGGTAGCCCACCGAGGTCGAGCGGTGCGCCGGGCTTCGACGGCGAGTAGCCCGAATAGTTCACCAGCGTTGGATAGGGTCCATCCTCCGGCGGGCCCGGGAGCGAGACGAACACCGACAGCCGCGTGCCGTCGCGGGTCTCGATGTAGCCGTAGCCCGGCTCGAGCACCTGTTCGGCGTAGAACGAGGGCTCGGGAAGGCTGTCTTCGACGGACATGACGCGAAGTGGTCCCGTGTAAATGCTCTCGTCATCGGTTTCGCGGACGACGTACCCCTCGCCGGGCGCGAGTTCGCGAAAGATGAGGCTGCCGAGGTCGTCGGTCGCGCCAGCGGCGACCTCCGTACCGCGCGCGTCGACCAGGGTCAGCGACGTACCGGGTTCCGCGCGCGTGATGTGGAGCTGCTCGACGCTCTCGCGGACGTCGAACTCCGCCGTGCCCGGGTCGGGCGTTTCGGTGTCCTCCCCCGTGTCCGAGGAACCGGTGTCAGCCTGGGTCGCGCCCGTCGTTGCTGTGCCGTCGTCGTCGACCGAGGTCCCGCCCTCGGTTTCTGTGTCCTCGGCGGCAGGGGTGGTTGCGGCGTCGGAACATCCCGACGTTGCGAACAGGAACAGGGCGGAAGAAACAAACGACAAAGACCGTCTCATCACAATCGACTCCGCGCCGTGGTCCCCGAAACCGAATCCACGGCAGGGCTCTTTGGTATCACGGCCGGCCCCGCCCGCCGGCAGTCCTGAAGCTAGAGCGAGAGCGCGGCCGCAGAAATCCGAGCGAACGCAGGTGCCGCCACCGTGCTGCCATAGGCATCGGCGCCGGGCGTCCCCACCGAAACGCCGATCCAGACGCTCTGTTCACCGTTCGAAGCCCGACCGATGAAGACCGCCTGCGTCCCGTCGTCTCCGCGCGCGGTCCCGGTCTTGCCCAGCACCGACAGCCCTTCGACCCGCGCTTCGTGGCCGGTGCCATCGGTGCCGACCGCAGCTTCGAGCATGGAGAGCACCTTCGCGCCTGCGTCGGGATCCCGTTCCATCTGTGCGTATGCACGCACCATCCGCTCCAGCGGTGCCTGTGTCGTGAATCCACCCAGCTGCGCGACCGCCTCGGAGCGGCTCAATCCATCCGCGGCAGGCAGGCCGACGGCGGACTCGACCCACGGATAGACGTCGGTCCACGGCACCGCGTCGAGCACGTGGGCAATCGCGATGTTCGAGGAGCGCGCGATCGCGGTCTGCAGGGTGAGCACCCCGTTGTTGCGGTGATCTTCGATCGTCATGTCCCCGATCGTGATGGGGTCGCTGGCGTCGATCGAAAGCGAAGGGTCCAGCCCAGCGACCAGCGCCGCGTATACGGTGAGCGGCTTGATCGACGACCCCGTCGGCGAAGCTTGTTCCACCGGCCCCACGCTGGCGAGCAGCGCACTCGCGACAGGATCGAACACGACGATGCGCACCTGTGCGTCGGCGTGCTTGGCCGCAAGCGCCTCGGCTTCGGCCTCGACGATGCGGGTCCAGTCGACGGTGGACGTCGGCGTCGTGTCAGCGGACACCGAAACCGGCGCGGGCGTGGGCGCGGCGACGGGGGATGCGGCGCAGGCCGTCAGGAACACGGAAGCAAAGACAGCGATCGAACGCATGGGCGGCGACACGACGCGTCGCCCTTGCGCTTCATTCCCACGATCAACCGCCCTTGCAGCGCTCGTCCTTGGGCGGGCACCCAAAGCGAACGTGAAGATGGTCGTGGTGGTTGCGCAGATGCTGCACGAGCCGGCCCTTGGCCCAGCGCCCGTCGGGATAGCTGAAGATCTTCTTCAGCTTGGCCTTCGAGACCTTCTGGCTGCGTGCGTACTGCACGATCTGCTTTTGAATCGCATAGTCCAAGAAGATCTTGGTCGGCCCACCCGGCTTCTTCGACTGGGCGTAGAGGGTATCGATCAGCGTCCACATCGCCGCGACGTCGAGCGTTCCCTTCGACGCCGCAACGAACTCCTTGGGATAGCCCGCCGGCGCCTTCTTGAAGTACAGGCCCAGGTCCACGTCACGGCCGGACTGATGCGAGTTGTGTCCCGACAGCGGCCCGCCGTCTTCGTCGGAGAGGTCGCCGATCGCGAGGCGGCCCGCCCTGGGGTGCGCGGCCTTTACAGCGTCGACGGCCTGCGTGACCTGATCGATCACGTGCGCGGCTGCGAAGGTCCGCGGGATTCGACGGCGGTAGTAGGCCTTGCTGCGCGGCAGCTGGGCGCCTTCGTGCAGCGTGCCCTTCTGCGGCGCGCCCACGCTCTGCCCGCTCACCATTCGAATCTTCGGCGGCGCAGCGCCTGGCAGGGTCAGCCGCTGCCCAACCCGGATGACGTCGGAGCGAAGCCCGTTGGCCTCGCGCAGGGCGGCGACCTCGACGTCGTAGCGCCGGCCAATCTTGCTCAGCGTGTCCCCAGCAGCCACGACGTGCACGCGAGCCTTCGCTGGCGCGCAGCTGGGCAGCCGCAGCGTCATCCCCACCCGCAGCCCGCCGCGCGGCAGGTCGTTGGCTTTGCGCACCTGCTCGACCGTACAGCCACGCGCACGAGCCAGCGCCCACAGCGTGTCGCCGCGCTGCACCTCGTGCATCGTCATCGCCGCTGCGCTTGCGGACGCAGGCGCGCCGACCAGCAGGAGGGCGGCCGAAATGCAAAGGCGGCGGAGCATTGCCCTTCGAGCATGACCCACGGCCTCGCAGCCGGAAAATTTGCGGCGCAAAGCGGAACGTGCCGACGGGTTGCACCACGCGCTCCTAGAGCGCGCCGTCGTTCCAGGGCTGAAGCGTGCGCAGGCGTGACACCTCGAGCTCCCCGCGCTCGAGCACCCCGCTGGCGGCGTCGGCGATGCGGTACTGCAGCCGCTGTCGATGCAGGGGCTGCGACTCGATGAACACGCAGCGCACTTCACCCGGCTCGAACCCGCACTGCGCCTGCAGAGCGCGCATCAGCTGCTCGTCGTGCAGGTGCCCGTCCCCGAAGTTCCACCCAAGCGCGAGCCCGGCGACCAGCTCACCATCGAGCCACGTAAAGCGCTCGAAGTCTCCCGCGCCCTCGACCGCCCGCGGCACGAGCGAGGCGAGGGCCCGGCCGTGCAGGTGCATCGCTCGAAACGCGATGACCTTGCCGACGAGGCCAACCGACGTGGACCGGTCGTACACCACACCCAGCTGGTCATAGACCCACGGCGCGCTCTTCGTCAGCGCCTCGAGCTTGGCCCAGCTCTCTTCGCGAAACAGCCACACGCTGCACGGCCAGTTGCCGGCGTAGTAGCGCATCGAGAGGAGGAACGAGACCGCCCGCGGCACGAGGTTGCCCAGGATCGGCAGCACCAAGAGCATGACCACCAAGAAGGCGCCCGTGGGCAGGCCGACGTCGAGCAGGTGAAGATCTGGGTGCGCCCAGAACAGCACGAAGGCCCCGTAGACCACCATCACGTTCCACTCGATCGGAACCCCCATCGGTACGTTGCTCGTGATGAAGCCGTGCAGCGCAACCATGAGCACCAGCCCCACGACGGTCACGATGCCGCCCTCCCCGCTGATCAGCACCAGCGGGACCGCGAGCTCGAGCGCCGTGCCGAAGTGCCCAGCCACGACCGCGAGCGTCGAGGGATTGAGGTCGTCCGGATACCGGCGATACAGCAGCTTTCGAAACCAGGCAAAGCCGGTGAGCGGGCTGTTCGAGGTCATCACGCACACCACGGTGGGAAAGTGATGGTTGAGCTTGGAGACGCCCGCGAAGAACCACAGAGCAAGCTGGACCGCCATCGCGGCGGCCAGCGGCGCCGGCGAGATCACGAAGCACACGATGGTCACCCAGTAGTGCTCGGCCCGCGCCGCCAAGAAGATCGTCTTGTCGAGGATCCCGAGCAGCGGCACGAGGATCATCAGGGGAAGCCACTGCGCCACGCCCGGGTCCGGCGCCACGAGAGCGAGGACCGCCGCCACCAGCAACCCCGCGTACGCGACCACATCCAGCCACGTCCGCCGGTGCCCGCCGAGTCCGGGCAGCGACGGCACCAGCGACAGCTTCGTCGTGCCGGGCCGCAGCCAGTACAAGAAGCCACCCACGGGCGGCAGGTAGCGCCCCGTCAAGGGCCCACTGCCGCACCCCAGGCCGAGCACCTCGAAGAGCAGGCTCCACACGATCGCCTTCTCGAACGCGATGGGGTTCGCCCACCAACTCTCGATGCTGGACGGTCCACCCAGTGCCGGTGACAGGGAGCAGAACGCGAGCCAGCCGCCGACGTACGCACCGACCTTGAGGCCGTACAGCGCAAACACGCCGATCGGGGTGCCGTACCCCTGGAGCGCCCACGCCCGACAGACGGCCTGCAGCTTCTCCGGCAGCGGCAGCCGGTCCCATTCGAGCGGGTCGTACGGCGGCGGCGTCGGAGCGATGAGGCCCACGAGGGATCGTACCGCGGCGACACCTTTTACAGACGATAAACAGGACTTGGAGACGATAGCCCCGGGCGAGGTGCGACACGCTGACACCGCAAACGCTGCAGAGGTGGGGCCAAACGCCCTCATGTACAGCCGGAAGGTGTCTTACGGCTCTGTCGGCGTCTCGCACGCGGTCGTCTCGTTCCAGCGCAAACAATCAACAAATTATGGACAGTCATTTGACAAGCGGCCCAATGCGGCGCAGCTGGGCGCGCGAGGACTCCCATGCGTTTGCGTACGAACTCAGAACTTCTGACCCTGCTCGTCGCGCTGTCGATCACAGCCTGCGGTGACGACATCACCAGCGCCGACACCGACAGCGACGACTCGACCAGCACGTCCGACGGCTCGACCGACCCGGACACGACCGCCACCCCCACGTCCGTCACCGAGTCGGCCAGCACGACCACGACCACGACCGTCGATACGGAGTCCGATTCTGACGATACCGAGTCCGACTCCGACTCCGACTCCGACGACACTGAGTCCGACTCCGACTCCGACTCCGACGACACTGAGTCCGACTCCGACTCCGACTCCGACTCCGACGACAGCACTTCGACCGGTGAGCCGGAAGACACCACTGAGGTGCGCGTTCTCCACCTCTCGCCCGATGCCGGCAACGTCGACGTCTACGTCAACGGCGGCGAGGACCCGGCGGTCGTCGATCTCCCGTTCCTCGACGGCACGATGTACATCGCGCTGCCGCCCGACACCTACACCTTCGACGTCGCCCCCACCGGAACGAGCCTCGGCGACAGCGTGCTCACCGTCGAGGACCTCGAGCTCGCGGTCGACACGCGGTACACCGCCGTCGCCTACGACTTCGCGGCGAACATCGCGGCCTTGGCTCTCGTCGACGACGAAGCCGACATCGACGGCGGCGAAACGCGCCTGCAGATCTCCCATACGGGAGCCGGCGTGCCCGAGGTCGACATCTACGACTTCGGGTCTGGTTCGGCGATCGTCGAGGACCTCGACTTCGGCGAAACGCAAACGCTCGACGTGCCCACGGGCGAATACCGGCTCGGCGTCGACATCGACAACGATGCGATCGCCGACCTGCTGTACGTCGTCCCGGAGCTGCCCGGCGGAATCAACGTCAACGTGTTCGCCGTCTTCGACGGCATGAGCGCGCCGTTCCTGCTGGCCCAGCTTCCCGACGGGGACACGGTCCGCATCGACCGGACGGCCTTCCCCGGCATTCGCGTCGCTCACTTGGCACCGGAGGCGCCCAACGTCGACGTCTACTTCAACGGGAGTGAGGTTCCGTTCCTGACCAACGTCCCCTTCACCGGCGGCTCGGCGTACTTCAGCCTCGACCCCGGCGTGTTCAGCTTCGACATCGCGCCCGCGGGTACCTCGCTCGCCGACTCCGTGCTGTCTCTCGAGGACCTGACCTTCGATCCGGGCACGAACTACACGGCGGCGGCCATTGGCGTGGACCCGCTCGAGGGGCTGGCGCTCGTGGACGACGTCGAAGGGCTCGCAGAGACCGACACGCGCTTGCAAATCGTGCATGCGGGAACGCAGGTTCCGACGGTCAACATCATCAACGCTGCCGACGACAGTGAGCTCGTCGCGGACCTGGCCTTCGGAACCGCATCGACGATCGACGTGCCCACCGGCGCATACACCATCGGCGCAGACATCGACGACGACGGGGTCTCCGACCTGCTGTTCGCCGTGCCCGAGCTCGGCGGCGGCGTGCAAGCCAACGTCTACGCAACCAACGATGCGGCAGGCGACGTCTTCCTGCTCGCTCACCTGCCCGACGGCACGATCGTCCGGATCGACCCGCTGCAGACCGGCATCCGCGTCATGCACCTCTCGCCCGATGCGCCCCCCGTGGACGTGTACGCGAACGGCGGCGCCGACCCGGTCGTCGAAGGGCTCGCCTTCACTGAAGGCACCGCCTACCTCAACGTTCCGGCCGGAAGCTACGACTTCGTCGTGACCGCCGAGGGCGGTGACCCGGTCGCCGCACCGGTCCTGACCATCAACGACCTCGAGATCGAGCAGGGCGTCCTGTACACCGCCGCCGCGATCGACGAGCTCGCCAGCATCACGGCGCTGCCGCTCGTCGACGACGTCGTCGGCATCCCGGTCGGCAACACGCGGTTCCAGATCGTCCACGCCGGCGCCGGCGTCGGAGAGGTCGACATCATCAACCTCGCCGACGACAGCCAGCTCATCTCCGACATCGTCCTCGGAGACTCGGCGGTGCTCGACCTGCCCTCGGCGCCGTACGGAATCG
The DNA here is from genome assembly GCA_039024335.1 of Myxococcota bacterium. Lineage (GTDB taxonomy): Bacteria > Myxococcota_A > Polyangia > Nannocystales > Nannocystaceae > CAJXVA01. The sequence goes on from JBCCQM010000078.1 coordinate 20,596, forward strand.
GCATCGACGTCGACGATGATGGTGCTGCGGACCTGTCGTTCAACGTGCCCGAACTCGGACCGAACGTGTTCGTGAACGTGTATGCCGCGAACAACGACGACGGCGACGTGTTCCTGCTCGCGCATCTGCCCGATGGCTCGGTCGTCCAGCTCGACCCATTCGTCATCAACGCGTGCGGCGTCGACATCGAGAGCGAACTCGACGCCGGCGACCCGACGTACAACCGCTCGTTCGACGTTGGTGCTGCCTGCGAACTGAGTGGCACCGGGACCAACACCTTCTACGAGGTGCACACGTTCGAGGCGGTCGCGGGCGAAGACGTCACCGCATCGACGTGCGGACAGGCGGACTTCGACACCACGCTGACCATCTATCAGGCCGCCGACGGCAGCCCCAACCCGTTCGATCCGGCCGACCCGTGCGCGAACACCATCGCGTACAACGACGATGCAGCTGGCTGCGCGGGCAACACCTCGGAAACGACCGCGACCGGCCTGGTCGCGGGGCAGTACCAGGTCGTCGTGACCTCGTTCTTCAACGGAACGACGGGCGACTACACGCTCTCGACGACTTGCGAATAACACGCGTCCCGAAGCGCAGGTCACCTTCCAGGATGACCGTCCGGCCCTCGCAGCAAGCGCTGCGGGGGCCTTCGCGTTCCGCGGACGCGACACGACCGACCGCCCCGCATCGCAAGACGCATCCTGGTGCTCATCACGTCTCGCCGTCCCTGTTCGCGGCTTTGACGAGGCGTCTCAACTCGGCCAGCCGCTCGCCTGGGAACGGGTGCGCGCGCCACAGCGTCCTGTAGCTCTCGCTCCCGTATCGTCGTTCGACATCGGACGCACATCGTTCAATCGCGCGGGCGAGCTCCAGCCCCGAGCACGCAACCTCGAACACCACCTCGCCTTCGCTGTTGGGCCGATTTCGGTAGGTCTCCGGGAACCACAGGATCCGTAAACCCGCAGCGTTGAACATCCATCGATACTCCCCAGGCTCCTCCGCAAAAGAGCAGCGGCCCTCGTTGCTGTCCATCGCCGCTCTTCCAAGATCAACGAGGTCACCGAGCGCGTCTTCGAGGTACGAGCATGAAACCGTCGTTGCGCCCTTCGGTGAAGCAAGGACGTAGAGGCCCCACCCGACCCCGACGACGTAGTACCCGAGCGAAATCGACTGCGTCGACGACAGCCGGAGTTCGGCGAGTTGCTCATGCAGCGGCCTCGAAGCGTCTCGAGTCGGCCAGACACGCATCGAAACGAACCTGTCACCCGGTTGGACGACCGCCAGAACATCCTTGCGCAGCGTCTCGATGGACCGGGTGCGGAGATCGACGTCGAAGACAGCAACGCTTCGGTTGCCCTCGACGTCCACGGTGGCGCCGAGGCTCTCGAGTCCGGCCGGCGCGTCCATCCCCTCTGGGAGTGAGAAGGTGATGTAGCTCGTCTCCGTCGTGCGCATGACGAATCTCCCGCCGAGACGGTCGACGGCCGAGCCAACCGTCGGGCCCGCTGCTTCCGACATGCCCGCGCCAAAAAGAAAAACCCGCCTCGGTCGAGGCGGGTTCTCAGTGCCCAGGCGCGGATTTGAACCACGGACACCCGGATTTTCAGTCCAGTGCTCTACCAACTGAGCTACCTGGGCAGGTTGCGGTTGGGCGGTGGATGTACGCGATTGCTCCGGGGGCGTCAAGGAAGGATGTTCGTTTTCGGGCAAACGGTCGTCGAACGGCTTCTGGAGCCGTTTCTGGCATGAGTGAGGTGCGGTCGGATCCGGGTCCGCGACCGGCCCCGCGCACCGCACGAGCGCCGATCTCCGCTCGATCAGCCCGCCCCGAAAAAAACTTCGCGGCGCTGTAAGTCACTGCGGGGGGTCAGGCGTTCCGGCGGACATGAAGCGCCTGTCCGTCCCCGCCGTGCTCATCCTCAGCGCCCTCGCGGGTTGCAGCAAGTCCGCCGTGGGGACGTCCCCCCCCGCCTACGCGCCCGGCGAATCCATCGCAGCCGACGGCGCGGGCTACGACGCGTCAGCCTCCGAAGACGCCGCATCGTACGAGGAGTACCGCTCGGACGCCGATGGCGACGGGGCCTACGCCGAAGCGCCGGCTGACGACGCGCCCGCCATGGCCTCGGGCAGCGACCGCGAGATGACGGCCGCCGTCGAGGCGCCGATCATGGCCGACGCCGACGAGGCCGAGCCTCCGCCGGCCCCCGCGGAGCCCATGGCCGTGTCGACGCGCGCCGCGGAAGAGTCCGCCCGCCCTCGCCGCAGCCGTAGCCGCCGCGCCGCGAAGAAGAGCAAGGCCAAGCGAATCGCCCGGCGAGACCGCGCCCGCGACGTCGAGCGCCGCCGGCCCAAGCCCGAGCCCGAGCCGACGTTTGACGACCAGATCCAAGCGGGTCGGCTGACCGCCGGTGCATTCGACGATACGCTCAACCCCGAGGTCCTCGCGCAGTTCGCCCACCGCATGCAGCAAACGCCCGGGACCCGCGACGTCGCCAGCCGGGTCAGCGGAGAGATGACGGTCGTCCGCGTGGTCGATGAGCGCGGCCGCCCCGTCCACGACGCCGACGTCCGCCTCGATACCGATCGCCGAGGCGCTCGCGTCCCCACCGGCACCGACGGACGCGCCGTCTTCTTCGCCGGTTGGGACCTGCCGCCCGATCAAGACCGTCAGGGTCGCCCGACCGCGGTCATCCGCGCCGGCCGCGAGTCGATCAGCGCACCGATCCGCGAAGGCACGATCAACACGATCACCATGCCCGACGTTCAGGGCGAGGCCGTCCGCGCCGTGGACATCGCGCTCGTCATCGACGCGACCGGCAGCATGAGCGACGAGCTCGAGTACCTCAAGGTCGAACTCCGCAACATCGCCCGCACGGTGGACCGCGCCTTCCCGCAGGTCGACCAGCGATACGCGCTCGTGGTGTATCGCGACGAGGGCGACGATTACGTCAGCCGCAGCTTCGACTTCACCACGAACCTGCGCCGCTTCGAGGACGACCTGGGCAACCAGTTCGCGGGCGGCGGCGGCGACTACCCCGAAGCCATGCATACCGCACTCGACGACGCAGCGCGGCTGTCGTGGGACGACGACGCGGCCAAGGTCGTGTTCCTTGTTGCGGACGCCCCGCCCCACGACCAATCGATGCGCCACACGATGGACGCCGTGGACGACCTGCGCGCGCAGGGCGTGGCGTTCTATCCGGTCGCCGCCAGCGGCGTCGCATCCGAGGCCGAGATCGTGATGCGAGCCGCCGCTGCGGGCAGCGGAGGCCAGTACTTGTTCCTCACGGACGACTCCGGTGTCGGCAACGGCCACGCCGAGCCCCACATCCCTTGCTACGAGGTCCAAGCCCTGCGAGACGTCATGATCCGGATGGTCCACAGCGAGCTCGCGGGCGAGCGGATCACCGCCGACTCACGTCGCACCGTTCGCAGCGTTGGCCGCTCCAACGACGGCATCTGCGAGCGACGCGGCCGCGCGCGAGCCCAGTAGCGAGCGTCGACCTCACCCGCCCTGCGCAGCGCGGATCGTGGACTGAACCTCGTCCATGAACGCGGCGCGCTCGGCGGGCGCGTCGTTGAGCAGCTGGCCGAGGCCATCGACCAGCAGCGGGAACGTGTACGTCGAGGGGTTGCAGCACAGCAGCCACTCGCGCATCTGCTCGCGCACCATCTCCTCGGCGTCGTCGTCACTGCGACCGGCACGGAGCGCGTGCTGTCGGAACTGGGCTCGGATGCGCTGAAGCACCGGGCCCAGCTCGCCTTTGAGGATGCGATCGATCTCTTCTTCGGTCTCGTCGACCACGTCGAGTTCGAACTCGTCGTCTTCGTCCGAGAGCAACGACTGCAGCAGCTCGAGCTGCAGGCTCAGCACCCGGCGTACCGGCGACACCGCACGGTCGCGCTCGAGCAGGCAGACGACCGTGGCGTCTTCGGTTACGGGCACGACCATCATGCGGGCAGCGCCGAAGTTGATGAGCAGGTCCTGCAGCGGAACGCCAACCGTCGCGGACGCGACCGTCATGCGGCGGACCGTCTTGGCGACGTCGCTGGCCGTGTCGGCCGAGATCGCCGACTCCTCCGTTCCGGTGATTGCGCCTTCGGCGGTTGCAACCAAGGCACCTCGCACGCCCGGAACGGCGCCGAGTTCCTCGAGGATCTCCAGCAGCTGCTCTCGCGACTCCACGCTAGTCCACCCCCATGACGGCGTCGCGGACGGCCTCGGGATCGGCACCGGACTCGACCGAGAGCACCGCCGACGCGGCGCCCATGCTGACCATCACCATTTGCTGACCGTTGACCGAGCGCGCCACCACGCCATCGAAGACGTTGTAGCCGAGCGTGCGGGCAATGCGGGCCGCGCCGCGCATGTAAAAGCCTGCCAGGGTGACGAGCGATGAGTTGCTCCGCATGTCTTCGGCGAGCACCTTGCCGGTGGACGAGATGATCGCCACGCCGTTGATGCCCTCGAACTGCCAGAACTGGTCGAGCATCGCGGCCCGCGTCTCGGGGTCGTCAAAGACCGCATGGCCGCCCCCCATCTGCGCCTGGGAGTCTTCGGGTCGCGGACGGGGCGCGGCGATCATCGAGTCGGCCGGCCCCAGCTCCTCCGCCGCGGGGACCGGGTCCATCTCGATGGCGTCGGTGACCAGCGCAGCGAAGTCTTGATCGCGAGACTCGCCCCGTGCGACCGAAGCAAGCATTGCGCCGCTGGCCTCGGCGTCGTTGAGGACCGGCGCCTGGGGTCCCGTCGTGGTCGCGGCCGACGGCCGGATCATGCGCTCGGTGGGAGGGTCTTCTTCACCGTCGGCACCGTCGCCGTAGACGGTCTCTGCATCCTGACCGGCGTCCTCTTCCATGAGGTCGCCGAAGGACGTCTCTTCGTCTTCGTCGACCGTGCCGGTTTGGCCGAGCGTACCTTCGTCGGTCTGCCGCGCGGCCTCCATCAGCAGGTGCGTGCTGGAGCGAACGACGGTGCGCTTGGGCGGCTCGCTGAACAACGCCTCGCGGAAGGTTCCGCGGCCCGCGGCGAGCATCTTGTAGAACGCGAGCTCACCGCGGAACTGGTGGAAGACCGCGTGCACGATGTCCCCGTGCTCGAACCAAATTCGGCCGAGGCCGCGAGGCGTCTCCACTTCGACAAGCTTGTCCCGCCCGGTGAGCGCGATCATCTGCACGTAGTCGAACAGCTCGACCTCGATCGAGTTGCCGAAGAAACCGCGTCGAGGCCCGAGCGCCCGCAGGACTTCGACGACCGCGTTGTGGTCGTCGGGCGTCTCGAGGATGCGAACGATGGACAGCCCGCCAAAGCGCTCGCGGAACGCTTCGTCGACCGCGTCGCCGATCGCCAACACCTTCATCGAGGGCGCACATCGACCGACCCATTCGACCAACGACGCACCGACCTCCCCCGACGTTCGGAGATCACACACCACGAGGTCGAACAGCTCGGTGCGCAGCCGCTCGAGCGCAGCATCGAGGGTGGTCGACGTGGCGGGCTCGATCGCCGCAAGACGCAGAGAACGCTGTAAAGCAGCGCTTCTCGGCTCGACATCGTCGACGATCAACACGCGGAGCGCGGCGACCTTCGGGGCGGGACCGTCATCCGGCACAGGCCCGCAATGGTAATGGCCCGGCCCCGATCCTCGAAGCGGCGTGTGCATGGGGTCGTACGCCCCCGCCGCGGTTTCGGGAAGCGCGCTCCCCGAGCGCATGTCCCGTTCTTGACCGATCCGTCTTCATCGGCGTCGATTCGGCCCCTCGCGATTCACGCCAAAGATAGCCAATTCACCATTGCTCATTTATGCACAATCGACCGCGAATGGTGTTCTGAACCGCGCATTGACGTTCGCTGCCGCGCACTGAGACACCGGACCGTTGGCTGATCGGCGCATCTTCGCCCTCAGAAGCCCATTTTCGATCGAAGGCCGATCGGCTGGAGGTTTTTCACCGACCCCCGGGCACACTGTCACCGAGAATCGTATCAGTATGAGACATCACAGGAAATGGCTTTCCCACTAGCGACTTTTCGCATAAACTCGAGCCATGCCGATTCTCCTGGAAGACCTCAACCTCCGGAAAGCCGAACGCACGCTGTGCCAAACCGCCCTTCAGAAGGCGGGCAGCATCGTGGAGGCCGCCCAACTTCTAGGAATCACGCGCCACGCGCTCAAGCGCCGGATGATCAAACACCAGATCGAGTGGCCTTCACGAGCGCCCGATCGGCAACCACGGGTTTCGCCGCCGATGGAGGCTCCGGTCTCCATCCGCCCCGACACCCCATAGGCGCGACTCAGTCCTCGTCGGCAAGCACCGCAGCCGTGGCCGCCTCGATCGCTCGAACGGCGGCCGCCATGGCGCGGTGAAGCTCCGAAGAGGCGGTCGGCATGGTGAGGTCGGTACGCCGGACCAGCTCCAGCGCATTCGACCAACCCGAAAGATACGCGGCGACCGCAGACGCCGCCATCTCGTCGCTTTGGGCTAGGAGAGCCTGGGCAACAAGACGCCGCAAGGTGTCCTCGTCGGCAGGAAGCGACTGACAATCAGAAGAAGAAGCCACGGTAGTGCTGGCCCGACGGCGCGAGCATCATCAGTGTATCGACGCCGTCGCGATGCCTCCAAGAACGGGTCACAGACGCCCGAGCCCTGAGCATGTGACGAGCCGGATCAGGCTGCTATCGTCCGCTCATGTCCGAGGCTCAGGACGAACGCGTCTTGGCGGGAGCCATCGACGCCATCGTCGATTCCTACGCGGAACACGGGAATATCAACCACCTCGACGGTTTGAACCTCCCGTCGCGGGCGGAGGTTTCGACGCTGCTCGAAGACCTCGTCTCGATCGTGTTCCCCGGCTACTTCGTCCGACAGCACGTCGACGCGCTGACCTGTCGGTACTTCGTCGGCGAGCGCTGTGCTCGCGCGCTTCGAAGTCTCGAGCTCGCGGTGTCGCAGGCACTGCGCGCGCAGGCAGGGGACTCCACGCCGCCAGGCTGTGCATCCGATGCGATCCAGCTCCGGGCGCACGAGTGCGCGATCGAGATGATCCGCGCGATCCCGGCGATCCGTGCAGTGCTGGACACCGACGTCCAAGCCGCGCTCGCAGGTGACCCGGCCGCCGGCAGCGCGCCCGAGATCATCGTCAGCTACCCCGGGGTAGAAGCGATCGCGGTTCACCGGATCGCGCACACGCTCTACGCCCTCGACGTTCCGCTCATCCCCCGCATGATGTCCGAGCAGGTCCACAGCCGGACCGGCATCGACATTCACCCGGGCGCGACGATCGGCCCGAGCTTCTTCATCGACCACGGCACGGGCGTGGTCATCGGAGAGACGACGCAGATCGGCAAGCGCGTGAAGCTGTACCAGGGCGTCACCCTGGGCGCGCTGTCGGTCCGCAACCGCCAGGGGCGCTCCGCCGAGCGACGCCATCCCTGGCTCGAGGACGACGTCACGATCTACGCCGGTGCCACGATCCTCGGCGGCGACACGGTGATCGGTCGCGGTTCGACGATCGGCGGCAACGTCTGGCTGACCCACAGCGTCGACGCCGGCACCACCGTCATGCTCGACAAGCCGAGCCTCAAGTTCATCCAGCAGGGCTCGGTCGTGCGCGACGGCGCTCGACAGCGCGACCCCGAGTACTAGCCAGCAGCAACGTTCATGCCTCGCGTTCACACGGACCTTTCCACCTCGCGTCGCCCGCTCGCCTCGTTCGCCTGCGCCGCGGCCATCCTCTTCGTTGGCTGCGCCTCCCCGAGTGAGCCGACGGCACCGCCAGCCGCCACGCCTGTGCCGGCTTCGGCGCCTGAACCCACAGCCGCGCCCGTCGCCGAGGCCCCGGCCGAACCCGCCCCAGCTGTCGCGCCGGAGCCGGCGACGGCGGCAACCCGCCCCGCCTTGCTGGAGCCTCAGACCCGTTGCGATGAGCTCGCGCTCGCGATGTGCGACCGCTCGCCGCTACCGTGCAACGCCTTCGCCACACTCCTGCGAGAGGTCGACGTTCCCCATCGGATCTGCAGCGAAGCCCGTCCAAGCATGGCCACCTTCGACGACTCCGACACGCCGTTCTTGGACCTGGTTTCGATCCAGATCATCGTGGAAGCGCTGCTGGCCGAGGGCCGAAACAAGGACGAAGATGCGGTCCGCCGCTTTCTCGACGCGCCGAAGTCCGACGCATTCTCCTGGTCGTTTCCCAGCGTGCGAGACCCCGGGAGACAGATGGAGCAGAGCGAGGCGTGCCCGGGCACGACGAGCCTGCAGGGCACCGCACCTCCGAAGGGTACGGAGGTGTTCTGCGCCCGCGAAGACGGCACGCGGCATGGGCCCACCATCACCTGGGCGGACGGACCGGACCCCGTTCGCATCGCGTACTACCGCAACGGCGCCGTCGCATCGGTGCGATACCCGTCCGGCCGCGTCGACGTCCCGCCTTCGATGTTCCTGTGCCCCGAAACTGCGAAGCTCGAGGCATCGACGCGCGCGGGCGTGCAGACCAAGCGGTGCGTACGAGACGGTGAGCCCGTCGGCGCGACGGTGAGCTGGAAGGGCGACTGCCTCCTCACCAAGGAGGCCGGACAGCTCTTCGTCTCGAAGACCTGCCCGTGAGCGGCCGCTAGCGCTTGCGGCGACGCTGGCGGATTTTGCCCTCGAGGGCGTCGCGCACGATCGCCTTGGCGTCATCGTCGAACTTGCCGTCGAGGAAGACGCGCAGGTAACGACGCTCGGTGGGATCGGAGGCCACCCAGCGGAGGCTGCGGCCGCGCAGACGACCAAAGTTGAACACCGGCTCGTTGTCTCGCCACGCGAAGCGTCGAGACTGATCGCAGTACGCGTCGTTGTGACTCGCGGAGAGTTCGTGCAGCGCGTCGATGTTGGGCGACAGGTCGTCGTAGCGACCGAGCTGTCCCGCGAACACCTCGAGCGAGGCAAGCGTGTCGACGGCGGCACCGTGCGCACCGGGCAGCGGCTTGTCGCAGTAGAATCGGACGGCCGCCGCGAGGTTCCGAGGCTCCCGCCGGTGGTAGATCACCTGGGAGTCGATGACCCGCGCCGCGGAGATATCGAGCGGCTTTCCTGCGCGGACGAGCTCGGCCTGCAGGATGCGAACGTCGAAGCGGCTCACGCTGAAGCCCGCGAGGTCAGTGTCCTCGAACAGCGCGCGCACTTCGTCGGCCACGTCGGGGAACGTCGGCGCCTGCGCGACGTCCTCGTTGGTGATGCCGTGAATCTCGGTGGCCTCCAGCGGGATGCGGGCCTGCGGATTGATGCGCCAGGTCCGAACGGGCTCGATGCCTTCGGCGCTCACGCGGACGAGAGACAGCTCGACGATGCGATCGTTGAGCGGGTCGGTGCCGGTGGACTCGATGTCGAAGAAAACGAGCGGGCGCTGAAGACTCGCGGCGAACTCGGTGAACCGTTGGCCCAAGTCCTCCACCGTGAAGCCGGCGGGCGAGATCGTTGAAGCGGAAGCGGAGGCGTCGGTGGAATCGGACATCGAGATCGGGTCGCTGCCGATGCAGACCGGCGAGCGGTCGACAGGGTGGCACGGACCCGCGCACAGCACACCCCGCGAAAGTGATTCGATCCAGCACACAAGAAAATCAACGAGCGCACCGCAGGCCGGACGATCCTGCGGCAAACGCTCGGTATTTTCGACGTTCGGTCGTTTTGCTGTCGTTGGAAGGAGAAGCAGCCCCTGCTAGGTTGACCGCCATGCGTTCTCGGGTCGGACTGAGCGTTTTGTTGTTGGCCGTCGGCTGTGCCGACGAAGGTCGTGAGGATTCGGGCACCGCGAGCGGGGCCAATCAGCTCACCACGATCAGTGATGGGGCGTCGGATTCGTCCCCCATCACCGACGGTGACGACGACGACGCCGAGACCGGCGACGAAGAAGAACGCCTCGACATCGGCAATGGCAACAGCGGTGGAAACGCCGACTGCCAAGAAGGCCAAGACTGCCCGGACACCTGCGAAGCATCCACGCACGTCCCGTGCGACGACGGCACGACCGACCTGTTCGCCGCGATGGGACTCGGATGCCCGGGCGACCCGGAAGTCACCACCAGCGTGATGGGCAGCCTGCAGTCGATGGGCGTGCGCACCAGCTTCGGCCCGACCGACACCTGGGCCCCGCGCGAAGGTTCGTCGTTCGCGGTGATCGGGAGCGGCCGCATCGCCGACCTCGACCTCGAGACCCCCGCGCTCGACCTCAACCTCAGCCCGACGCACTGCAACGACGACGTCGGTGAGTTCAGCCCCGGCGCCACGCTGCCGCCACCGCTGCAGATCATCGACGTCGCGGGCGACTGCACCACCGACGACTCGCTGCTCGGAACGGGCGACTGCTCCAACTCGATCGCGGCCCAGTTCAACCAGGGCGGCTCCGCGAACGACTACGCAGAGATCCGCGTCGAGGCGACCGTCCCGGTCGGCAACAACTCCATCAGCTACGATTTCGCGTTCTTCTCGACTGAGTATCCCGAGTACTTCGGCTCGGGCTTCAACGACATGTACGTCGGGTGGCTGGAGTCCGAGAGCTGGACCGGCAACATCTCCTTCGACGAGCAGGGCAACCCGATCTCGCTCAACGCGGGCTTCCTTGACTTCCGCGACGACGCAGGATCCCTGCCCGAGTTTGGTGGAACCTGCATGAAGCAGCACGCCGGCACCAAGTGGCTCAGCACGACCGCTCCGGTCACGCCCGGGGAAGACATCGTCCTCGTGCTTGCGATCTTCGACCTCTCCGACGCGATCCTCGACAGCTACGTGTTCCTCGACAACTTCGACTGGGGCTGCGACGGCACGGACGCGCCCACGACCACGCCGGTCGGCTGACGTCGCCTCCACCCCAAGGCGACGAGGCCCAGCAGCGGAAGCCAGCCGCCGCGTTCGCCGACTCGACATCCGCCCTCGCCGCTCTGTGCGGCGGGGGCGTCCGTGTCTTCGGCGCCCGTCGATGCGCCGTCATCCACACCGGTCGTGCTGGGACCGCTCGTCGAAGGGGCACCGTCGTCGCCACCACCATTCGTCCCGGCACCGTCCGTCCCAGCGCCGTCCGTTCCATCGTCGACGTCGCCGGTGCTGCTCATCTCCGTGACCGTGCAGTCGATCCGACAACCATCGTCGTCATCGGCGTTGCCGTCGTCGCACGCCTCGACGCCTTCATGGACGACACCATCTCCACACCGGGCGGCCGTACAGTCCACGCACGCATCCCCGTCGTCTGCGTTGCCGTCGTCGCAGTCCTCGACGCCGGCCTGAACGACACCATCTCCACATGCCGCCTCGACACAGGCGCTGGTACACGCGTCGGTGTCATCCTCGTTGCCGTCGTCGCACGCCTCGACACCTTCATGGACGAGACCGTCACCGCACTCCGCCTCGATGCAGGCGCTGGTACACGCGTCGGTTTCCTCGTCGTTGCCGTCGTCGCACGCCTCGACACCTTCGTAGACGAGGCCGTCTCCACAGGTGGCGTCCAGACAAGAAGTCGGGCAAGCGTCGGTGTCGACCGCGTTCCCGTCGTCGCACGCCTCGCCAAGGTCGGTGACCCCGTCGCCGCAGTCCGCGTACGTCATCGTGAGCCGCAGGCCGCGATCGGTCCCGGCCGGGTTCCACACGTAGTTTCCGCCGGAGCCACTGCGACGCACCCAGGTTGTTGGCGCGTTCGGGGTGTTGCTCCTCGGCATCCGCGCCTCACCGCTCGCGCCGCTCGAGTATGTCCCGGCGACCAGCACGTAGTCCCCGGCAGGAACCGAAATGTCGACGGGAACGACGACGTCGGCCGCGGGATTGGGCGGGGTGAACAGCTCGACCGCCAGGGCGCAGTCGGTCGTGCCGCACGTCGGAAAGCTCGTTGCGTCCTCGACGGCAAAGATCGCGAAGAACACCTCCCCGGGGAAGTTCGGGCGCACGGAGATATGCGCGCCAAGCGTCTCGATCCGCGTGTCCTCGGTCAGCGCGAGGCGTACACCCCACCACGTGGTGCTCACGGGCTCGAACTCCGTCCCGATCTGCGGCACGAATTCGGCGGTCGCGTAGGTCCCCGCGGCGTGACCCGATGTCGGGACGACGAGCAGCCCCAGCAAGACAAAGACGGGCGGCACCACGCGAAAGACTGAAGGCATCGATCGAAGCTACGGCCGCCCGATCTGTGCCTCAACTTGTCGCAGGCTTAAACCGCGTCGTCGAGCCATCGCTGCGCGTAGTCGTATGCGCGCGTGTAGGCGATGGGACCCTGCTCGAGGGCGAACGGCGTAACCTTGGGAAGGTTGGGTGTCACCAGCATGAGCGACTGGGCACCAGGCACTTCGGTCGGCTGGGCCGTGGGCGTCCCAAGGCTCAGACGCTTGCGACGCGAGGGCAGAAAGTGCAGCAGCACGCGCCGATCGTCTTGCAGCGCGGTGAAGCCACATCGGTCGGAGACTCCGCCATCCACGAGCAGACGCCCCTGCGACCACACCGGCCGGAACATCGCCGGCACGGTACACGACGCGACGATCGACTCCACGAGCGGACCCTCCTGCAGCGCCAGCGGAACGCGACGGAGCACGTCGTGCACGATGGGCACGAACGTCGTCGGCGTCTGTTCGATACGCTCGACGCCCAGACGCGTGAGCAACAGCCGCAGCCGCTCGCGGAACTTCTTGCCCCGCAGCAGCCCGCCGAGCGGAAGCCCCGGATCCCAGAAGTCGGCGCGACGAAGCGACACCAGCTCGGCCGCGAGCGCGCCCGCGTCCATGCCCGACGCCCAGAGCCCTCCGGCGAGGGAGCCTGCAGA
>JBCCQM010000079.1:0-33298 GCA_039024335.1 Myxococcota bacterium
ATTGTGCGTGCCCCCGCCACCGTGCCCGTTTACCGAGAACGGCACGTGCGACGAGCCGAACATCGGGACCGGTGCGTGCTTCGAGAACTCGGACTTCGTCGACTGCTGCGCGGTCGAGGACGGCGTGTGCGAAGAGAAGGCCGCCGGAGGCGCCTGCCCGAACGGAAGCGACGCCGTCCTCGACCGCGCAGCAGTCGAAGAAGTCCGAGTTCTCGAAGCACGCACCGGTCCCGATGTTCGGCTCGTCGCACGTGCCGTTCTCGGTAAACGGGCACGGTGGCGGGGGCACGCACAATGTGTTCACGCAGAACAGCTCCCCTTCGCACGCCCCTTCGCCGCGCTCGTCCTCGGCGGGGGTGCAATGGCATGCGGCCGTTCCCGCGGGGCATGGGATGCAGGTGTCGAGTTCACAGCGAAGGTCGGCGCCGCAGGTGAAGCCGTCGCTGCAGCCACACCCTTCGGTGCCCAGCTCGCACGCCTCCACGCCCGTGCTCGTCTCGTTCGCTCCGGAGCTCGTGGAGCCGGTCATCGGGGATGAGGTCGTGGCCACGCCGGTGCTGCCGACGGTGCCCGTCGACGAGGCGTCGTCCTCGACCTCGCCGGTCGTCGATGCGGACCCGCTCGACGTCCCGAGATCATCCGCGGGGTCTGCAAGCGTCGGCGCGCCATCATCTCCGCACGCGGAGAGACTCAGCGTCAGGCCGAGGGCCGCGGCTCGACGCCGCCGAAGCGCCGCAAGCCCTACGAGCAGCCACATCCATCCACCGGACGAGCCGCGCCCGGACGTGGTGCACGCACAGCCGCCGTCGTCGTCGATGGCCACGCGCTCCCCACCGGTGGGCGGAAGCGCGTCCGTACCGCTGTCGGTGATCTCGCCTGTACTTCCAAACGACGAGGTCGTCCCGTCGCTCGTCGTCGTTCCGGTGGAGGGGTCATCGTCGACGCCGCCAGTCGTGGGGTCCACGTCGCCCGTCGAACCGGGTGGATCCGGCTCGGGCGCGGGCGGTGGCGTCTCGTCCACGCCGATGACCACGATCGCGGACGTCGTCTCGTTGCCGGCCCAGTCCGTGGCGACGGCGCTCAGCTCCCACACGCCCGGCGGGAACGCGACCGCGTTCCACCGCCACGGCGGGTCGAGGTCGAGCGCGCCTTCGGGTACGGTGCCGTTGACCGAGAGCGCGACCGAGACGACCCCCGCCGGAAGGTCGGACGCGTCCGCCACGATGTCGACCGACGCGGTGCCGTCTTCCGACGTGAACTCAGTCCCGTAGGCGGGCTCGGTCACCGCGACGAGCGGCCCTTCATCGTCGGTCGCCCCCTGCGGCGAGTCACCGCAGCTGGTCGGGAACTCGATCACGGGGCCGCCGCTACAGCCGTTTGCCCAAGACTTGCCCGCGCCGTTCCAGGGCTCGGTGGGGACGTCGCGGCACGATGGGGAGGGATTCCATTCCCCGCCGACGTAGTGGCATGGCGTCGCGTCGATACCGAAGCGCGCCTCCATCTGCGGGATCGCGGTGTGAATGGTCGCGTACCAGGCTGGGTACCCGCACTCCACACCTCCGGACACGATGCCGAACACCCGCCAGCTTCCGTCGGGGAGCTGCAGATAGACCGGTCCGCCAGAGTCGCCAAAGCACGAGCCCACGTTCCCATCGCCCGCCACGACTGCGCCCTGTTCGTCGATGAACTGCAGGGTCGTCTCGCCCTGTCGCTTGATCCCGCTGTTGTCGTTCTCGTCGAGGCCGAAACCCACGACGGTGACGTCGCGACCGGGGGTGAGCAGCGTCGTCTCGCACCCCATCAGCGGCGGCACGATCGGCACGTCGGTGACCGGTTCGGCCAGGCGACAGAACGCCCAATCGTCGTGGCGCTGGAAGCCGTTGTTCGCGTAGTCCAGGTTCACGAAGCACTCGGCCGTGGGCACCGCCCGCCCCTCTCCGGTGAACGCCTGCTCCCCAAACCAGACCGACGAGACGCCGTCGCCACAGTGAGCCGCATAGACCACGACCTCGGGGTGGATCAGCGTGCCGGTGCACCCCCCTACCGATACGGTGGTCGGCCAGGCGCACGTCGGCGACGGATCACCGCCGATGACGTGCTGCGGATCGGACGGGCCGACGCCAACCGAAGCAGAGAGAAGCAGAGCGGTGAGAGCAGACGCGACGTGGAGCATGAGAACGGAACGCCCACGACGCGGCGGGTCGGCGGGACCGCGTGCAAAATGGGCAGTTCACCCTGACACGGATTCCGCCCGAAAAGGTTCCGTTCCATCCCGGCCGCCCGATCGGGCCTCGCGACCGCTGACGCGACGCGGCCGCCCGGCGGGGCCGAACCCGTGGGCGCGACGACGTGCTCGGCCCTACGGTGATGCCATGACGCTCTTCACCCGCATGCGCCGGCCGGCGCGAGACCCGTCACTCCTGGTGTTGATGCTGCTGGCCACGGCCCGGCTGGCACTCGAAGCCGCGGTCAGCCTCGAGCGCGCTTGATGTAAGTGATCGCGGTGGCGCGGGAGACCTCGACGCCGCGCGCGTCCGTCACCGCGACCGTGTAGTGCGCGATGCGACCGCCACGCGAGACCTCCTCGACGTCCGCGAACAGATCCCCTTCGGCCGGGCGCTCGATGTACGCGATGTTCACCTGCATCCCAATCGAAGGATCCTCGTACGCATTGCACGCCGCCGCGAGCACGATGTCTGCCAGGGCGAAGATCAACGCGCCATGCGTGGACCCCACCCCGTTGCGCTGCTGCGATGCCGCCGGCAGCCGACCACGCGCGGTCCCTTCTCCGACCTCGAGCAGCTCGATGCCCAAAGACTGCGCGAGCTCGTCGCGAGCGAGATACGCCTCGGCGTGGTCTTGAGCGCTGGTCACGGCGCATCCTAGCAGGCCGTCGCAAGCTTCCTGCGCGACCCCCACCGCCCGGATCGAGCGAGCCCACGACCGATGTTCGGACGTGGGCTCGAGGAACGCTTCACCGCCGCGAAGCTCACCCGGGGTTGAGCACGAAGGGGTACGTCACCATCACCGTGCCCCCACCATCGGGCTTGGGAAAGCGCCAGCGCTTGACCGCTTTGGCGATGCAGTTGCCGACGTTCTTATCCTTGAGGGACGTCTCCGCGACGACGGCCATCGGGACCTTGCCCGTCGCGCCGATGCTGAACTGCACCTTCACCCGCCCTCGCAGCGTCGGGTCGCGGACCAGGCCTTCGTTGTAGCAGTGGCGAACCTGGTTGATGTGGTTCTTCACGACCCGCCGGATGATGTCCTTGTCGAGCGCGCCGCGGACCACGGACTTGGTCGCGCGAACGATGGGTTTGCCCCGCTTGCGCTGCTTGAAGCCTGCGCCGCGTCCGTGCGAATAGCCCACGCCGTTGCCGCCGCTTCCGCTGCTGCCGATCAGCCCAACCTTGCCCAAGCCGAGCACGCCCTTGCCGTCGCCACCTCCGCCGCGTCCGGTTCCGACCAAGCCCAGGCCGCCATAGCCGTGCGCTTCGCCAATGTCCGTTCCGGTCATGTTGCCCCACGCGTCCATGTCGTCGGTGCCCATGGCAAAGGCTCCACCATCGGGCGACGCGAGGAAGTGGCCGCTGTCCTGCTGAATCATGCCCAGAATGCCGGCCTGTCGCGCTTCGATGTCGGGTGAGAAGTTCCGCGTCATCTGCACGGCGGAGTCCTTGGGACCTTTCATCGCGAAGCGGTGCTGCTCGGCGACTTTCGAGTCCGGCTTGCCCATCTTGCCCTCCGCACCGCGTGCTCGATGTCCCGGGTCGCCCGGCTCGGCCAACGCCTTGTCGTCCACGTTCGGCTGCTCGTCGGGCACGATCTCCTCGTCCTCCTCTTCGTTGGGCTGCTGGATGTAGCCCACGAAGCGGTTGAAGGACTGCGCATCGTCCAGCGCCAGGTCGCCCTGGTCGGGCATGGCGAGCTGGGCGAGGCCGAGCAGCGTGCCGATGGCGGCCAGCGATGCCGCGTTGTAGAGCCAGAACGACTTGTCGGAGTCGGCGCGTCCGGCCACGACCTTGCCCGGCGCGACCGAGTTCACGTGGAAGGTGACGTCGTCATGCTGGATGCGGCAGCGCGCCCCCGAGGGCAGCGAGAACGCAAACGCCGAGCCGTTCGTGGAGGCTTGGCCGGAGCTGACCAGCTCCGTCAGGCTGTAGCGCTGATCACCCACGGTCACGTGCCCGGCCATGCCCGGCGCAAACTGAACGCAGGTGTCGCCAGCGGGGCCCTGCGAGACCAGCGGGAACGCGGCTGGGCTGGGTAGCGCCTTCGCGGGGGTCGCGAACGACGTGCTCTCACCTTCGCCGATCGTGTAGCGGCTGCTGTCCTCGTCCCGCATGCGTGTCATCCCGACGCCGAGCGGGACCAGGCCGAGGAACGCGAGCGCGATGCCGACGCCCGACCACGACGAGCCCGGCGCGGCCGGAGCCGGCCGACCTGCGGTTGCAGCGTCAGCTTTCGCGGCCTCGTAGGTCGACCACGCCTCGGACTGCATCACCGTCTGCGACGCGAAGAAGCCGATGCCACCCAGGAGCATCGCGCCACCGAGTGCGAGCCACGGCGCTGCGCTCCGCCGACGGCCACGACGACCGACATGCTGCACGTCGAGGACCGTGTCCCCGTACATCGCCATCACTTCGGCCACCTCGGGCGCATCCGCCTGCTCGACGTCATGCAGCCCGATGACCGCTGCAGGCCGCTGCGCTCGTACTGGAGCCGGCGCCGCGGCGTGGGCAACCGCGGGGGCAGCCGCACGCACGCGGACCTGATACGCACCGAACGACAGCGCATCGCCCTCCTGCATCGGCGCCGACTTGTCGACGTGCGTGCCGTTGAGCTGCGTTCCAGCGCTGCTGCCGAGATCGACGACTCGCAGTCCGCGGTCGCCCACCTCGATGACGGCGTGCATGCGGGCGACGGCGTCATCATCGAGTCGGATGTGTGACGACGAGAGTCGTCCGATCTTGATGACGTCTTGGGACAGTGTCGTGGCTTCGACGAGCGCATCGCCGCGCCACACCTCGAGTTGGATCGGTCGGGGCATGAGAGTCTCCGGGCGCACCGTTCCCGGGACCCCTCGGGCTGGACCCCCTCACGAACGACCAGCGAAACTGCTGGGGCGCGAGCGGTGTCCTGCGCGAGCAGGCGGGACGCATGCGGTTACAAATGCACTGACAGCGCCCATCCGCGAAGGTTCCGGGCCGATCGATTTCTTTCGACGTGCAGCCGCGCCTATACTCCGGCGGCTTTGACGGAACCTCGATTTTCATCCCGGTGGGGCATGATCCTCAGCGTTCTGGGGATTGCCGTCGGCACCGGCAACATCTGGAGGTTCCCCCGCATCGCCGCCCAGAACGGAGGCGCCGAGGGTGCCGGGGCCTTCTTGGTCGCCTGGCTCGTCTTCCTCTTCGTGTGGAGCGTACCCCTGATCATCGCCGAGTACGCGCTGGGCCGATCCGCTCGCAACGGCGTGATCGGCAGCTTCGTCCATCACGGCGGACGTCGGCGCGCGTGGATGGGGGCCTTCGTCGCGCTGACCGCAACGGCGATCATGTTCTACTACTCGGTCGTTGCGGGGTGGTGCATCCACTACCTGGGCGCGGCCGTGTCGCAGCCACTGCCCACCAGCACCGAGGACTCCACCGCGATCTGGGAGGGGTTCCAAAGCAGCGGATTGCCCGTCGTCTTCCACGGCATCGCGATGCTCGTCAGCGTGGTGGTGGTGCGCCGGGGCATCGGCTCGATCGAGAAGATCAACCGAGTGCTCGTGCCCACCCTTCTGGTCATCGTGCTGCTGTGCATGGCGCGGGCGATCTCCCTGCCCGGCTCGGGTGCCGGCGTCGCCTACCTGTTCACGCCACAGTGGTCCCAGCTGGGCAGTGCCAACGTGTGGCTCGAAGCGCTGACCCAAAACGCCTGGGATACGGGCGCGGGCTGGGGACTCATCCTCACCTACGCCGCGTACATGAGCGCCCGACACAGCGTGGTGAAGAGCGCCCCTCATCACCGGCATCACCAACAACGTGGTCTCGCTGCTCGCCGCGGTCACGATCTTCGGCACCGTGTTCGCGGTCCTCGGCGCGCGCATGGGCCAACCCGAGATCCTCGCCGTCATGAAGGACAGCGGCCCAGCCTCGACCGGGCTCACCTTCATTTGGATGCCGCAGCTGTTCGCGGTCATGCCCCTGGGCAAGCCGCTGGCCATTCTCTTCTTCCTTGGCCTGTCGTTCGCGGCGCTCTCGTCGCTGCTGTCCATGGTCGAGCTCGCCTCGCGCACGCTCGTCGACCACGGCGTCGATCGACCCAAGGCCGTGCTCATCGTGGGCGTCGTCGGTTTTGCCCTGGGCGTGCCCTCGGCGATCAACCTCGACATTCTCAGCAACCAGGACTTCGTGTGGGGCGTTGCGCTGATGCTCTGCGGTCTCTTCGTGGCGCTGCTCGCAAAAGACGCCGGCCTGGCCGCCTTCCGGGAGCGGTTCGCCGCGCAAGAGGACGAGTGGGACCCTGGGCCCGCCTGGGCGCTCGCGCTCCGCGTCGTGGTGCCGGCCCTGGCTGTGATCCTTTTGGGCTGGTGGCTGTACCTGTCCGCCACGGCCTATGCCCCCGATTCGTGGTGGGATCCCACGGAGCCATTCTCCGTGATGACCTGCCTCGTGCAGTGGGGGGTGGCGATTGGCGTTCTCTTGGTGCTGAGCAAGCGCTTGGCGGCGCCCTTCGAGGATGACGACGCGTGAGCCTGGTGCTTGCGGCGACCCTGGGTCTGTTTGGGAGCCCGCTCGAGCTCGAGTGGGATGCCCCCGACACCTGCCCCACGGCCGCTGCAATCGAGGCCCGCGTCCGCGAAGCGGTCGGTGAGACCCAGGGTCCGCCGTTGCGCGCCTCCGCCCGCATCACGTCCGCGACCCAGGGTTCATTCACGGTCGACCTAACCCTCGCCCAAGATGACGGCCCGCCGGCGCGACGATCCGTCTCAGGTGCGACGTGCGCCGAGGTCAGCGACGCCGCGGTCCTGATCCTGGTCATCGCCATCGACCCCGACGCCGCCGCTGCCCTGCCGCCTCCCGGCTCGGACCCTGGGTCCGAACCTGCGGCCGAGCCCGACCCACCGCCACCGGACGACGGCCGAGACACGATGGGCGTGCCGGAGCCGGAGCGGACGATCCCCGACCCGGCCCCCACGGACACGCAAGACCCTGGGTCCGTGCCGGCCCCCGAACCTGCCACGGTCACGCCTCCCTCCGCTCCCCGATCGGACCCTGGGTCCGAGCCGCCCTCGAACGGCGAACCCGAGGACGCATCCACCCGAGCACCACCCGCACGTCTGGGGCTCGACATCCTCGCCGGCGGCGGGCTGGCCCTGGGCGTGTTGCCGACGGCAACCGGATTCGTCGGCCTTCACGCGGCACTGGTCGGAAAGCGGTGGCGCGCCGAGCTCGGCGGCGCGTACGAGGCCCCCGTCGACGCCACGGCCCCGGGGCGCTCGGAGCTGGGGGCACGCGCGCAGCTGTGGTCGGTCGACGCCCGCGGCTGTGCGACCCTGGGACGCGCGCGACTCTCCGTCCCGCTGTGTGGAGGCATTCGCGTCGGCCTGCTCCACGCGGAGGGGACCGGCGCGCTGCAAACGAGTGACCGCGCGGCATCACCCTGGGTCGCCGTGTCCGCCGCCCCCACCCTGCTGTGGCGGCCCACCTTCGCGCGCGAGCGCTTGGTGCTCGGTGCTCGCGCCGAGGCCTCCGTCTCACTGACGCGCCCCGGCTTCGCAACGGCCCAGGGCAGCAGCGTTCTCGAAGGCGGTCCCATCGGCGGGCAATTCTCCGCCCTGATCGGCTACGCCCTCCGTCGTCGCTGACGCCTCTCAGTCGTTCGGCGCCGGCCGGTGGGCGAGCGCGTGCCGGTGCTCTTCGATCACGTTCATCAGCAGCAGCGACTCCCGAATCAGCGTCACCGCAGCGAACGCGAGGCATCCAACGGCCAACGCCGAGAGCCCCAGAACGGGGACCATCGCCGCCGCGTGGGTGAGCGTGGCCATGCCACCCAAGAGCCCCGAAATCGCGAGCAAGGCCGCCGACGCGTAGAGCGAAACGAGCGCGTTGCGGAGCATCCGCGCGCGCCGGAACAGGTGCTCGGCGTTCCCATGGGCGTGCCCAGCGCCTCCTTCGCGCCGATGCAGCTCATCGTGCAGCTGCCCGAATCGCATGGCCGTCGACATCACCAGCAGCGCAACGCCCGGCAGCAGCGCCAACGGCGTGATCCAGTAGCTCGCATCCTCCATACCGTTGCCTATCGCACCGGGGATCGGCGAAGTTTCTTCATCGAAAAACATCGCTGTTTCAGCTGCTTACGCGGACCCAGGGTCCAAAGCGGTACGCTTCGATCACGACCGTGGGCCGCGACGGACAACAACCCGGCGTGAAGGCCCGTGCGCCACGCGCCTCGACCGGTCTCACGGGGGATGATGAAACCGCGACGCTCGATCTCGCTCAGGTCTACGACCGCCACGCGGCGTTCGTGTGGCGAGCAGCGCGAAGGCTGGGCGTCCCCGAGGCAGCCCTCGAGGACGTGGTCCACGACGTCTTCGTCATCGTGCACCGTCGACTCGGCGACTACGACGGACGCGCGGCCCTCACGACGTGGCTGTACGGGATCACGCGAGGCGTGGCGAGCAACGCCCGTCGTGGTCGAGCGCGAGAAGATCGGCGCATCGAGCGGGCGCAGCCCAAGCCGGTCACGCTCCCGCCGACGGACGACCGGACGCGGCGCACGGAGGCAGCGGCGTTCGTGCGGTCGTTTCTCCAGTCGCTCGACCCGGGCAAGCGAGAAGTGTTCGCGCTCGTGGAGCTCGAGGGACACACCGTGAAGGACGTGGCCGCGATGATGCAGCTGAACGTCAATACGACCCACGCCCGGCTCCGCGCGGCTCGGCAGGCCTTTCAGGAGGCAGCCGCTGCGTTTCGCGGCGAGACGCCCAGGAGCCAGCGAGCGTGAGCGACCCGAAGGACGAGCAGCTCGCGCCCGACGACCGCGACCTCTTGGCCGCGTTCATGGCCGAAGAACGCCTGCCGGACGAGACCGCTGCGCGGGTTCGTGCGCGGGTCCTCGAGACCGCGGCACCCGCCGTGGCCGGGACCGCGACGGTCATCCGTGGACCCTGGGTCGTCGCGGGTATCGTTGCGGCAGCTGCTGCGGTGCTGCTCGCGGTGTCGCTTCGCGGTGATGCGGCCCGCGTGGCCGAGGGACCCAGGGTCGAGCAGGCGGCGGACCACCTGCAGCCGTCTGCCGACGTGGAGAGCGCAGCGCTCGAGGCCCGTCCACACGGCGCAAGGCCAGCCCGCCCCGCCCCCACGCCGCCGACCCCGGACGCCGAACCGGCGCCAGTCGAACCGGCCACGCCCTCCGCAGAGGCCCCCCGCGGCACCGCGCCGAAAGCCCCGGACCCTGGGTCGAAGCGACGGAAGCGTCCCGCTTCACCGACGGACCCTGGGTCCGCGCCCGAACCCGCGCCCAGCGCATCGTCGCTCGCGGCGGAGACGCGCGCCCTGCAGCAGGCCCGCGCCGCGCTGAAGGACGGCCGGCCCCAGGACGCTTTGTCCAAGCTCGACCGTGCGGCGCAAGCGTTTCCCGACGGAGCCCTGATCGAGGAGCGCGCCGCGCTGCGGGTGCTTGCGCTGTGCGAGGCCGGTCGCGCCGACGAGGGCCGAGCTGCCGCGGCCGCGTTCGAGACGACCTACCCACGGTCCGCGCACGCAAAGCGGGTCGCAAACGCCTGCCCGACACGGCGGTGATTTTTTTTCACGTCGCGGTCACGACGGCGCCCGCGGGCGGACCATCACTCTTTGCCAGCTGCTCTGGCCTCTACCCTGACCTGGAACCTGATGATGATGAAGAAAAGCCTCCTGTTCGTTGCCTTCGCTCTGTTCGGCGCTGGAGCCTGCGACCTGCCCGACAAGGACATCGGCGACGAGAGCGAGACCGCGGCCGCCGACAGCGGAACGCCCGGTGATGCGTGCGAGCCCGGCGAAACGGTGCCCGCGGCCGATGGCTGCAACACCTGCACCTGCGACGACGACGGCGCCCTCGCCTGCACCGAGATCGCCTGCGAGCCCGACTGCGAACCGGGCACGACCGTTCCCGCAGGCGATGGTTGCAACACCTGCTTGTGCAACGAAGACGGCTCCCTCTCCTGCACCGAGATCGGCTGCGACCCCGGGTCGTGCGAAGACGGCGACGAGATGCCCGCGGGCGACGGCTGCAACACCTGCACCTGCGACGGCGGCGACTGGATCTGCACCACGATCGGCTGCGCGCCCGGTGACTGTGAGCCCGGCACCACCGTCGACGCGCCTGACGGCTGCAACACCTGCGAGTGTCTCGACGACGGTACGCTCGCCTGCACCGAAATCGCCTGCGAACCCGGGGGCGACGATCCCTTCGACGATGGCGGCCTCGCCGTGTGCGGTGCAGACGTTCCCTTCGACCCGGTCTGGATCGAATCCGCCACCCTCGAAGGCGATCTACTCACCGTCGGCCTCAGCTACAGCGGAGGATGCGAAGAACACCTGCTCGGCGGATGCTGGGACCTGAGCTTCAACGAGTCCGAGCCCGTCCAGACGTCCATCACCATCGCCCACGACAGCATGGGCGACCTGTGCGAGGCGGCGCCCTTCGAAGAGGTGGTCATCGACCTGACGCTGCTCCGCGAGCAATACGCCGAAGCCTACGGCAGCGAGACCGGCACCATCATGCTGGGAATCGCCGGCTACGAAGGCTCGATCGAGTACACCTTCTAGCGAACACCACAGGCTGCTAGCGTGGGCCCATGACCGTCGAGGAACCTCGGGTCGTGGGCCCTGGCTTTCATGCCAAGGTCTACGCGATGGTCCGGCGCGTACCGCCCGGACACGTCGCCACCTACGGGCAGATCGCCACGCTGCTCGGCTCCCCCCGCGTCGCACGCCAGGTTGGATTCGCCCTCGCCGGTGCGTGGAGAGCCGAGGCGACGAACCCGGTCCCCTGGCACCGCATCATCAACGCGAAAGGCGGTATCTCGACGCGGGGTGACGTCGGCCTGGGGCTGGACCAGCGCGCCCTCCTCGAAGACGAGGGCGTGGAATTCAAGGCGAATGGGACCGTCGACCTATCGCGCTACCGGTGGCACTTCCCCGACGTCGAGTTCCCGGACGACCCCGTCGACCCCGGTTGAAACCGGCGGAATCGGCTGACCGACCGGGCGGAGAAAACCAACCCATCGGCGCGCGGCGGGGATAGGTCGGCTGCAGACAGCCGCCGATGACCAGACGCACGCCCCAAATTCACGAACTCGCGCCCCCGCGAAACACCAGCGCGCTTCTCTGCGTCGAGGAAGGGACGCCATGACGCGAGCGGTGCAGCGAAGTGTAGGAGTTGCGATCGTCGTTGCCGCAGTGGGTGCCGCCGCCTGGTTTGGCGGCGTCCTCGGCCCCGGTTCCGACGGCGACGTCGGCGAAGCGCAGGCTTCGGCCGGCGAGCCTGAACAGGCGCATCGGGTCGAAGCGGAGGCGGCCGAACGGGGCACGATCGCATCCCACATCGAGGCGACGGCCAACCTCGTCGCGCACCGATCCGTGTCCGTGGTCGCGGAAGCCCCCGGCCGCGTGACCAAGCTCGGCGCGGAAGAGGGAGACGAGATCCGCGGCGGAGCCCTGCTCGTCGCCCTGGATGCGTCGGATGCCGCACGCACCAAGAAGACCGCGCAGATCAAGCTGCGCGCGTCCGAGGCGGCCCGCACCCGCACCAAAGCACTCGCCGACCAGCGCCTCGTCGCCGCCGAAGAGCTCGACACCGCGGTCACCGATCGCGACCTGGCCAAGCAGGAGCTTTCCGACGCCGAGGCAACGCTACGCCGGGCCCGGATCCGGGCGCCGTTCGGCGGACGCGTCACCAAGCGCACGGTCGAGCGCGGACAGTACGTGAACATCGGCGACCCGCTGTACGACGTCACCGACTTCAGCACGCTTCTCGCCCGCATCCACATTCCCGAACGCGACGCGATGCAGCTCGACGTCGGACGTGAGGCCGAAGTGGTCCTGCAGGCCAAGCCAGACGTCACGTTCGTCGGCCACGTTCAGCGGATCGCGTCGGTCGTGGACGTGAAGAGCGGCACCGTGGAGGTCACCATCGAGGTCCAAGACGCGCCCGCGCACGTTCGTTCGGGCAGCTTCGTCGGCCTTCGGCTGCTCCGCGAGCAACACGACGATGCGGTCCTCATTCCCCGCGAGGCCGTGCTGGTCGACCATCAAGGCGAACACGTCTACGTGCTCGATGGCACCGTTGCGCGCCGCCGCTCCATCACGGTCGGCGCGACAGAGTCCGGCCGCGCTCAGGTGGTCGAAGGACTCGAGTCCGGAGAGTCCGTGGTGGTCGCAGGCCATGGTGCGCTGCAAGACGGCGCAGACGTAGAGCTTGCGCCCGCCAAGGCCGACTGATGCAGCTCGTCGACTTCTCGCTGCGCCGCCGCGTCACCGTGGCGATGTGCGCCGTAGCCATGGTTCTCTTCGGGCTGGTCGCCTTCTCGCGACTGAAGATCAGCCTGCTTCCCGACCTGTCGTATCCCAGCCTCACCATCGAAACGTCGATGCCTGGTGCTGCACCGGCGGAGATCGAGCAGCTGCTCAGCCGCCCGATCGAGGAGCGGGTCGGCGTGGTCTCTGGCGTGGAGCGCATCACGTCGCTGTCGACCCCGGGCCAGTCGTCGGTGACGGTCGAGTTCGGGTGGGGCCGCTCGATGGACTTCGCCGCGATCGACGTCCGGGAGAAGCTCGACGTGCTCCGGCTGCCAGACGGCAGCGAGCCGCCGATCCTTCGCCGCTACGACCCGTCGGCCGATCCCATCATCCGGCTGTACCTCACCACGGACGGCGCCGCCGAGCTCGACCTGCTCACGCTCCGCCAGCTCGCCGAGGAACGGGTCGAAAAGGACCTCGAAAGCACCGAAGGCGTCGCGGCCATCGACGTACGGGGCGGCCTGCAGCCGGAGATCGAAATCGAGATCGACCCCGGCCGACTCTCCCTGACCGGCCAAACGCTGGCTCAGGTGACGGAGGCGCTGCGCAAGGCCAACATCGACCAAGCCGGAGGAAGCCTCTATGAACGCGAGGCTCGCTACCTCGTTCGCGCCCGCAACCGGTTTGGTTCGATCGCCGACATCGAAGCCACGGTTCTCTTCGACGAAGACGGAAAACGCGTCACCGTGGGCGATGTGGCCACGGTCCGCCGCACGCACCGCCAGCGCGAGAGCGTGACGCGGCTGGGTGGGCTCGAAGCCGTCGAGCTCGCGTTGTTCCAAGAAGGCGACGCCAACACCACCGCGGTTGCCCGCTCGGTTCGCGCGCGGCTCGAGCCGGTGCGCGAGCGCTTGCCTGAGGGCGTCGTCCTCGTCGTCGCCGCGGACCAGTCCACCTTCATCGAGGCCTCCGTCGACGAGGTGCTTCAGGGTGCGGTGTTGGGCGGCGTGTTCGCGGTCGTGGTGTTGCTGCTGTTTCTGCGCGACGTCCGGAGCACCGCCATCATCGCGGTCAGCATTCCGGTCTCGGTCGTGGCCACGTTCTTCTTGATGTACCAGACCGGCACGACGCTCAACGTCATGTCGCTGGGGGGGCTCGCGCTCGGCGTCGGCATGCTGGTCGACAGCGCGATCGTCGTGCTTGAGGCCATCCATCGCCACCGCGAGCAGGGTGCGACCGCGCTCGAGGCCGCGCGCACGGGCGCCAGCGAGGTTGGACGCGCCGTCGTCGCCTCCACGCTGACGACCGTGGCGGTCTTCCTGCCCGTCGTCTTCCTCGAGGGCATGGCAGCCCAGCTCTTCGGCGACATGGCGGTGACCGTGTGCTTCTCGCTGGTCGTGTCTCTGGCCGTCTCCCTCACGCTCATCCCGATGATCTCCGCCCTCGGCGGGACCGAGTCGGCCGTCGAGCAGCCGCCGCCGGGGCGCTTCATTCGCGTGCTTCTCTTCCCGGTCGCCTCGTTCCGACTCGGCGTCGAGACCATCGCAACGGGGGTCGGCTGGCTCCTTCGCCCGGTCACGCACCTCTTCAACGCCGGCTTCGAGCGGCTCGCTGCCGCCTACCCCGCCGTATGCCGTCTCAGCGTCCGCCGTCCGGCCACCGTCATCGGGATCGCGGTCCTCGCGTTCGCGGCCACCGTGGCCTCCGTGCCGCGCCTCGGGCTGGACCTCATCCCCAGCCTGTCTCAAGGCGAGTTCGGCTTTGCCGTCGAGCTGCCCACCGGGACGCCCCTGTCACGCACGGACGCGGTCGTTCGCGAAGCCCAGCAGGCGGTCCTCGGCGACCCGCGGATCGACCGCATCTCCTCGGTCGCGGGCGCCTCCGCCGTCAGCGGCTCGGCTGGCACGACCGGCGGCGAGCACACCGCAGCCCTCTCGGTCCGCATGGTCGCCGACACCACGCCCGAGGACGAGGCCGCGGTGATCGATCGGCTCCGTCAGGCGCTTCGCGAGGCCGGTGCGCAGCGGGCCCGACTCACGCGTCCCGCGGTGTTCAGCCTGCGGCGTCCCGTCGAGCTTCACGTGTTCGCCGAAGACCTCGGCGAGCTGCGCGACCATGCGGAGCGACTCCGAACTGACATCGCCACGATCGCAGGCGTGGTCGAGGCCCGCTCTTCGGCCGACTTCGGCAACCCTGAGGTGCAAGTCCGGTTCGACCATGAAGCGATCGCGCAGCTCGACCTCCGCGTCGCAGACGTCGCCGCATCCGTGCGCGCCCAACTCCAAGGAGACGTCACCACGCGGTTCCGGCAGGGTCATCGCGACGTCGACATCCGCGTCCGCGCCCTGCCGCGTCAGCAAGCGACCCCCGCCGACCTGCGCAACTTGATCGTGGCCACCCGCGACGGCGCTCCAATCGTGCTCGACGCCGTGGCCGACGTGGAGCTCGGCACCGGCCCCAGCGAGATTCGGCGGCTTGATCAGTCCCGGGCGGCCGTGGTCTCGGCCGACGTCTCCGGTCGAGACATGGGCGCGGTGGCGGCCGACGTCACCGCGGCCGCCGAATCCGCTCGAGCCCGCGGCGTTCGGGTCGAGCTTGCCGGACAAGAGCAGGAGATGTTCCAGTCGCTCCGCTCGCTGCTCATGGCGACCGCGCTGGCCGGGTTCTTGGTCTACGTGGTGATGGCGTCGCAGTTCGAGTCGCTGCTTCACCCGTTCATCGTCATCTTCACGCTGCCCCTGGGTGCGATCGGCGTGGTCGGCTCCCTCCTGCTGACCGGCAGCTCCATGAGCGTGATCTCGATGGTCGGCGTCGTCATGCTCGCGGGCATCGTCGTCAACAACGCCATCGTCTTGGTCGACGCCATCAACCAGCGGCGCGCCGAGGGCATGCCGAAGGCCGCCGCAATCGTCGCCGCCGGGCGCGACCGCCTGCGACCCATCCTGATGACGTCGGCCACCACGATCTTGGGCCTGCTGCCGCTCGCGCTTGCGCAAGGACCCGGCGCCGAGCTGCGCCGCGCGCTCGCCATCGCGGTGATCGGGGGCCTCGTCGTCGCCACGGCGCTGACCCTCATCGTCATCCCCGCGGTGTACCGACTCGTCGACCGCAAGCGCTACGCGGAGCCCAAAGCATGAATCTCGTCCGCCTCGCGCTCGACCGCCCGGTGACCACGCTGATGCTGCTCATCAGCATCCTCGCGGTCGGCGTCATGGGGCTCGTCCGGCTTCCGCTCGCGTACCTGCCCAAGGTCGACGTCCCGTTCATCGTGGTCTCGATTCCACGGCCGAACTCGAGCCCGCTTCAAATCCAAGAGGAGGTGACCGAGCCGGTCGAGGAGGCGCTCGCAACTCTATCGGGGATCGACACCCTGCGCTCGGAGTCCACCGCGGACTCGGCGGTGTTCTTCCTCGAGTTCGACTGGGGCCAGGAGCTTGACATCGTTCGGATGCAGGTCAGCGAGACGCTTGAGCGCGTCCGCCCCACGCTCCCCGAAGACGCGCAGCGCGTCACGATCTCGTCGTTCAACACCGCGGACATTCCCGTCGTTCAGGCCCGCCTCTCCGCCACGAGCGAGGACCTCTCCGAGAGCTACCCGCTGCTCGAGGCACGCATTCTCGATCCGCTGCGGCGCATCCCCGGCGTCGCCCGCGTCGACCTCGACGGCGTGGCCCCCCGGCAGGTCTACGTCGACCTCGTCCACGACCGCATCACCGAGCACGGCATCGAGGTCAGTGACCTGGTCGCGCGGCTGCAGAGCGCCTCGGTCGAGATGGTGCTCGGTCAGGCCCGGCGTGGCCAGACGCGATACGCCGTCCGCGGGCTGGGCTCATTCGACTCTCTCGACGCGCTGGGCGCGGTCTCCCTGGGCGTCGGCGACCTCCGGCTTCGAGACATCGCCGAACTCAGCTACGAGGAGCCGCCCATCGGATACGGGCGCCACCTCGGCCGCGAGCAAGCCATCGGCCTGTCGGTCTTCAAGGAGTCCACCGCCAACACCGTCGAGGTGGTCGACGCCGTGACGCAGGCGATCGAGCGGGACATCGCCGCCGACCCCACGCTCGAGGGTGTGGAGCTGTTCGTCTGGGAGAACCAGGCCGACGAGATTCGTGCCGGCGTGGACGGCCTTCAGCGAGCCGGCTTGATGGGCGCGGCCATGGCGATCCTGTGCCTCTACGCCTTCCTTCGGCGGCTCAAGTCGACGCTCATCGTCGCGATGTGCATCCCCTTCTCGGTGCTTGCCACGTGCGGCGTGCTCTACTTCATCGGCAAGACGCTGAACCTGCTCTCGATGATGGGGCTGATGCTCGGCGTCGGCATGCTCGTCGACAACGCCATCGTGGTTCTCGAGGCGATCGACCGCCGGCAGCGCGACGAGCCCAACGCTCGGCTGGCCACGCTTCACGGCGCGGGCTCGGTCACCGTCGCGGTCATCGCTGCCACCGCGACCTCGCTCATCGTCTTCTTGCCGCTGGTCCTGGGCTCGAAGAGCGAGCTGACGACCTGGCTCAGCGAGGTTGGCGTGACCATCTCGCTGGCCCTGGTGTGCTCGCTCGTTTCGTCGCTGACCTTGATCCCCCTCGTCGCGTCACGCTTGCTGCGACGGGCCCCCGCGGAGGCCGAGCACCACGCCGAACCGCCGACGCCCGGCCGACTCGAGCGTGCGTACGTCGCAACGCTACGCTGGTCCCTGCGCCACAAGGGCTGGGCCACGCTGTCGCTTCTCGCAGTACTCGGCATCGGCGCCATCCCGACCGCCACCGGCATGGTCGAGACCGAGCAGTTCTCCGGCGTGGTCAACGAACGCATCGTCGTGCGCTACGAGTTCGACGACTTCCACTACAAGTCCCAGGCGGAGCGGGTGGTCGATGCCGTCGAGGCGGTCTTGTACGCCCACCAAGAGCGCTTCGAGATCGAGGAGGTCTACAGCTACTTCGCCGAGAACGACGCGGCCACGACCATCAACCTCGCCCGCGCCGATCTCGACGACGAGGCGATCAAGGCCCTGCGCGCCGAGATCCGCGAGGAGCTTCCAGACATCCCCGGGGTCCGGCTCGGGTTTTGGGGCGACGAGCAGGGCAGCGACACCACGCGCTTTTCCCTGCAGCTGTACGGCCGCGACGGCACCGTCCTGCGCGCGTTGTCCGAGCAGGTGGAGGCCATGCTGCGTGAAGAGGCCGACATCGTCGACATCGGCGGCTCCCTCGAACGCAGCCGCAACGAGATCCAGGTCCGCATCGACCGAGAGCGCGCGCAGCGGCGGGGCATCACGCCCGAAGACGCCGCGGAGGCCTTCGGCTTCACCCTGGGCGGCATGGCGCTTCCCCGCTACCGCGACGGCGACCGCGAAGTGGACACCCTGCTCGCGCTGCGCATCGAAGACCGCGCGGGCCTCGACGACCTTCGCGCGATCGCCTTCCCCGTGCCCGGCGAAGAGCCGGTCCGACTCGGCGACATCGCAACGTTCGAGTCCGTCCCGACGCCGCAGACGATCATCCGCCGCAACCGCGAGGGCAACGCCCGGGTCGGCGCGACCTATGAGGGGGAGGCGTGGGATGAGACGCGAACCCGCATCGAACGCAAGATGAACGCCCTGGAGATGCCGCTGGGCTACGCCTGGTCCTGGGACGACCGCATCCTCGAGCAGGACGATCAGGACGCGCAGATGAACGTGAACTTCATGCTGGCCCTGGCCCTGGTCTACCTGGTGCTGGCCGCCCTCTTCGAGTCGCTCACGCAGCCCATCGCGATCCTCGTGTCGGTCGTCTTCGCCCTGCCCGGCGCGGCGTGGCTGCTGGGAATCGCCGGTACCCCCCTGAACCTGATGGCGCAGATCGGCCTGCTCATCTTGATGGGCGTCGTCGTCAACAACGGCGTCGTCATGCTCGACCGCGTGGGCCAGCTTCGCGCCGCGGGGGTCGCAGGCGATGAAGCCTTCGTGCAGGCGGGTCGGGACCGTCTGCGCCCCATCCTGATGACGGCCTCGACCACGGTCTTGGGCTTGATGCCGCTGGCGATCGGGGGCTCCGCCGTGGGCGGCATGTTCTACTTTCCGCTCGCGCAAACGGTCATGGGCGGCTTGATCTCCTCGGCCGTGCTGACGCTGCTCGGCCTTCCTCTGGTCACCGTCGGGGTCGAGGCGCTCGCACGAGGCGTCCGATACGTCGCCGGCTACCGCGGCGCGTCGAGCTGATCCCACGCCCGCTGCAGGCCGTGCCCGCGCAGCAGCATGCTCAGCACCGCCAGCGGCACGGCATCTTCGGCCGGCGCCAAGGGAACCTCCGCCATCACGCGAGCGATCCACAGCTTCACCGCATGGCGTCGCAGCACGGCGCCGACGGGGCGACGCGTGAAGCCCTGGTACGACCACAGCGACGCGCGAACGTAGAGGCGCTCGACCGGGTCTCCAGCGGCCTGGGCGAGCACGCCTTGGGCGAGTTCGTCGTCTTCGAGCAGATGCAGCGTGCCGACCAGCCACCGCAGGCAGCCCAGCACCCAGTCCCCGGCCGGACGCCACGCAGCATGGCGGCGCAGCACGTCCGTCGCCCGCCTTCGCAGCAGCGCCATGTAGGGCGCCAGGGAGGGCGGCGTGTTCGAACGCCCCGCCCAGACATCGGCCAAGGACCAGCAGGCGTGTGCCGGGTCCTCTCGCTCGACCCGAGGCAGCGCCGCGTCGACGGCGGTACGAACCTGCGCCGGCGTCCACTCCACGCCAGGCCCGACCGCCACCGCCTCGGGCAGCGCATCGATCACGGTCGTCTCCGGCAGGTCTGCCCCGACGGCCCACCCGGTCGCCAAGGACTCACCGTCGACGTCCGCTGCCGAGTCCAGGACGCACGCGCACTCGGGCGTCACCGAGACCCGCACCGACACGCCATCGGAGGCCGCAATGGTGGGGAACGCTGCGCACGCACGAGGCTTTGCCTGCACGCCGGCGCGGCGGTGGATCTCGCAGAGGCCGTCATCACCCAGGAACCCGCAGCCGCCTTCATGCGCAAAGGGAACGGCCAGCGGCGTGGGTGCGCTGCCCTTGGCAGGCGTGAACCATCGCTGCGGAGGCACGGTCCGGATCGCGCAGTCCGGCATCGCCGCCTGTGCGCGCGCCCGGTCGTGCGGGGTGGTGAGAATCGAGCCGTACGCGCGGCAGCAACCGCCACGCCCGTGGCACGAGAACCGATACTCGGGCAGCGCCTCGACGGGCAGCGACGCAACGCCGGGCCCCCGGGGCCGCGGCGTCACGACGTCAGCCGCGTGCTCGGGCACCCCCTCGATCAGCGCATCACGGGCCGCGAGCTGCTCCAACAAGCCACGAACCGACGCCTCGGTGGCCCGGGCACCCGCGCGCGTCGCCGCGAGGACGATGCCGGCAAGGTCGCGGGACCCGTCGGCTGCCGCGATCACAGCCCACGCCTCAACGGAGAGCTCGAGATGGTCCCCGCGTGCTTCGTCGTGCAGCACCACGCGCTCGCGCCCGTCGATGACGTGGCGGCGGGCAAGCACGTGCTCGGCGAGCCGTGGTCGCACGAAGTCAGCGGCCAAAGCGAGCCAGGACTCCGGCCCCGAACGCGGTGCCCTGAGGCTTCTCGGGGACCTCGCCGTCGGCCGGCGGCAGCCGACGCTTCTTCTTGGCGGGCGACTTGCCCTTGCCCTTGCCGCCGCTCACCCGACGTCGACGCCCCGTCTTGCTGGTGGCCCGCTTGATCTGCTCTCTGCGAGCCTCGAACGCCTCGGGCGCCTCACCTTCGAAGGGCGCGGCGGGCTGAAGCGCGTCCACGGCCATCGTGTGCTGCTGCGTCTCCACGTACGGCGCGGCAGGCTGGAGCGCGTCCACGACCATCGTGTGTGCGGGCTCGGCCGTCTTGGGCGCGGGCTCGGCCGTCTTGGGCACGGGCTCGGCCGCCTTGGGCACGGGCACGGCCGTCTTGGGCACGGGCTTTTTGCGCGGCGCGGGCGTGGCCTTCGTCTTCGTTCGCGCAGGCCCGGGCTCGGCTGACGCTCGCACCGGCGGCATCCGAGCGGGCGCCGGCGGGCTGAGCTTTGCGGGCGGTACCGGCTTCGCGGGCTGGCTGACGGTCGGCATGTCGTCCTCGTCCTCGATCGTGATCATCGGACGGGCTCGGACGGGAGGCTTCGCGACCTCGGCCGGCGACGCCTTCTTCTTGAGATGGACGCGCGCAACCGGTCGCTTGGGCGGCACGGCCTCGAACACGTTGGTGCGCTCGACCTTGGGCACCGACTTGCGAGGCGGTCGAGCCTTCTTCGCGTAGTCGGCCACGATCACCTTGCCGCGAGGGTTCGTCGACTGTTCTTCATCGACGTCCTCGATCAGCGCCGCCCGCACGACCTCGTGGGCCGTCGTCAGCTTGCGACCGCGTCGCTCGACGGGCTCCGACTCGGGCGCGTCCCAGGTCGCCGCCCGCCGTCGTGGCACCTTGCCGCCGAGGGTGGACGAGTCGGCCAAGATGCTGTCGACCAGGTCCTCGACCTCGGCGTCGGGCTTGGCCGTGACCTCTGCCGAATGCGCAAAGTCGGCGAGTTCAGGGTGGCCCGGGTAGCGGCGCTGCAGGATCGACAGCAGATCGTAGGCCTCGTCGAGCTGCCCCTGCCGCAGGAAGAACTTCACCTCGGCGAGGTCCCCGGTGAGATTGGGCCACCCACCGGGAGGCGCCGCGACCTCGGCCACGCGCGCCCGGATCTCGGTGTGCTCCATCGGCGCCGCACAGTAGCCGCAGTAGAGGAACCCCGCGGGGTTGTTACGACGACACGCGTTGCAACGCCGAAGCTCGACGCGGTTGAGCGCGCTGAGTCGACTTCCACACGTCGGGCAGTTCTCGTCTTGCTGCGTCACGCCGCCAGCCACGATGGAACACGCCTCCGACGATGACAAGGGGTGCCACAGATCGGCCGAACGCTTCGCAAATCGTCGGCGCAGCGTCGATCGTCGTCGACTTGCGGCAGCGCACGACCGCGCGTCCGGCTACGCTCCTGGGCGTGTCCGCGCGATTCGAACTGAGCACGGAGCGCCTCCACCTGCGCCGGCTGGGTGCCGAACACCTCGACGACCTGGTCGATCTCGACAGCGACCCGGCCGTGATGCGCTTCATCAGCGGTGGCGATCCCACGCCACGCCAAACCTACGTGGACGACCTGCTGCCGCGGATGACCGCATTCGACGAGCATCCCTATGGCTTCGCGGCCGCCTACGAAGCAGACACGTTCGTCGGGTGGTTTCACCTGCGCCCTTCCGTCGCCGACGACGCCGTGCTCGAGATTGGGTACCGCTTGCGACGCGCCGCGTGGGGCCGCGGGCTCGCGACCGAAGGCAGCCGCGCGCTGATCGCCTACGCGTTCGAGACGCTCGACCGGACCGTCGTCGACGCGTGCGCGCTGCCGGAAAATGCGGCCAGCATCGCCGTGATGAAGAAGTGCGGCATGACCTACGCCGGGCGACTCGTTCACCCCCGCGCCCAGGTCGAAGTGGTGCGCTACTGGCTGCAGCGCCCGTGACTCAGGGCGCGTCCTTGTCGACCAAGGCGCCACGAGGGATGTCGTCGAGCACGATCGGCTCCACGGCGTACAGCGACGTGAGCGGGACGTCGCTCGTATACGCGTGACACACGACGCAGTTGCCGATGTCGCTGGGCCACGGCGGCATCAGCTTCATCTCCCCCGCGTAGTCGTCGAGGTTGCGCAGCCGCTCGGCCGCGACGTAGGCAACCTGCTCCTTGGCGCGGGTTCGCGGCGGACGGATCGTCTGCAGCTCCTCGTAGATCGGCCGAGCCTCGTCGAGCCGCTCCAACACGGTGTAGCCCTCGGCGAGCTCGAACATGAAGTTCTCGTAAGTGTTCGGGCACTCGCGCGGGTCCTTGGCTCCCCGTCGCATGGCGTCCCACTGCGACCGTACGCGCCCGAAGTACGCCACGGCCGCCTCCACCCGCGCTTGCTTGCCGAATGGAATGTTGCCCGCGAAGAAGAACGCGAAGTTCCCCGCAAGGGCGGCCAGCTCGACGTCGTCGGGTTCACGCTGCACGCGCTCCGCCAGCGTCGCCTCGAGATCGCGAATCGCCGACAGGGCGCCCACCAGCTGCCCTCGGTTGCGCGCCGAGAGAATCGCACCGAGCTGCGCAAAGCTGTACGCCACGAACTGATCCGTACGCATGGCATCGACCGACAGGTCCCCCAGATGCGCGGCATACACCTCGACCTGCATCTGGGCCTTGCTGTCGTCGCCGCCGACCGCACGCAGGTTGTAGAAGCGCCCGAGCGAGCGCGTGAGCTGCTTGTCGTCCGGCGTCAGCGCAAACGCGGCCTCCAAGTCGGCCTCGGCCCGGTCCCGCAGCGAGAGCACGCCGCTGAGCGTGAACTGCATGTGCGCGAGCCCGGACCGCTTCAGAGCCCGCGCGTCGTTCGGGTTGGCGTCGGCCGCCTCGGCCAACGCTGCGAGCGCCTCGGTCTGCGCTGGCGTCAGCTCCAGATCGCGGCGCAGTGGTGTCGGCGGAGCCTCGATCGGCACGGGCTCCGGCCGACACCCGGCGAGAACGAACGCGAACGCGAGCGCGCGCCTCATCCGGCCTCGTAGGCGTCGACCTCGGCCAGCCACGTCGACGCGCGCGCGTCCGAGGGCATGCGCCAGTCACCGCGGGGCGACAGCGCGACCTGGCCGACCTTGGGCGCGTCGGGCGTACAGGAGCGCTTGAACTGAAAGCGGAAGAAGCGGGTGAGGAACAGCCGCAGCCACTTCTTGAGCGTGCCGAGATCGTAGTCGTCACCAAACGCGACCCGTGCCAGGTCGAGGATGCGAGCCGGGCGTGCGCCCCGTCGGACCAGCGCGTAGAGGAAGAAGTCGTGCAGCTCGTAGGGGCCGATCGCCGACTCGGTGAGCTGCGCGATCTGGCCGTCGGCGTCGGCCGGCAGCAGCTCGGGCGAAATGGGCGTGTCGAGGATGTCGAACAGCGTCGTGCGGAGCAGGTCCGGGTCGCCCACGGACCACGTGCCGACCTTGTCCGTCGCCACCCAGCGGATCACCGACTGAATGAGCGTCTTGGGCACGCCCGCGTTCACGTCGTACATCGCGATCTGATCGCCGGCGTACGTCGACCATCCCAGCGCCTTCTCGGAGAGGTCGCCGGTCCCCACGACGATGCCGCCCTCTCGATTGGCCTCGGTCATCAGCAGCAGGGTCCGCATGCGGGCCTGCACGTTCTCCAAGGAGACATCCCCGAGCGCGGGGTCGGACCGCAGTCGCTCCATCATGGCCTCGAGCGTGGGGGCGTCGTCCGCCGCGGCGTGCCCGACGAGCCGCAGCACCGCATGACTGACCTCGGAGATCGAAAGGGTCCGCAGCGGAGCGCCCAGCGCCTCGGCGAGAGACTCGGCGTTGCCACGGGTGCCCTCGGTCGTGCCGAAGCCGGGCATGGTCACGCAGCGAAGTTCACTCCGCGGTCGGCCGAGCAGGTCGAGCGCCCCTGCGCAGACCAGCGCGGCCTGGGTCGAGTCCAGCCCGCCCGAGAGCCCGAGAATGAGCTTGGGCGAGCCGATGGCCTGCATTCGAGTCGCGAGCGCGTTGGTTTGAATCTCGAAGATCTCCCAGCAGCGGTCGCCGAGCGTCGTCGGGTCGCTCGGGACGAACGGATGACGCGGCACTGCCCGGCGAAGCGGGGGCACGATCGAGGGCGGCGCTTCGAAGGGCACCGCGCGAACCGGAACCGCGTTGTGGGCGGCGCAGTCCGCAAACGTTCCGGTCACCCATCGGTCGTGCGCGAGGAACTCGAGATCGAGGTCCGCGGTCACCAGCTGCGCTCCGCGCTCGAATCGCTTCGACTCGGCGACGACGCGGCCGTTCTCGCAGATGAAGGCGTCGGCATCAAACGCGAGGTCGGTGGAAGACTCTCCGGGCCCGGCGGCAACGTAGACGTACGCACACTTGCCCCGGTCGCTGGCCGAGGTCGCGAGCGTCCGACGCAGCTGCGCCTTGCCGACGGTGAAGTTCGACGCCGAGAGGTTGCAGATCACGTTAGCACCCGCGCCGACCAGCTTGGCGTGGGGCGGCACCTGGACCCACAGGTCTTCACAGATCTCCACGCCCACGACGAGCTGGCCCGCGCGGAACAGAAGGTCCGTACCGAACGGAACGTCGCGGCCACAGACGCGAACGGTCGCGCCTGGGGATACCTCCACGCCTGGGCGAAACCACCGTGCCTCCTCGAACTCGCGGTACGTCGGCAGGTACGACTTTGGCACCACACCCAAGATCGCGCCGCCTTGAACCGCCACGGCGACGTTGTAGACGCCGACGCCGTGCCGCAGCGGCATGCCAACGAGAGCAAGCGGTCGCAGCGAAGCGCTTGCCTGCACCACCCGACCCAAGGCGGCCTCCGCCTCATCGAGCATGTGCGTGTCGGCGAAGAGGTCCCGCGCGGTGTAGCCGGTCAGTCCCAGCTCGGGAAACACGACCACCGCGTCGTGCTGCGCGTGACTGCGCTCGTGCAGCGCGACCGTGGCCTCGGCGTTGGCCTGCGCGTCCGCAACGATGCAAGGCGCCACAGCACCGCTGACCCGAGAGAAGCCTTTCACACCGCGACAATGCCGCGCTGGGCGAGCGTGTCAAGGCACCGCCGCGTCCGAGCGACGCTGCGACGCGACTGGAATGCAACAAACCCATGCTAGGTACGAAAGCGCGACACTTCGATGACCGACCCCGACACCCGCATGGCTCGCATCCTGACGCGGGCGGCCGCGATGCAGCAGGCCCGCGACGACGATGTTCGCCTCGAGGCGCTCGAAGAGGCTGCGGCCGAGGTCGGCATCGACCGGGCGCTCGTGCGCCGGGCTGCGTGGGAGCAAGCGGTGGAAGCAACCGCGCCCGCGACGTCGTATGGACTCCCCACCCGCGTCGCGCAGCGGCGCTGGCTCGACGTGGACGTCTCCGACCCGGCGGTTCGCGGCCGCCTGCTCGCACGCCTGGACACGGTCTTCGGCGCGCAAGGCAAGCGCACCGAGGAAGACGGCACCGCGACCTGGAGCGCGCGCCACATCGTGGTCACCTTCGAGGCCGAAGGCGGCGGCACGTTCGTACAGATCAGCGAGCGCTTCGTGAACACGGCCAGCAGCATGCAGGGCATGGGCCTCACGCTCGGCCTCGGCCTCGGCGCAATGGTGGCGATGGGCGTGCTCGGCGTGCTCGGCAAAGGCATCGCGGCCGCCGCGGTGGGACCCATCATCGTAATGCTGATGATGGCCGCCGGACTGGCGTTCGGGCGACGGCGCGTGCTCCATCTGCTGCAAGCAGCGGAGCGCTCCTTCACCGAAGCTCTCGACGCGCTTGAGCAGGTTCGACCTGCGCTGGGCGAGCAACCACGAAAAATCCCGCTCACCTCGGGTGAGCGGGATTCGTTCAAATCGTCTGACTAGTAGCGCCCACCGCCGCGACCACCGTAGCCGCCACCGCCGCCGCCGCCGCCGCGACCACCACCGTAGCCACCGCCGCCGCCGCCGCGACCACCGCCGCCGCCACCGCGACCGCCACCGCCGCCGCGAGGACGCTCGGTCGCTTCGTTGACGCGAATGTTGCGGCCGTCGAGTTCCGAACCGTCGAGCTCTTTCATCGCAGTCGCGACCGCTTCGGGGTCGGACATGGTGACGAAGCCGAAGCCGCGCGAGCGACCGGTGTCGCGGTCGAGGATGACCTTGGCTTCTTTGACTTCACCGAACTGCGCAAAGGCGTTCGCGAGGCCCTCGTCGTTGGTGTCCCAGCTGAGGCCGCCTACAAAAAGTTTGTTTCCCATTGGAGTTTCTTCTCGTCGCCGCGTGGCTCGTTCCCACGCTCCTGCTGCGCG
This sequence comes from Myxococcota bacterium, assembly GCA_039024335.1. Taxonomy (GTDB): domain Bacteria; phylum Myxococcota_A; class Polyangia; order Nannocystales; family Nannocystaceae; genus CAJXVA01. The sequence continues at coordinate 26,321 of JBCCQM010000079.1, forward strand.
CTCCGTGACACCGGAGACACGCAGGACACCCCGAGTACCGCGAATGCGACCGGCCTACCCGCCCGCGGCCGTGGGAGAGGTCACATAATTCGAAATTCGACCGCTACGACCCGCTCACAACCCTTGGCCGGGGTGCGTCATTAGCGCGAATTCCGCCGAGAGGACGCCGCTTGGTCGTCGAGCGGCGCGAAGAGGTCGTCGACATCCTCGACCGAGAGCTCGATCCCGTCTTCGTCCTGCGCGAGCAGGCCATCCGCGAGCGCCTGCTTGCGGCGCTGCAGCGCGACCATCCGGTCCTCGACGCTGCCGCTGACGATGAGGTTGTAGACGAACACCGGCCGCTTCTGGCCGATCCGGTAGGCCCGGTCGGTAGCCTGCGCTTGTGCGGCGGGGTTCCACCAAGGGTCGAAGTGGATGACGGTGTCGGCCGCGACGAGGTTCAAGCCGGTGCCTGCCGCCTTGAGGCTGAGCAGGAACACCTTCGCCTGACCGGACTGGAACGCGTCGACGGCCGCCTGTCTGTCGGTGGTGCTTCCCGTGATCACCACGAACGGCACGCCCATCGCCTTCAGCTCGTCACCGATGAGCGCGAGCATCCGGGTGAACTGCGAGAAGACCAGGACCTGCCGCCCCTGCTCGAGCATGTCCGGCAGCATGTCGAACAGCGCCTCGAACTTGGCCGACTCTTCGATCTCATGCGCCGACTGCAACCGCACCAGGCGCGGGTCGCAGCAGACCTGGCGCAGCTTCATGAGCGCACCGAGGATGTCGATGGTGCTGGCCGCGATGCCCTTTTTCTTCACGACCTTGCGCACCAGCGTGTGGCCGGCAATGCGGATCGACTCGTAGAGGTCGCGCTGCGGCCCCTTGAGTTCGACCGGCCGCGTCATGATCGTCTTCGGCGGCAGGTCGGTCGCGACGTCCGTCTTGAGGCGGCGCAGGATGAACGGCGCCACCCGACGACGCAGCGTGTCCATGCGGTCGCGGTTTCCCTGCTTCTCGATCGGCACGCGAAAGGCCGAGCGGAACTGGCTTGCGTCACCGAGCAGGCCCGGCATCGCGAAGTCGCACAGCGCCCACAGCTCGTCGAGGTTGTTCTCGACCGGCGTGCCGGACAGCGCGATCCGATACTGCGCGTCGACGCCCTTGACGGCCTTGTGCGCGAGGGAGCGGGCGTTCTTGATGGTCTGCGCCTCGTCGAGGACGACCATGTAGAAGGCCTGCGACTCGAACACGTCGGTGTCGCGCATCAGCAGCCCGTACGTGGTGATGACCACGTCGGAGAACTTCACGTTCCGGACCAGGTGCCGCCGCTGGCTGCCGTAGTGCACGTGGACTTCGAGCGCTGGCGCGAACTTTTCGATCTCGCGGGCCCAGTTGCCCACCAAAGACGTCGGCGCGACGACCAGCACGGGGTCGTGCATGCGGCCGGACTCCTTCTCCTTGAGGATGTGCGTGATCGTCTGGAGCGTTTTGCCCAGCCCCATGTCGTCGGCCAGGATCGCGCCGGCGCCGTGGGCTCGCAGGTTCTGCAGGAAGGCCAGCCCCTCCATCTGGTAGGGGCGCAGCGTCGCCTTGAGACCCGTCGGGGGGTCGACCAACGGCGGGGGCTGGTTCCGCGGCACGCGAATGCGGTCTCGCTGATCCGTGTCGCCGGTCCAACACAGGCTGTCGTCCTCGAACGCGCTCTGCAGCTCGTCGAGGTAATCCGGCACCATGCTGGGGACCTTGAGGCCCCCGCCGGGCCCCGTGCCCTCGATCTCGTAGAGTTCCGACAGCACGCGCACGACGGTCTTGATGCGACCGGGCGGGACAGCAAGGTACCGCTTGCCGCCCAGCGGAAGCGCCATTTGGCGCCGGCGAGGCGTATGAAGGAGCGCCTGCATGCCGCGGGATTCGATGAGATCGAGGAGCACGGGCAGGAGGTCGACCTGCTCGCCTTCCACTTCGACGCCCAGCTCGAGCTCGAACCAGCCGCGCTCGTCACCGTCGTCGTCCAGAGCATCATCCTCGCCCGCGTCGGTGCTGAGCGAGGCGTACCAGCGGGCGTCGTTCACCACGTGGCACGGGTACCCGGGATCGATCTCGACCTGCCAACCGAGCTCGCGCAGCCGGGGCACGGCAGAGGTCGAAAAGGCCGCGAGCGCGTCCGGATCGCCCTCCATGCTCACCGCGTAGTCTGCATTGCAGTCGGGGAGCAGGGCGATGTCTTCGAGGCCGGCGAGTTCGATCGCGCCGTAGCTCTCGAGAACGCGACGCACCTCGGATTCACCGCGGGCGTCACGAAAACCAGCCTCGAGCGAGAGCGGCTCACTCGCCGACACCTCGAAGCCCGAGTAGTTGAAACAGAGGTCGATCACTGCTGACTCGACCTCTCGGAAATCGTCGGAAAACCCCTCCGATTGGTCGATGAGCAGCGTCTCACTCCGCAGCCTCAGGCACGGAACGAAGGTCCGTGCCGAGGCAGCAGCCGAAGCAAACTGCATGGGCGGCCATTATGTTCAACCGGCGATCGCTGTCTAGCTTTTAGCGCCGCCAGATTCGTTTTTCTTTGGGCCTTCCCCGATCCGTTCGATCAGGTAGGCGACTGTGCGATCGAAGAAGTCGATGGGCTGGGCAGCATTCGATCGTTTCGCGTCGGTTTGGCGCGACCGCTGATCGGAACGATCGATAGGGGCCCATCCCCCGAGACCGTGGGTCATCGCGACCTGTCCTTTTCGGACGTGCCGAAGACCGGCCTCCCCGCTTGCGACGGACGGAAGACCCTGGGTCCGTCGGCGGACCTGGCCGACACGAACCCAAGGGTCGACGCCTGCCCGACCGTGCTCGCGGTTCCCTCCCCGACCCTGGGTCCATCACGACCCTGGGTCCATCGCGGCCTCGTCGGAGCGACAGGACCCTGGGTCGTCCGTGCGTACGGCGCCGAACGCGAGCTGGCCGACTCATTCCGCACCGGACGCGGTTTCCCCGCGGAACCGAACCCAAGCCCCAAAAAAGTACCAAGACTCGCTAAGCTGCAAATCCCGTGGCTGTCTCGACTCGCCGGCTCGTACTCCCCGCCACCGCCCCCGCGGCTTCCATGCTCGTGCTGCCCGCTGCCGCGCTCGCGGGCCCCGGGGTCTCCGTGGTGCAGAACCCCAACCACGTGCCCAACCCGGACGCGGTCGTCATCGACTTTCGGACCCCCGAGGCCCGGCTGAAGAACGTCGAGCCGGCGTACCCGCAGCGCCCCGCGTTCGACTCGCTCGACGACTACGCGACGCAGTCGTCCGACCCCGAAGTTCCCACGGTCGACGAGCCGACCCGCCTGCCCGGCGGGATGGCGCAAATCGGCGGCATGGTCGTGCCCGAGCCGATGCTCGACGGCGCCGAAATGGTGTCCGACGTGGAGCGCGTGCTCGCAGCCGAGGCCAGCCCCGCGGCAGGCGGTGGCGGTGCACCGGACCTGAACGAAATCTGTGCCTTCCCCGACGAAGTGCCCCCGGGCATCTACGACTACGACGCGCGACCCGGCGGCGAGGTCCCGAGCTTCGGCACGGTCTACCTCAACTACCTCGGCGGCGTGCTGACCACCGACGGCGAGAACTCGGCCGAGAACTCGTCCGGCATCGCGCGCTCCGGGCACATGTACCCGGTCTACACAGGCGGGGAGATGCGAGCGATCGCGGCTGCCCAAGCCGTCGCCGCCGACTTCGAGGACCTGGCCGTCCGCATCGTCTATGAGGAGCGCCCGCCGAAGGTGCTTCCGTACACGATGGTGATGATGGGCGGGCACTACTCCGACACGACCGCCGGCCCCAGCGGTGGGGTCGCGCCGCTGGACTGCGAGGACTTCGGCCAGCGCAACGTCTGCTACGTCTTCCAAAACACCTCGCCCGCGATCACGCAGGCCAACATCGCCAGCCAGGAAATCGGGCACACGCTCGGGCTTGGGCACACCAACGCCTCGGACTCGGTCATGGCGGCCGGCTATGCGCCGACGCAAGGTGGCGACCTCGGCTTCAACACCACATGCGCGGACATCATCGGGGTGCAGGGCCAATCCGCGGCCTGCACGGGGGTGAACCGATGCCACTGCGGAATCGGCGAGGCGCAGCACGACGCCAACACCCTGGGCACCACCTTCGCGCCCGCGGGCGTGGACATGGTGGACCCGACCATCGCCATCATCTCCCCCGAAGACGGCGCGACGTTCGAGGCCGGGGAAGACGTGCTCATCGTGGTCGATCCGTGGGACGACCACGGCGGCTACGGCTGGAAGCTGACGCTCGAAGACGAGAACGGCGAGGTGCTCGCGGACAAGGTCGACTACGACCGCGCGCTCGAGTTCAAGCTGATCGGCGTCCCCGAGGGCACCTACTTCGCGACCGCCCTGGTCCAGGACCACGCCGATCACACCGCGACGGAGACCATCACGTTCACCGTTGGCGCGGCCGCGGGTGGGGAGACCGGCGGTGACGAGACCGGCGGTGACGACGAAACCGGCGGCGGGGGCACCTCGGGTTCCAGTGGCGCGGGCGGAGGCGACGACGGCGACGCAGCCGGCGATGACGGCTCGGACGGAGGCGATGTCGAGACCGACGGCGACACGGCCGGCGGTGGTGCCGATGGCGTCGATGATGGTTGTGGATGCCGCAGCACGCCGACGGCACCGTCCGCATTCCTGACGCTCGTGGCGCTCCTCGCGATCCGCCGCCGACGGACTGTGTAAACGGGGCTCAAGTCCCCGATCCCAGGCCAGAATTCGCGTGTGCGCCGGGGTCTAACCTCGGCATGCAGCGTCAAAATACGATTGCTTGGCTCAGCGGGGCGCTCGCCGTAGCTCTGGGGGGAGCCTGCGGCGACAGCGAGGCGAATGGCGATACGGAGTCCGGCGGTCCCGGCACGATCAGCCTGAGCAGCTCTGCAACCGACTCGGCGACTGACGGCACCACGGACGAGGCCGAAGGCTCCGGCGGAACCGAGACGCCGACCGACACCACCGGCGATGCCTGCCCGCCGACGCAGGCGTGTGGCGACGCGTGCTGCGACGCCGGCGAGCGCTGCGACGAGAACGAGGTGTGCGTACTCGACTGCGGCGCCGACAACCCTTGCGGTGACGTCTGCTGCGACGCGGCCGGAGGCGAGATTTGCTACGTCGGCCAGTGCATCGTGCCCAGCGGAAGCTGCTCGGGCGCCGCGTGTGCCACCCAGGTCGAGAGCGAGTGCGGCGACGGGGAGATTTGCGACCCCACCCTGGGGCAGTGCGTGCCGAACTTCGCCAACCCCAGCTGCGCCTTCGAGCCGGAGGTCGGCGTGTTCGACCCGATCCCTCGGTTCACCTGGGGCGTTCGGGCCGAGCGGAGCTGCGACGACGAGCTCGGCTGTCAGGTCGAAGAAACCTGCAACGCGGCGACCAACCTCTGCGAGCCGACCTGGCCACACATCAACATCGCCGAGGACGACTTCCCCGCGTTCCACCAGTGCGTGATGACGCCGCAGGTGGCCGACCTCGACGGGGACTGCATCCCCGAGATCATCTTCAACACCTATCAAAACTCCGCGTACACCAACAACGGCATCCTCCGCGCGATCCGTGGCGACACCGGCGAGAAGCTCTGGACGCTGGGCGACGAGGCCTACCGGACCGACCCTGGCTCGCACCCCGCGATCGGTGACATCAACGGCGACGGCATTCCGGAGGTCATCTCCGAGCACACTAGCAACAGCCTGATCGCGGTCCAGGGCGACACCGGTCAGGTGCTGTGGCAGTCGGAGAACCATAACAACGGCGGCCTCTCCGGGGCCCCGTCGCTGGTCAACTTCGACAACGCGGGCAACCCCGAGATCGCCTTCGGCCACACCATCTACGACAACACCGGCGCCATCATCTTCGAGGCGGCCGGCAGTGAAGCGACCGGCACAAACGGCGTAGGCCCAATCTCGTGCGTGGCCGACCTCAACGGCGACGGCCGCCCCGAGCTGATCGCGGGCGCGACCGTCTGGACGTTCACCGGCACGGTCGGCGTGGACTTTGCGGGGACCGAACTCTGGCAGGGCTCCCCCGCCGACGGCTACTGCGGCATCGCGGACTTCAACCTCGACGGCCAGCCCGAGGTGGCGACGGTCCGCTCCAACGACATCACCATCTTCAACGGACAGACGGGCGACGTCATCGCGCAGACCAGCATCACCGGCGGCGGCGCGGGCGGACCCCCGAACATCGCCGACTTCGACGGTGACGGCCTGCCCGACATCGGCACCGCCGGCGGCAACAACTACGTCGTCGTGCAGTACGACGGCACGGCTGAGCTCAAGGAGCTGTGGAACGCCGAGACCAAAGACGGCAGCTCGCAGCGCACCGGCAGCTCGGTCTTCGACTTCGATGGAGATGGACGCTCCGAGGTGATCTACGCCGACGAGTGGTTCCTGCGCATCTACCCGGGCACCGAGCCCGACTGCCCCGGAGGACCCAACTGCGACGGGGTGATGACCGATGACGAGATTCTGTTCATCGACATCAACTCCTCCCGCACCCGCTCCGAGAACCCGATCGTCGCCGACGTCGACGGCGACTTCAAAGCCGAGATCATCGTCAGCACCAACAACGAGTCGGGCCAGGGCGCCATCGGAGACGCCGGCATCGAGGTCTTCGAAGACCGCCTCGACAACTGGGTCGGCACCCTGCCGATCTGGAACCAGCACAGCTACCACGTCACGAACGTGCTGCAGAATGCGACGATTCCGCTGACCGAAGAGCCCAACTGGAGCGTTCCGGTGGGCAACCCGTACAACAGCTATCGCCGCAACGGCCAAGGCGAGCTCGAGGCCCTCTGCGCGCCCGACCTCACCGCCGCCGACCTCGTCCTCGACCAGTTCAGCTGCACCGAAGACCTGCTGGACCTCTCGTTCAAGGTGATCAACGAGGGCTGCCTTGGCGTCGGTCCCGGCGTGAACGTGGCGCTGTACGAAGACGGCACGCTGCTGCAGGTCTTCGTG
>JBCCQM010000080.1:0-33134 GCA_039024335.1 Myxococcota bacterium
CCCCAGCCCGGCAGTGCTGCTGGCACTTGCTCCCCGAACACGTGGCTTCGCAGGTCGAGTCCGCCTCGCACGACTGCCCGCACAACCCGCGTTCGCACGCGAACGTGCAGGACTGGCCGGCTTTGCAGGACTGTCCGCACTTGCCGTGGGGGCAGTCCTTTTCGACGCGTTCGGGCTCGGCGGGGGGCGGCTTGGGTGCTGGCTCGGAGGGCTCGACGCGAGACGGCTCCGGTTCCGGTTGTGGGGGCTCTGAGGGCGTGGGCTCGGGTTCGGGCTCGACGCGTGCAGGCGGGGCGGGCTCGGCGGGGGGCGTGGGCGCGCTGCCGTCACAGGCTGTCGCAGCGAGCAACAACGGCAGGACGATCGCAAAGCCGAGCGGGCGCATGACCCCATGCTACCTGGGTTTTCGCGGCCTTTACGGATCGCTTGATCGTGCTTGACGTCATGTCGAGCGCGCGGGCGCTACATCAATCTCGCCATGAAACGGATCCCCCTGCTGATCATCGCGCTGGCCCTTGGCGCCTGCGACTCCGAACCTGAAGACGCCGACGAAGCACGCTTTGCCGAGCTGGTCGAGGCCGACGAGGCACCCGACGGCCCGCCACCGCATCGCATGCGTCACCGACGAAGTCCGGTCGAGCACGTCTGCGGCGTCGTCGAGTGTTCCGACGACCAGCGGACCCAGCTCGAGGCGGCATTCGTGCCACCGGCGCGACCCGAACGCGAGGCGCTCGAGGCGGCCGACGCTGCGCTGGCCGAAGCCTTTGCGGGGGAGAACTTCTCGGTTCAGGATCTCGAGGCACGCGCCAAGCTCCACCCTCGCCCCGCCCGAGGACACCGTCTGGAGATGCTCGGGTTGGTCCACGACGTGCTCACGCCCGACCAGCGCGTCGCGTTCGCGGGAGCGCTCGCCGATGGCGAGGTGTTCGAGCACGGCAAGCATCGTGGAAGGCGGGGCCACCACGCCTCGCCGGAGCGTCGGGCGCGAATGGCCGCGCATCTGTGCGTCGAGCTGGACTGCGATGCCGAGCAGGCCGAGCAGGTCGAGGCCATCGTGACGCGCGAGTCCGACGCGAAGCCCGACCGTGAGGCTCACGACGCGTTCCGCAAGGCGGTCTCCGACGCGTTCGCCACCGACACGTTCGACGCGGAGGCCCTCGCGGAACAGCTGCCCGGCGACCGGCAGGCGCACCACGCCGAGAAGGCGGCGCGCATGGTCGAGATTCACGCGTTGCTCACCCCCGAGCAGCGAGCGTCGGTCGCAGAACGCATCGCCGAGCGTGGACCCCGGGCCCTGATGGGCGGCCGCGGCCGAGGTCATCACCGCGGCGGACGGGGTCGCCACCACGGCTGACGACGCCGTTCAGACTTGCCAAGCCCGCGATGATTCGCGACGGTGCTTCGCGATGACGGTCGCGCTGGTGCTGGTCGGGATGGTCGCGGGCGCGACGTTGACCTGGGCGCACTTCCGCGGCCAGCTTCGGGCTCAGCAGAGCCAGCTCGACGCGCGCGACAAAGCGCTGCGTGATGCCGAAGCCGAGCACATCACCGCAATGAAGCAGGTGAAGCTGCGCGACCGGCAGCTCGCCTTGGCGTCAGCCCAGCGCGACGACTACGCCAAGATCGCATCGACGCACGAGGTCCAAACGCCGCGGTGGGAGGCGGGCGAATGGGTCCGCAAGGTGTGGAAGGAGCGCCGCTATAGCGGGCACCCGGCCAAGAACCTGGAGGCGTTGCGCGAGGACTTTGCACCGTTCGCCGAAGAACACGTCCTGCTCTCGGTCGACCTGGAGCTGCTCGGGGGGTGGAAGGCGCTGCTCGAGGACGAGCGTCGTCGAAGCTCGATCACCACGCCGCTGAGCGCGGGAGAGACCATGATCTTCGAGGGGCCTGGGGCGCGCGTGCTCGACCAGTTCCGCACGTTCTTGCACGACGACGACACGGGGTTCTTCAACGCCGAGGACGAGCGATGGATCGACGCCGACTCGCCGATGGTCTGGCGAATCTCCATGGACGTGATGCACGGAGCGATGCCGTCGAATGTCGAGTTCGTCGAGGTTCTTCGCGTACAACAGGAACTCGAGGAGGTCGTCATCGAGCGGCCGGTCGTCCGCGTCGTTCCCGACGACGTGGCTTCATCGCTCAACCAGCACACCAAGGAGGAGATCGTCGGCTTGATCGAGGCGGTGCTCGAAGTGCGGGAGCTGGGCTTCAACGAGCGCCTCGCAGCCGAGAAAGCAGCGCTCCCGCCAGCCCTGCACCGGCCTCCATCGTCCTGAAACCGCGCGCAGGGCCTTCCTGCGGCGCAGGCAGGGCGCGCGGCGCGGCGCGCCGTATACTTCGCGGCGACGCATGGGACGACGCTTGAAGATCGCCGCGATTGTGGGAGGCCTGCTGCTGGCGGCGGGTGGCGCGATGGCGTACCGCTTGCTCAGGGTCGACGACATCCCGGCGGAACTCGAGCCCGCGGGCGACCCTCGTACGCTGGTCATCCCGGGCATCGGCAGCCAGCCCGAGCTGGACGTGTCGAAGAAGCAGGGCACGCGCCTGTTCTTCGTCTTCGTCGGCCTGCAGAGCTGGAGCGGCGACGAGGGCAAGAAGCTCAACCGCGCGCTCAACCGCTGGGTCCTGCCCGATGACCTCGAGGGCTACATCATCTTCGATGCTGAAGGGCTCGGCTTCCTGCAGGAGAAGTCCGGCGAATACATGGACCGCTTCGGCAAGGAGACGCGGTTTCAAATGTACGGAGACTTCGTCGGCGCGTTCCGTCAGGTCTTCAAGCTGCCGCGGGGGCACCACGGATTCGTCGTCGTGGATGGCGACGGCACCATGGTCTCGCGGCACAGCGGCGGCTATCAGACCGACGACGAGCTTGGCGAGGTCCGAGCGCTGCTCGGCGCTCAGGAGCCGGCTCCGGGTCCCGACGTTCCTCCCTTCGAGGTGGGCGGCCTCTCGCAGTCCGCGTGCGCGAGCACGCCGTGCGCCTTGCTGTTCCTCGGCGGCCCCGTGAAGAAGGCCGACATCCCCAATATCGACGACGGGTTCGAGGGTGACGACGAGGCGAAGTGGGCGCAGTATCAGAAGCCCGCCGTACGCAACGCCGGCTCCGTGCTCAACCTGGCGATCGAGGGCAAAGCCAAAGGTGCCATCGTCGGCGACTCGGGGGACCTTGAGTTCTTGCCGGGCTGGTCCGTCGCGGCCGACGACGCCCAGCTGCGGGCGGCCTTCGACGTGGCCCCCGATCAGACGTCGCTGCTCGTCCTTCGCGAGGGCACGGTGGCCTACCGCGGCGACGGCGTCATTCCGTTCTATCAGTGGGGCCAGATCTCGGACCTGCTCGGCGTCGAGTTCGACTTCGACGATTGAGTCGGGCCCGGATCGGTTCCCGGCGGGCAACGCTGGGGTGAGAACGTTTCAGCGCGGACGGCGCAACCGCGGCGCGGCCGGGGCGTAGTTCTTCTCAGAAGGAACACGCTCATGGTCGCAGGAATCGTACTCACCGTCGTCTTTGGCTCCCTCATCACGCCCATCGGTTGGCTGCTCGCCGACGGTTGATCGCTCAGACGTAACGCTTGACCGGCATGCACCGTTTCGAGTCCCTCTCATGCGTATCCCCGACGTCGAACTGAGCGAGCTTCGCTACTTCCACGCCGTCGCACGGGCGGGGAGCTTCGCCGAAGGCGCGCGACGCAGCCACGTGTCGCCTCCGGCGGTCAGCAAAGCCATCAAGAAGCTGGAGAACGCGCTTCACGCCCGGCTCTTCGACCGGAGCAGCCGTCGCGTCGCGCTCACACCAGCCGGCCGCTCCCTGCTCGAGCATGCAAGCTCGGTCCTGGCGGCACTCGAGCGCCTCGGAGACTCGGTTGGCACCGACGCGGCGCTCGAGGGTCCGCTCGAGATCGCCGCAACCGAGGTGTTCAGCACGCACGCACTGCCCCGCGCGCTGGCGGGGCTTTCGACCGAGCATCCGGGCTTGGTGCCCTCCACGTACGCGATGGCACCCGAGGAGATGCTGGCGCGGCTGGTCGAAGGCACGCTCGACGTCGCCTTGATGCCGCGACCGCCGTCCGTCCCCAACGGGCTGCACGTCGAGGCGCTCGCCATGTCGCCGTGTAGCGTCGTGTGCTCTCCACGGCATCCGCTGGCAACGCGCCCCCACGTCGATGCAGACGTGCTCGCGGAACAGTCGTTCGTCGGCGTGCGCTTCTTCGGCCGCGGTCCCGCCCTCAGCGCGTACGGCCGCGTCGGGGCAACCGTCGATCGCGTTCCCGTCGCGGTTCAGCTCGTCACCGAAGGATTGTTCCTCGGGGTATTTCCCGACGCGATGATTCGCTGCCAGCTCAACCATGGCGAGCTTCGGTCGCTGCCCCTCGCGAACCAGCCCGAGCCTATCGAGCTCGTGGCGGTGTGGCGATATGAAGGGCATCGCATGCAAATCGTCTCGACCGCGCTCCGGGACGCGCTCGCGCAGAGCCTGGAGCGACCCTGCCTCGAAGCGATTCAGTAGCCAACGTCGCAACCAATGAAAAAGCCCTCGGCGCCGAAGCGTCGAGGGCTTTTGCGCGGGCTGACCTTACTCGGTCGGAGCCTGATGCATGACGACCTGGTCGAACGGAATCTCGACTCCGGCTTCGTTCAGGGCGTTATAGATCGCGACGCGCGTGTCACCGAGGACCTGCAGCCAGTCGCCGGACTTCGACCACACGAAGACCGTGTAGTTGACCGAGCTGGCGCCGAACTCGACGAGCGCAGCCGCGGGGCCGGGGTCGGAAAGGGCGTTGGTCACCTTCGAGGCGGCGTCGGTCAGGATCTTCATGACCTTGTCCGGGTCGGTACCGTACGCGACGCCGATGTCGGCGCCGACGCGGCGGGTGCCGAGGACGGTCAGGTTGGTGATGCTGCCGCCGGTGGTCTGGGAGTTGGGGATGATGATCTGGTGGTTGTCCGGGGTGACGAGGGTGGTCGCGAACAGGCCGATGTCCTTCACCAGGCCCGTGTGACCGCCCGCCGTGATGACGTCGTCGATCGTGAAGGGGCGGAAGATGAGAACCATGACGCCAGCGGCGAAGTTGCCGAGGCTGCCCTGCAGGGCGAGGCCGACGGCCAGCGCGGCGGAACCAAGAATCGCCACCAGGCTGGTGGTCTCGACGCCGACTGCACCGAGCGACGCGACGACGGCCGCGGCGAGCACCGAGTACTGGATCAGCGAGGCGAGGAACCGCGCGACGGCTTCGTCGAGCTTCCGCTTGCGGAAGATCGCGAGGCTGATGCTGTTGGCCCACTTCGAGGCGATCCAGCCAACCACGAAAATGAGGATGGCCTTTGCTGCACCGACGATGAGGGGGCTGTAAGGGGCGAGAGATTCGGGAAGCAGGCTTTCCATGCCGAGGACTATGTACGCCAGGGGCAGGGTCCTGTCCAATGAACTCTCAGCGGTACGGACCGGGTTTTCGCGTGAATCTTCGCGTCACTTCGAGCAACGCTTCTGCCGTTTCCGTCGCGTCCGATACATCTCCGAGCGGCGCACTGAGTTCAGCTCGCGTCGATTCTGCCCCGACCACGATCGCCCGTACCGAATCTGGGACATCGGCCGGGGGCAGGTCGCCACTGCCGACGCGCCACGCCACACGAGCGTGTCGCGGAATGACCTGTGGGGCATGAATGGACACGGTCGTGTGGTCGAGTTGCCCCGTGGGTTTGAAGTGCGTTCGCACCTCAATCCGATAGCCATCCCACTCCGTTTCGAGTGCGAGAGATCCCACATGCAGCTCGGCACCGAGCCGGCGGGCAGCTTCGCGCCAGTCGTCGAGCTGGGACTCGAGGGCTTCCGGCGGGGGAAGTTGATCGCGCGCGTCTTCGATTGCCAGGGCCGCTTCATAAAGGTCGTCGGCGAATTTCACGAGCGGTCCGACGTTTCGGTCGCCGCGCTGCTCGAAGCGCATGCGGGTGTCGTCCGCTTCGAGCAGGTGGAGCTTGTCGAAGTCGGGCCCCAAGGCCGAGGCGAGCGCGTCGAGTTGTCGTCGCTCCCGTGCCCGGAGGATTCCTCCGCGACCGGTGAGGTCCAGGCCCAGGTCGACGTAGTGGATTTCGCCGATGACCCACGAGCCGGTCCGTCGCGATTGAGGCAGCAGCCGAACCTCGGCCTTGCCGACCGTCCGCCGTAGCGCGCCGTCGGCGAAGTCGAAGCCGCTGCGTCGTCCTGCGTCCCGCCACACGAGTTGCTGGCGGCGCGAACCTACCGCAGGCGGCAGCGACTCGATCTCCTCCTCGCCCGGCCGACGGTGCCTCACATAGACCGGGACCATCATGCTGGGGTCGGTGGTCCAGGGAATGACGGCTTCGACCTGCAGACGCCACGATAGCGCGACGCGGCGGTGCTCGAACCCGACGGCGAGGTTGGCGGGAAGGCGCAGGTTCAAGGCGACGACGTCCGCACCTTCGTCACCGGGGGGTGGGATGTCCAGGTTCCACTGCGCAACGCGAACGAAGTGTTCCACCGCGCCGAGAAAGCCGGTCACGCGTTCCACCGCCCACAGCGTCGCCTGCAGCTGCTCGTAGTTGTGGGCATCCACGCCCGCGAGCGCGACCGACCCGCGCACGCGCCCGCCAGGCTCGAGTTCGTGCGAGCTCAAGGAGAGCTCGAAGTACGGCATGCCGGTGTGCGGTCCCTCGAGGGCCGAAACGAAGACCTGGCGACGGGTCGGCGGCGGCGTGGAGCCGGCGCCGCGAAGGTTGAGGACGAAGCGGGCCTTGGCGTCCGGCCACCACGGAATGTTCACGTGGACGCGGGCGGTGTAGCTGATCTCGACGTGCCGGCCTCGGTAGCTGTTGGGCACGCTCTCGGGAAACCGAAAGCGGATCTCGAAGGCGTGCTCTCCCTCGGCGAGCTCCCCCTTGCTGTGGGGGCACGACGTCGCTCGGTAGAAGACCGAGGACTCGCCGTGTCGTCCGTACTGGCTCTGCGTGTACCAGAACTCTTCGCCGACGAACTCGACCACGACCGAGTTGACCGGGAGCGGTTCGGGGCACCGTAGCACCACGCGCGCGACGTGCTCGCGCCCTGCCTCGACGAGGCGCGGCGCGTACAGGGACACTTCGGGGCGTGTCTTGAGCAGACCCACCGGGCCCCGATTGTACGTCGGGCGGCGGGTCGATGGATCGCATCAAGGGACCAGCGCGTAGGCTCCGAACCCACCGAGCAGGCCCGCGCCCACGACCAGGCAGGTGACCGCGAGCAGGCGCCGCAGCCCGGAGCTGGCGGGCGTTCCTGGAGCCACCGTCGGTGACGCGTTCCAGGCGACCCAGTGGCGGGCCAGCTCGGGTCGGATCGACCACCCTGTGGTGGCCCTGCGGGGGCTAAAGCCTCGAGGTTGCGGTTCGAGGACCGCGGGAGCGTCCGCCGTGGCACCTGACACGCTACGGGCATCGTCCAGACGGTCCTCGAGCTTGAGGCTGTCGCGCCGCAGGCAGCTAGCAGCCTGTGGTGCAACCCGTCACTACGCCTCGCTCGTCTTTTTCGCTCCTGGCGGTGTCGCCAAAACTTGCAGTACGCCCGGTACAGCGGCGTTTCGGCTCCTACCCAGGAGCGAAAAATCCTTCGCGATCCGTCGCGCCGGGTTGCACCACAGGCTGCTAGCGGAACGTTGCCTGGTAGGCGACTGTGCGCTTCATGGCACCCGTGCCGTCGGTGTAGCGCGCGACGAACTTGTTCGTGCCGCGGCGGACGGGGACGTAGAAGGTGTACTCGCTGCCCCGTCGCGTGCAGGTGAACGGGCGCTGCGTGTTCTTCTCGCCGCAGGTCAGCTTGCGAGCGCGGCGGTCGTACCAAACCAGGTCCACCGAGGCGATGCCGTCCGGGTCGGCGGCGGTGACCTTCACGACGAAGGTCGAGTTCGCCTTGGCCGGACCCACGCGGACGCTGAGCGTCGGCTCGGTGGCGCGGGCGCTGGGTCGGCGCGTGGTGTGGCGAGGCGGTGCCTGCGGCGTGGCGTGGTCGTGGCCATGCGCGTGATCGTGGTCGTGACCGCTCGTGCTTCGTCGGCCCACGAGGGTCGACAGCAGCGCCCAAGAGTTCTGCGCACCGCGACCGTCGGCACAGGGACGCTGACCCCACTCTCCACAGTGCGCGTGCTCGTTGCGGAACGACTTGGAGCCGCAGCTCTCGTAGCTCATCAGGTCGTTGCACAGCCGGGTGTGGTCCAGCCCCATCACGTGGCCGACCTCGTGCGCTGCGGTGTCGCACAGCGCTCGGATGCTGCGGTGCGGGGTCTGGAATGCGAAGACCACCGAGTGGGGCAACACGCTGCCGTTGTAGGGCGCGACCCCGCCGACGGTCGGCTCGAGGCCCATCATGGTGGGCGAGCCGCCAACCATCACGTTGACGTACTCGCCGCGCGGGCGCTCGTCGACGACGGTCACGTCGAAGTCGCGGAAGTGGTTCTCCATGCACCCTACGAACTGATTCCACTGGGCATCGGTGCCACGGAAGGCCGGTACGTCCACCACCGAGACGCCGCTGCGCCGGACCACGCCCGAGCGCGACTGATCCGGGTCGTCATCGCCAGCGAACATCTTACCGCCGCCGCGATGCAGGTAGACCGTCACGGGGGTCGGACCACCGCGGAGCTTGCGGCGCAGGTCCGAGAACTCGAAGTCGTGGGCTTCGGCGAGCGCCGCCGTTGCGACCATCGCCGCGCCGAACACCGCCATCGAGCCAAGGACTGCACCGAATCTCGCCACGTGAGGATCGACGTGCCGAGGAGCCCGCGATTCGTGAGCCCTTCGTGAACAGGGGGAAGCCCCCGATCGATTTTAGCGCGGACCCTGGGGCATCCGCGGGGGGTCCGGGGCACGCTGCCCCACTCAGCAGCGGGGGGCGGTGAACTCGAAGCCGTCGAGGTCGAAGGCTTCGGGGCCGAGCACGACCGACTCGAAGCGGCCGAGCACTTCGGTCTCGCTGTAGTCCTCGATGACGACGACGCCCTCGACCGTACCGCCGGTTCCAAAGCACGAGCCGCCGGTGTCGTCGGGCCCTTGCTCGATGACGGTGGCATCGACGTCGTCGGCCAGCTGGTACGTGCCAGGTTCTTGCCGAGACGCGTCCAAGAGAAACGACAGTGACCAGGTGCCGCATCCGCCGGAGGTGAAGGGGTCCTCGCAGGATCCGCTGGTGAAGCCGACGACCACCAGGATGTCGTCATCGTCTCTGCCCGAGCCGCCTCGCGTGGTACTGCTGGCGGTTGCGGTGGTGTCGTCTCCACCGCCTCCGGACGGCGGGATGTCGCCCCACCGGATCGCGAACGAGGTCATGGCCGGTTCCGTGACGTCGCTTCCCTCTCCGGTCGAGGTGCTGCTAGCAGGCGCGGGGTCGCCGGTGCTGCTGGAGGTCTCGGAGGTGGCGGGCAGAGTGGTGGCCGCGCCATCATCGACGGCCGTCGTCGTACTCGACCCCGCGCCGGGTCCCTCGGTGTCGGCCACTGCGCTGCCTTCGGGCAGATCGCCGACCGAGGTCCGGACGGAGCAGCCAGCCAGCACGGCTGCGGCGAAGAACAACACTCGGCGCACCACGACCTTGATGATAGGGGAGCGCGTCTGCGGAGCAAGCCGCACGACTCACGCGCCGTCGCGTTCGCGCCGGTCGCCGCGGACGCGGGCGGGCACGCCGGCCACGATGGCCCACGCGGGCACGTCACGCGTCACGACCGCGCCCATCGCCACGACGGCGTGGTCTTCGATGGTCACGCCATCGGTCACGCCGGCGTTCGCACCCAGCCAAACGTCGGCTCCAATGCGGATTCCGACCGATTTCGTTGGTTGGTGACGGATCGGGCGATCGGCGGCCATTCCATGGTCGAAGGCAAAAATACGGGTGCCCGTGGCGATGCGGGTGCCTCTACCGATGGTGACGCCCGCGCGTCCTCCTTCGATGGTCACGCTCGCGTTCACGGTCACCTCGGGGCCGAGAACGACCGGCCCGTGGACGAACGCGCCCGTCGCGATTGCGCATCGTGGCCCGATGACGATGCGGCGCCCGGGCTCGGCGATCACGTCCGCGTCGGGAGCGACGAACGCTTCGGGATCGATCTCGACGTCTTCGGTCCGCTGCAGGCGCGCGTGGACCTCGGCTTGCCACGGACGCGCCCACGCGGCCACGGCCGGCTTGGCGCGAAAGTAGAGCCAGGGCATTCGCACCATGCGGCGAATGTGCGCATTGCGGCGCTCGCGTTCGAGGTCGTTCATCGGTCGTACTGCTTGACGATGATGGCCCGCTTGCCGAACGCCTTGTTGTCGGCGGGACGATAGCGGGCGCGGCCGAAGATCCCGAGGACGGCGTTGAGTCCCTTTTCACGCGCGCGGGAGTCGATGTGCGACCAGAGCACGAACACGCGGGAAGGACTCTCGTCTCGTAGACGCTCGAGCAGCGCATCCGGGTCGTCGGAGACGATCGCGGGTGCCACCGGGTAGACCTCCAGCGGGGTTTGCAGGATGCGATGCGGCACCAACACGAGCACGCTGTCGGTCGTGGCGCGGGCGTCGATCCAGGCGGCGGCCTCATCCCACGGCTCGAGCGACCGAGCACGAGCCCGGCGCTCCAGGTTCGCTGCCTGGGCTTGACCGAGCATGCGCGCAGGGACGACGGCGAGCAGCAGTCCGAGCGCGAGGCTGACGGTGGCGGGGAGCCGTACCGGGAGCCGAGCGGGTGCGGCGAAGGCTGCCGCCACGCCTGCGCACGCGAGGGTGCCGGCCACCGCGACCGAGGGCATGAAGTAGCGCAGCACCAAGAAGTGCGCGGGCGTCCGAAGCAGAAGCGGCGCCAAGGGAACGACGGCGAGGCCGAGGCCGACCAGAACGAGCCGGCGCGCGCGAGCGGGCGTGAAGAACACCGCGGCCAGCAGCAGGACCGGGACGACCGGCGTGTACGTGCTGAGCGTGACCAGGGCGACCGCGAGCTCGGCGACCTTGGTCGAGGGCCCAGCCGTGGAGGCGAAGCGGCCGCCACCGTCTCCACCCGCGGCACCGAAGAACGCGAGGCCGAGCGGGAGGATGCCGACGGCCGCGACGGCGAGGCTTCGGCGGACGTCTTTGCGGACGTCGGGCGTGGCGCGGCGAGTGAAGAGGACCGCCACGAGCCCGAGCGGCGCAACGAAGGCCCCGGCCAGCAGATGGGTGCCGACCATGGCAGCGACGCACAAGCCCAGGCCCGCAGCCGCAAGGCGACGGTGCGCGGGGTTGCCCCACGCGCCCAGCGTGCGGCCGACGAGGAGCAGCGCGACCGCGGTGAGCAAGAGAAGCAAGGTGTAGCCGCGGGCTTGCTGCGCGTACTTGAGGAGGTACGGGAGCGTCGGCCACAGCCACGCCGCCGTGATTGCGGTGACCCAGCCGAACAAGCGTCCCGCGAGCATCACCAGCGCACCGCAGGCACCGGCCGCCGCGAGGGCCGACGGCGCGCGGACGCAGACCTCGCTCGTTCCGCAGACCTGAATGGATGCCCGCAACAGGGCTGGGTAAACCGGAGGGTGGAGGGCCGCGCCTCGGTCGCTGCGCATGGCGAGCATGTCGAGGAGCGGTCGCTGGGCGTCGTGGACCGAGAAGGCCTCGTCGAGCCAGAGCGCGCGTGCACCCAGGCCGGCGAACGCGAACCACAGTCCAAGCAGCGTGGCGACGGCGGCCAGCGCAAGCAGCAGCCGAACCCCGCGGTCGTCACGGATCGGCGTCATCGCCTGGGCCGAGTGCAGCCACGTCACGGAGCGGCCACGGTACCGCGCTTCGTCGCCGAGGCGTCAGAGGCAGTCGAGGATTGCGTCGGCGCGGTCGACGAGATGGTCGGGACCGGCAGCCTCGAGCGTGGTGCGGTCGCGAAAGCCCCAACTCACCGCGACGCAGCGAAGCCCGGCCGCCGCGGCGGCTTGCACATCGACCGGTGTATCGCCGACGTACAGCGCATCCTCGGGCTGGACGCCCAGCGTCCGACACGCGAGCAGGATGCCCGTGGGGTCGGGCTTTCGAGGCGCCGCCTCGCATTCCCCGGTGACGAAGCCGAAGCCGGCATCGGGAAAGAGCGTCTGCACGATGCACTGCGTCATGTCGTCCGGCTTGTTGCTCACGACGGCCAGCTTCAGTCCGCGGCTTCGCAGGGCGGCAAGAAGGTCCACGATGCCGGGGTAGGGGACCGTGTGGTCGGTGGAGTGCGCGCTGTAGTGGATGCGCAGCGTCGCGAGAAGCTCCTGCTCCCGCGCGGCTGCACCCAGCGGAGCGAGGGCCCGCTGAACGAGGACGCGGATCCCGTGACCGACGAAGCCGGGGTACGCGGAGGGCGGATGCGTGGGCAGGTCCATCGCGTGAAGGCAGGCGTTGGTCGAGGTGGCGATGTCGGCCAGCGAATCGGCGAGCGTGCCGTCGAGATCGAAGAGGACTGCCTTCGTTGCCACGTCTGGAGTGTGGCCTACGCCTTGGGCATTCGGCACCGCTGAGTGGCTGTGGCCTTCCGATCGGCGGTTGAGCGCGACTGTGAGCTGGACCGCATCGCCCGAGCGTGCCCCGATGGGGCAGCGTGCCTCGACGGTGCCCGTCCGCGTCCGGGCCGGCGAGGCCCGCGAGAACGTTGAACAACCGGCTCGTTCGATAGGCCCTTGCTGCGCTGGCGAAGCCCGTGCAAGCATGCCGCGCCGTGACCCTCCTTCGAAACGCTTTGAAGCTCTCGTCCGTCGTGCTCGCGACTTCCCTGCTGGGATTCGTCGGGGGCTGCAAAAAGCCCGAGTATCCCGCATGCAAAAAAGACAAGCACTGCAAGGCGGACCTGGGTGAGACCTGCGTCGACGGTTCTTGCCAGAACTGCAAAACCGACGCGGAGTGCGTCGACAAGGGTCCCGAAGGCGCGGCCGCGTGGGTCTGCCACGAGTTCCGCTGCATGGATCCCGCCGAGGCGGCCGCGGCTGGAAGCGGTGCGGGTGGAGATGGCGAGATGGGCTCGCCCTGCGCCCAAATGACCGACTGCTACGGCGGCCTCGTCTGCACCGCCGGCGCCTGCTCGGCCTGCACCGACGACATCGAGTGCTCGCCCAGCACCTGCGAGCTCGCGACCGGTCGCTGCGCTGCCGCCGGCCAGTGCCAAACCGACGACCAGTGCCCCATGGATGAGATCTGTGACGGCGGCATGTGCGTGTTCTCGGGCGACTACGGCGGCGAGGGCGAAGGCAACGGCCCCTGTGGCATCGACGCGGTCTTCTTCGCGTTCGACTCCGACAAGCTCACCCCGCAGGCCGAAGAAGGCCTCACCACCGCCGCCGAGTGCATCATCAACGAGAACCGCGGCATCTACCTCGAGGCACACGCCGACTCGCTGGGCACCGAGGAGTACAACATTCTCCTCACCGAGCGCCGTGGCCAGAGCGTCAAGGGCAAGCTCACCGAGAAGGGCGTCCCCGCCGAGCTGCTGCAGGTCATCGCCAAGGGCTCGCTCGAGGCCTCGGGTGCCAACGAGTCCGAGCGCAGCAAAGACCGCCGCGTCGAGCTGATCTGGCAATAGTCAGACCGATGAAAAAAGGCCCCGCCTCCTCGGAGGTCGGGGCTTTTTTCGTGAACGGACGAAAAAAATCGCGACACGTCGGTGGGCCGGGCGTGTGGGGGTCGAAGCGCGCGAGAACACCGCGACGCTCATGGAGACCTCAGATGACCATTCGACCGACCCCCTCCGTCCTTCGTCCTCGCTGCAGCTGGAAGCTCATCCTGTGCGGGCTGGGCCTATCCTGGCTCGCTGCTGCGTCGGTGGCGTGCGGCGACGAAGAGGACGCCGAGTCCTGTTCCGAGAACGAGACGCAAGAGTGTGTCTGCGCCAACGGCATGGGAGCCCAGACCTGTGATGCCGACGGGATGTGGGGCGCCTGCTCCTGCGGCAGTGGGAGCGGCGACAGCGGCAATGGGAGCGGCAACGGCAGCGGGAGTGGGAGCAACAGCGGAAGCGGCGACAGCGGAAACAGCGACAGCGGCTCGAGCAGCTCGCAGAGCTGCTGCCTCAACGGGAGCTTCTTCTCCTGCCCCGATGACGCCTCGGCGAACATCTGCTTCAGCAATGGAGATCCAAGCGGGTGTGCCGCGGACCCGTCGCGAAACTCGGAGTGCGGAAGCGGTGACGACGGCAACGGTGACGACGGCAACGGCGACGGTGGTACGACCTGCAGCGACCCCGGCGGCCCCTGCAACGGTCACGGCGACTGCTGCGACAACGACGTGCTCTGCGTCGAGGGAACCTGCTCCGCGGCGTGCGACTTCGACAGCGAGTGCGTCAGCGGCTGCTGTGCCGACCTCGAAGGCGGCGGGGGAGCGTGCGCTCCGGCTCAGTTCTGCTGAGCCGACGGCGTACTCAACCTTGTTATCCCGGACGTCACGGCAGGGCGGCGCGGGCGGTCGCGGCGTCGTCGGGCTGCCCGAGCGCGTCGTACTGTTTCGCGGCTGCTTCGAGGAGCGTACCCGCGCGCGCGCTCCGTGGGTCTGCCTCCAGCAGCAGCTGCGCGAGCTCGAGCTGCGTGGCTGCGTGGTCGTGGGGCGTCCCGCCGGCGGCATCGAAGATACCGAGCGCCGACTCGTAGTCGACTTGCGCCGCCTTCGAATCGCCCGCCTCGCGACGCGCTTGCGCTCGATAGAAGTAGAACGACGCGACGATGGGGTGCTGCGTGCCGAACGTGGCCACGAGGGCGGAGATGCTGGTGTCGAGCAAGGCGACGGCCTCCTCGTAGCGGGCCTGCGCGTGGCGTAGGCGTGCGACGTTGCCGAGGACCTGCGCGGTGGCCGGGTGCTGCGCTCCGAGCGTTCGCTCCAGCGTTTCGCGTCCCTTCACCAGCCAGGGTTCTGCGTCGTCGACCTGACCGCGCTCGAGGAAGAACGAGCCCAGGTTCACCCATGCGAGCGCTGCGTGGGGCCCCTGCTCGCCGAGCTCTTCGCGAACTTCGATGCTCTGCACGAATGCGCGCTCGGCCTCGTCGAGTCGGCCGAGCCGCTTGAGCGCGAGGCCGCGCTGATTGAGCGACCCCGCCAAGGCCTCGTGGGGGCCGGAATGAACCGCGCGCACGCGCGCGTCCAGCGTGTCGCAAACCTCGAGCACCTCCGCGTAGCGGGCGGCCTGGTGCAGATTCGCCGTCAGGTTGCTCAGCGCGATGATGACGTTGGGGTGCTCCTCGCCGAGTCCGGCTTCGAACAGCGCAGCGGCAAGCTTGCAGTCTTCGATGGCGCCGTCGTAGTCGCCTCGGGCTGCGCGAGCGGAGGCGCGGTTGTTGAGCGGCGCAGCGACGGCGAGCGGGTCGTCCGAAGCCTGACTATGGAGCTCGATGGCCTCCGAGAAGGCCTGCTCCGCGTCGTCGTAGCGGCCCTCTCCGTCGGCCAGCGTGCCTCGAGCGGTCTCGAAGGCGGCACGCAGCGCGATCGGTTCGCCTGCACGCTGAATCATTGCGCGGGCCTGGTCGAGCCAGCGCTGCGCGTGGTCGAACCGTCGAAAAACCTCCGCATGAATGAAGGCGATCCGAATCGCGGCCGAGAAGGCCACGTCGTAGAGGCGCATGGACTCAGCGTCAAAATAGGCCTGGGTCAGGGACTCGAGTGCGGTCTGGGAATCCCCAGCTTTGTGCTGTAGCTCGCCGAGGAGTCGCTGCGCGTCCGCATGGGCTTCTGCCGGAAGCGAGGGGTCTCGGAGCAGTGCCTCGACCTCCTTTTGCGCGCCCTCGTATCGCCCGGCTCGATGCATTGCCGCGACCATCATCACGCCCGGGTGGGCTTCGACGGGGGCCGGATCCTCGGTGTTGCACGAGTCGACCGACGAGAGCTTGGCCAGCGCCGGGAGGACGCGGTTCGGGTCGAGCCCAGCAGGCTCCCGATGAGCCTGGGCCAGCGCAATGAACTCGCGACCACGGTTGATCACACACCGCTCTCGCGTCTCGCCGTCTTCGGAGGCCCCAGCGGCGCACGCGTCGGTGCGCGCCTGCGTCCACGCCGAGGCGTATGCATCCAGCCGCTCCATGGCTCTGGCCGGCATGGACGAGCGTCCGCCCGCAGCTGCGCGAAGTGCAGCATCCACGTCGGGGCGCATGCGCGTCCACTGGGCCGCCGCGTCGTCGGGAACGCAGGTCGCCTCTGTCGAATCCGCGCGCGCATCGAGGGCGAGCGGGACCGCGACGGCGACGGCCAGCGCGGCGGCCCACGGAACCCAGCGTCGGCGCGACCGACCGCGCGTGATCGCCTGCGTCAAGGCCCGCATGGAGGGCCACCGGTTCGACGGGCGTGGCTCCATGCCCCGTTCGATTGCCGCCGCGACTGCCCGCGAGACCTGGACCCGGGACGGGAGCGATGGCGGCCCTGCTTCTTTGGCGGCGAGCAAGGCCTCGGAACCATTCGCCTCCGCGAACGGAGAACGATTCGCCAGTGCGTACCAAAGCGCGACGCAGAACGCATATTGGTCGGAGAGTTCGTCCGCGGTTTCGCCCCGGTGCTGCTCCGGGGGCATATACGTCGGTGTCCCGACCGCGGAGCCCGTGAACGTCATCTCGTCGTTTCGTGCTGGCATGCCCGAGGTCTGTGAGACCGTCTCGGGAACCGGGGAGGACATCCACGTCCGTGCCAGTCCGAAGTCCCCGACTTTGATGCGACCGTGTTCGCCGACGAGGACATTCGAAGGCTTGAAGTCGCGGTGAATGACGCCGGCTTCATGTGCTGCGTCGAGCCCTTCTCCCGCTTGGAGAAATGCATCGAGGATCGCGTCGGCGGTTCTCTCCCCATTGCCGAGCCAGCGGCCCAGGTGTGACCCTTCGACCAGCTCCATTGCAATGAAGTCACGCCCGGCGTGTGATTCGATGGAGAAGACCTGCACCACGTGATCGTGCTGCAGTCGCGCCATGGCTCGCGCCTCCCGTCGTAGTGCGACGATACGATCCGGGCGGAGGCGTTCGGTCGGAAGGAGCTTGAGCGCGACTTCGCGGCCCAGGGTTTCGTCGAGGGCGCGGTACACCCGGCCCATGCCACCGCGCCCGAGCAGACCAACCACGCGGTAGCGTCCGAGCAGCTCGGGGACGTCGGCGGTGTCGTCTTCGCGCGGGCCGGCGGCGTTTGCCACCGTCGCGTCGTCGTCGAACTCCGCCGTCACCGCCATCCATGAAACCAAGCGCGCTGTCGCGGAGCAACTCGGGCCGCTTCGCGCGGAGCGTTTTTCGAGAAAAACATCCTTGACGACCATGGATCGCGGCACTAAACCCCAGGCCATGTCGACAAACGGCACCAAGACCCGCGGCGCTTGCCCGCGGACCAGCATCCACCGGGCCTTTGGCCTGGCGCTGGAGGTGCCGCGCTGACGGCCTGCGTTTCACGACGCGCGTGACTCGAACTCATTTCGAGCACGTCGTCTGCAGGCCGCCCGACGCACCCGTCGAGGCGGCTTTTTTACGTCCTGCGGTTGGACTTTCCGAAGTCTCGCAGACGCCCGCCACCCAAGTTTCGGCGCTTCCCATCGCGTGGGCCCTACACGCATCACCCTGACTGTAAATCAGGTCGTATAGGACACGACACACGGCCCCCGCACTCGGAAGCTCCACGTTTTTCGCCGCTACCCCTCTCGCCGCGGCACCCGATTTCTCGCGTCCAATCACAAAAGCACTCATCGGACGCGGACAGATTCTTCACACGCCCAATCGCACAAGCCTTACATGCACCTGCACTCATGTTGGTTCGAATCCAGCCAAGGCCTCCAATGGCCTTGTAGCCTAACGGATAAGGCACCGTCCTTCTAAGACGGCGATTTTTCGCTTCACGGCTTGCCCACTCGGGCGTGTGAACCCTTTTCGCAGTGTGGAACGGCCGCGGGCTGTCGAGCATCTCGCCACGCTCCAGCCCGCGGCCGGGCCAGCATCCTTTGCTGCCCCACGCTGCACCGACTTCGACCTGTCCAATCACGCGAACCCTACACGCCAACCAACGGACCGATGGGTCACCGGTTCGAATCCGGTCGTGTCCTACGGGGCACGTAGCTCAGTGGTAGAGCAATCGATGGAACTCGTGGCTCGCGTACTCGGACAGCTCATCAATTTTCGCGCTCAATCCCCGCGGCCCTACACGCAACCAAGGTATCGCAGGTTCGAATCCTGCCAACCCCGCTTTCTTGGGGTTGTAGCCAAGCGGATCAAGGCACCGGTTTTCCAGACCGACATACGTCACCCATGGCCTCGGAACTCGAGCGCACCCTTTCGCCGCATGAACGCGGCCTCTTTCATCCTCGATACACTCTCACCGTTAGGAGCGAGACGATGACGAACGCAACCATCCCGCAAGAACAGCTGGGTGCGGCCGAGCGACTGCTCGACGTCGTGCTCAACGCCTCGGCGCACCTGTGGCACAACCGCCCCGGTGTGAACGTGGGGGGCATGTGGAAGCCTGCCAAGGGGCACCGCGGACGCGGAGAGCCGGTCAAGCCCGGTCTCTTCGTGCCGGCCGCCGAGAACCTCTACGGCCGGCTGCTCGACATCTTCGCGCTCAACAACGACCTCATGGCGCACTTCGCCAGCTACGCGCTGACGGAGACCGACTGGCGTGACCTCAAGGTGGCCTGCGCCGCCCTGATGCTCGTCCAGCCGCGCTCGGGCCAGCCCGTGCACGACGAGGACGGCGAGGTCGGCTTCCACGATGACGACCTGCGTCTCATCGGCGAAGCGATGCTTCTGCACTACGAGCGCAAGTCGGCGCGCATGATGACGCCCAAGGCTGTGCTCCGGGTCGCCGAGCTGCTCGAGACCCCGGAGATCGCCGAACTCAACCGAAACGCGGGGTTTGCCGACGAGGCATCCCGTCGCCCGGCGCTGGGTCGGTGGCCGAAGGTCGCCACCAAGTGGCTTGCCTACCGTGAGGCCAACCCCGCCATGCTCGAGGGTCTGGTCAAGGCCGGCTACAAGGAGACGATCAAGAACATCGCGCGCAAGGTCGGCTACAAGCCGCAGTCTGAGCGCTTCTTCGCCGTCCTCGGCTGGAAGCAAAAGCAGGCGGCGGACGGACACCGCGAGCTGGGCCTCGATGGCCTCACGCTCGAGAAGTCCGAGCGGTTCGACGGTCTCTCCGAGGCTGAGATCTGCGAAGCCATCGTCACCCAGCGCCTCTCGTACAAAGAGGTGATGGGTCGCCTGCCCAAGGACATTGGGCTCACCCCCGCCATCATGGTCACGCTGCTTCCGTCGCTGTCCGACCGCGACCTGCGGCAGCTGACGCCCACGCTCGAAGAGCTGGGGCTGATGACCGACCCCGATGTGCGGGCTGCATGGGAAAAAGCGATCGAGAGCGCCACCGACCAGCGGGGCCTCAACATCGCGAAGAACGTGCAGAACCAGGAGCTCAAGCAGCGGCTGCAAGCCTCCGCCGACAAGGCGGTGCAGAAGGCCGTGTCCGAGGCCACGGGCGAGCAGGACATCCACGTGATGTTCCTGATCGACCGCTCGGGCTCGATGCAGGGCGCGCTGGAAAAGTCGGTCGAGGCGCTCTCGCGCATCCTGGCCGGCTTCCCGCTCGACAAGCTGCACATCGCGTCGTTCGACACGATGGGTCTGGTTCACACGCCCAAGGCAGCGAGCCGGGCCGCGGTGGCGCACATGCTCAAGGGCGTGAGCGCTGGCGGTGGCACCATGCACACCGCAGCCGTGCACGCGCTGTCGGCCGCGGGCGTCGCAGTCCCCAAGACCGCCAAGCTGGTGGTCTTCGTGGTCGGTGACGAGGCGGGTGAGCAAGGCGCTCGCTTTGCCCAATCGTTCTCCGACGAGGGGTACCGCGTCGACGCGATGGCGCTCATCCTCAACGTGGCCTACGGCCGAGGCCGGACGGTCACCGACTGCGCGCGCGCCCTGGGCGTGCCGTTCTCCATCGTGGAGATCGAGCAGTTCGACGACCCCTACCAAGTGCCCCGCGTTCTCCAGACGATTCTGGAGGCGCCGCCCCCGTCCCCGGACGGCACGGTGAAACGCACCGCGTGGGTCGAGAAGGTGATGAGCACCCCGCTGCTCCAGCTGCCCTGAGGAACCAAGGTGGACTACCGAAAGTTCCTCGCGGCCAACACGACGTCGGTCTTGCCGTACTTCGGCGGACCGACGGTTCATGCCACCGACCGGCGGCTTCGCGTCACCACGCGCGTCGCCGTCGGTTGGTGGACATTCGATATCCAGGGCCGGAACGCAACCGCGACCACGCCGGCCGAACCCGAGCCACTCGATCGACTGCCGTCCCTGCGGGGACACGTGGTTGGCAGCTGGCTTTTCGTAGGAGGACGACACGCCCGACGCATGCTGCTGATGCCCGAAGAAGAACCCCCGGTCCTGTGCCCCGTGACGGCGCGCGTCTGGCCCGGCGACCACGTGCTGTTCGACGTGCAGGAGTTCGAAGGCGAGGCCGAAGAGGCCGCGCGCGCGGCCCTGCTCGATGCGCAGCACATCGCCGGCCTCAAGGGCGCCACGCCCAGCCTGCGCCGTGCATTCGGCTACGCCCGCCTGCAGCGGGTGGCCGCCGCACGAGGCCTGCAGGTGTCGGTTCGCGAGGTGTTCGACCTGCTGCACGGCGTCGCGGACGGTGTCCAGGATCCGGTGGCGGTGCTCGATGCGCTCGAGGCTCGGGTGTACCAACTCGACCCGGGCTCGTTGCATCGCGCGCGAACGCAGCCGACCCCACGCGGCACCATCGACGACGCGCCCGCACGGGCCGCCACGGCGCTCGAAGGTGCCGGCGCGGTCCTGCTCGATACGCGAGTTTCGGGGGAAAACACGATGGACGTCACGTTCCGGTATCGGGGCGAGCAGTTCATCGCCGTGGTCGACGCGCAGTCTCTGCACGTCTACGACGCGGGCATCTGCCTCGACGGGGCCGACGAAGAGCTCGGCCTCGACGCGCTGCCTTCGGTCATCTCCGAAGCGATGGACGGCGGTCTTCTCTACATCACGCGACGGAGCTGAACGGATCACGGACGGAGCTGAACCATGCTGCGTGAAGTCTGCTTTCTCATCGGCCGCGACGACGCGGTCCTGTGGAGCGACGCCTCGACCAGCCCCGTCGCGCTTCCCGATTCGCGCGGCCGCTGGGACGTCATCTGGCGGCTGCGCGAGACCATCGTCGAGATCGTCCACACGCACCCGTTGGGGGGCGCGGCGTTCTCCTCGGAAGACGAAACCACGATGGCGGCCCTGAACTCGGCGCTAGGCCGCGACCTCATCTACTCCATCGTGACCCCTACGGTCATGATCCGCCGAACCCCGCGCGCCGATGAAGATCCGCTCGAGGGCATCGTCGAAGCCGAGCCTTGGTGGACCGCGCTCATCCGAGCGGCGTCCGGAATCCAAACCTGAAAGGGAGAAGTCACATGGCAATCTTGAACATCACCTACAACGGTTTGTCGGTCGACTACTCGGCCGCCATCGCAGACAACCTCAAAGACCGCGACATCCGCCGGACCGCGGTGGAGCTGATCCGCAGTGGCTCGCTGCGTGGTCTCCACATCGCGCACCTGCCCGATGATGCCTTCGATCACTACGTGGTCGACCGGCTGGGTTCGGCCAACGGTCGCCGGGTGTACTTGCGTCCGAAGGTTCCGTTCGGCGCCGAAGGCAGCTGGTAGGGTCGTCCCATGCGCATCGTGATCTGCGGCGTGGGTGCCCTCGGTTCGGCGGTCGCGGTGGCGCTTCGTAACCTCGAGGCAACGCTGCGGCTCGTCGATTTCGACCGGGTGGAATCGAAGAACCTGCTCTCGCAGGCCTTCGTGAAGCAGTCGGTCGGCAAGAACAAAGCCCTGGCCCTCAGGCTTCAGCTGCAGAACTTCTACGGCGTGAAGGTCGAGGCGATGGGCGTGCGTTTGGTCGCGAACAACGTTGACGAGCTGCTCGGCGGCGCGGGGCTGGTCGTCGACTGCTTCGACAACGCGGACAGTCGTCAGCTCATCTGCGACTACGTACGCAAAAGCGCGCTTCCGTGCGTGCACGGAGCGCTGTCGGCCGATGGCGTTTATGGAATGGTCCGCTGGGACGAATCCTTCACGCCGGACGCTGAAAACGTGCCTGGGGAGGCGACGTGTGAGGGGGGTGAACACTTGCCGTTCATCGGCATCGTGGCCTCCACCCTTGCGCGCACCATCGCAGAGTTCGTCGACGACGGTCGCCGGATCAACTCGATGGTGAGTCTCTCCGGCGTTCAGAGATCGTGATCTTTTTTTGTGTCTCGCGGCAGAAATGTCGCGAGACTTGTGCGTTTCGGCGGCCAGCGGTCACCATGGAGGGGTGAACGGAACGCGGGTCGTCGGACGGTTGGGCGGGGTCATGCTCGTTGCGCTCTCGGGTTGCGCTGACCGCGTCATCCTCGAAGAAGGGCTGCTCGTCGACACGGATGGTGGGACCGACGGCTCGATGAGCGCGACGGACACCGACTCGGGCGACGACGACGGTGCGGATGGCTCGACCGGAGACCCAGCGTGCCCACCCGGCAGCGCGGACTGCCCGTGCCCGGATGGCCAAGTTCCAAGCGATGGGACTTGCGTCCCCGCCGAGGTGGAGACGATCGAAGCGGTCGTGCCGGTCGACCAGCAGGCGTTCGCGGGGGACCTCATTGCGCAAGCCCCTGCGGTCCAGCTGCTTTCGGGAGGAGCACCGGTTGCGGGCGTTCCGGTTACGTTTGCTGCAGCGGGACTGCCCGGCGGTTTGCTGGGGACGGTCGAGGCCGTCACCGACGCTGAAGGCATTGCGAGCGCGCAGAGTTGGGAGCTTGGCAAGCTCGATGGCAACTACTTCGTCCGCGCGCAGGTGCCGTCGCTCCCTGACCTGGGCTTCGTCGACTTTACGGGCCGCACCATTTCCGACTTCGAGATTCAGCTCGAGTACGTCCAGCCCGCGACGGAATCTCAAACCGCCGCGTTCGAGACGGCGCGACTTCGGTGGCAGGGGGCCTTGGTGAACGCGTTGCCCGCCATCGCGGGCGATCTCTCCGACTTCGCGCCCAACTGTGGCGTGTTCGGCCCCGGCGGTACGGCCTCGGTCACCGGCGTCCTCATCTTCGTGCAGCTGCAGGAGATCGATGGTCCGGGCGGCGAGAACGGCAACATCCTCGGTCAGGCCGGTCCCTGCGCGCTTCGAGATGACGGCTCGCCGTTCCTGGGCGTGATGACGTTCGATACCTTCGACCTCGATGGACTGGAGGCAGAGGGGTCGCTCGAGACCGTCATCCTTCACGAGATGGGACACGTGCTCGGCGTTGGGACGCTGTGGCAAGAGCGCGGTTTGCTGGTCAACCCAAGCGTCCCCAACAACGCGGGAGCCGATACGCACTTCGTCGGGCCCGCCGCCACGGAGGTGTTCTTCGACCTGCTCGGTGGGCAGCCCTTCGACGGCTCGATCGTTCCGGTCGAGAACAACGCGCAGCCCGGCTCGTCCGACGGACACTGGCGCGAGACGGTTGTGGTGGATGAGCTGATGAGCCCGCGGCTGGGTGGGTTCGGGGAGGTTGCGCCGCTGAGCACCCTGACGATCGCAGGCTTGGGGGACCACGGCTACTACACGCCGAACCTGCTCGCCGCCGATGACTGGACCCTACCGCCGCAGGGCCTGGTCGGACCCGGCACCGTTCGGCACGGGCACGTCGGAACGGACACTGTCCTCGCGCCTCGCTGGAAGCTCGACGAAGACGGCAACTGGGTGGAGCTGTAGCGCGGGCTACCAGCCGCGGACCGGCGGCGCGTGCATGTCGACCATGCGCATCGGCGCTTGGACCCCTTCGGCCGTGAAGGCCGTCAGGTCGTGACTGGTGCGCCCTTCGAGCTGGTCGAGGCGGACCTGGGCCGAGGCCGCATACAGCCGCATGTCGCAGGCGAGCGCCGCAGCGTGAGCAGCCTGTAGGCTCGCGCGGGCGTCATCGAGGCGCCCTTCCGCGGCGAAGATACTGCCCTCGAGCAGGCCCACGAAAACGTCTCCCCATCGGGTGTTCTCGCCGCCTAGCTTGGAGGCGTCCTTGCGCGCGACCGCGAGGAGCTGCGCGCGCTCGTTCGCCTTGGACGCGTGGGCGGCCCACAGCGCCCCGCTGCTTCGCTCGAACGAGTGAAACAGCAAGAACGGCTGCTTGGTCAGCATCATGGAGCGGCGGACCGCGTCGTGGTGCTCGGTAAAGCAGGCGTACGCGTCGCGCCGCTGGCCCGCGTATCGCTCGATACGGCCGCGCGCCATCAGCATTGTGAAGCGGTAGGTGGGGGTCTGCGCTTCCTTGGGACGCCATGCGACCGCGGCCTCGAGTTCAGCCCGAGCGCGGTCGGGCTGGTCCTCAATGAGGTAGCGCAGGTAGTCGTAGCCGAGCCGCACCATCAGCATCGTCGACAGGTCGTCGCGAGCCTGCGCATCGCCGGTGGCGACCTCGAGCGTGCGGACGAGCTCGGCAAAGTCACCGAGGTAGAGCTGCGCGAGAACCTCGAACGTGTTCGTGAACGAAAGCTCCCACGCCGCGCCGGTACACTGCGTCCGGAAGATCGTGGCGGCTTTGCGCAGGTCTTCGAGCGCAGGGGCAAAGTCGCCGCGGTAGACGTTGGCCGCACCCGAGGCGAGCAACAGCAGGCCGTCGACGTGCGGGGAGCTGACCTCGTTGGCAATACCCTGGACGCGCGTGATGAGTTCGTTGACGCGGTCGAGGTTCCGGGTGCCCGACGTGGCTGCGTAGAGGATCTCCAGGCACAGCGCTCGCCCGACCCGCTGTGGTTCCCCGAGCTGGAGCGCCAGCCGGAGGTGCCGCGTCTGCAGGTCCTGGCCGAGCAAGACGTCGACTGCGGGCAGGCCCGTGGCCGCGGTCCAGCAGATGTCCACGCGGAGCAGGGCGGCCGGTGCGAGTTCCTCGGCGGGAGTCGGGCGGTATTCGGTTCCCTTGAGCGCGATCGAGGCACGCTGCAGCAACCACGACCCGATTGCGCGTCGTGGCGTGCGGGCGAGCTTCAGTCCAACCGCCTCGAGGACGTCGGTCAGCAGCGGCAGGCCTTCGGCTGCGTGCCCGCTTCGCAGGTACTGCTCGGCAGCGCGTCGTCGCAGCTCGAGTGCATCGTCGGTCGCAACCGCAGCGGCGCGCAAGTAGGCCTCGGCGGCCTCGGCACCACGACCGTCGTTGCTCAACGCGTCCCCGAGCTCGCTCTCCAGCTCGAGGCGGACGGCGTTGTCGTCCGAACCGTTGAGCAGCTCGAGCGCTTGCCGTGCGAGGTCGGATGCGCGGCGGAATGCGAGGGCGCGTGCCGAGAGCTGCGCGGCACGACGCAGGTAGCCGATCGCACGCTTGGGTTGTCCGCTGCGCGCAAAGTGGAATGCGAGCACCTCGGCGTCGGCGTCGGCACGCTCGAGCGCGCGGGCAAGCGCGTGGTGACACTGCGCGCGCTCGGGGGGCGACATCATCTCGACGACCGCCAACCGGACGCGGCCGTGATAGACCTCGAGCGCGTCGTCGGGGTTGGGCCCGAACGTGCGGATGAAGTTCTGGCTACGTAGTTCGGCCAGCCGCTCGAGCCCGCTCTGGGAGGCGTCGGTGGCCTCCAGCGCGACTCGCTGCGAGATCGGGCCACCGGCGACGGCGACCATGCGCAGCACGTCCCGGACGCCTTGGGGCAGCTCGCGCACGCGGGCTTGGGTCATTGCTTCGAGACCGAGTCGACCGGCGCCGCGCACCGAGTCCACGCGCTCGGCATGACGCGCGAGCTCCTCGACGAACAACGGGTTGCCGCCGGACTCGCGGGCGATCGTGTCGCATCGATCGTCGATGGCCCGCTGGCCAAGTCGAGAGGCCGCGAGGCGACACGCTTCTTCGTAGGGCAGGGGGCCCAGCTCGAGGTTCCATGCGTCCTTGCGCTTGCCGCTGCGCTCGAGCAGCGCTTGGAGTCCCGCGGAGCGTTCGAGCATCTCCGTGCGGTAGGTGCCCACCACCACGAAGCCGGAGGGGCGGCGTGAGGTCAGCAGATGGAGCAGCAGCCGCGTGGTCTCGTCGCCACACCAGTGAAGGTCGTCGATGTACAGCAGCACCCGCGAGCGGCGTGCGAGCGTGACGATGAGATCGCGGAAGGCGTTGCGAGCTTCACGGCGGAGTTCGAGCGGGTCGCTCGGGAGTTCGGCACCCGGCTCGACCAGATCGTCCAGCACCGGGAACGCGACCGCTAGCGCCGCCGCACCCTTGGGAAGCAGGGACTCCATCTCCTCGGGCTCGAGGTCGAGCAGGTGTGAGCGCAGGGCGTCGACGACCGCATCCACCCCGGAGTAGCGGACGGTTTCTCGCTCGTAGCACCGACCCCGCAGGACGAGCGTGTTCGGGTCGAGGGCCAGCGCGGCGAGCAGAGCCTTCGACATCGCGCTCTTGCCCGTGCCCGAGCGGCCGCTGAGGGTCAGCAAGCGGGGGGCGTGGCCCTGGAGTCCGCGCTCGACGGCGGCTGCGAAGCGACTGCGCTCCACGGTACGCCCAACGAAGCCCTTGCCGATGTCGGCACCCGGGGCCGGCGGCGCTTCGCCGAGGCGCCGAAGGATCTCCGGTGCGCTCGGTCGCAGTTCAGGATCGGGGAGCCGAAGGTCGAGACACAGCAGGTCGAGGTCTTCGGGCGCGCGCTTGCTCGCAAGAACCGGCGCAGGGCCGTTCGGTGCATAGATGAGCGCAGGTTCGGAGTCGATGCGGTGTCGAAGCAGCGCGCGGCCGTCGAGATCGGGCCACGGCGTGTTCCCGGTCAGGGCTTCGTAGAGGACGACGCCGAGGGCGAAGAAGTCGGACGCCGCGGTGACCGGCTGCCCGCGCGCCTGCTCGGGCGAGAGGTAGTCGAGCGTGCCGACGACGAACGAGTCGGACGGGTCGGGCCGCGACTGAGCCGTGAACGCCAGCCCGAAGTCGAGCAGCTTCACCGTACCGTCGGGCGTGACCATGACGTTCGTGGGCTTGACGTCCCGGTGGACGAGCCCGTTGCGGTGCAGGTGATGGAGAGCGCGCACCAGCTGCCCGATTCCATCACGGACGCGCGTCAGGTCTGGCCCCTGCTGCGAGCGCACCCACTCGAGCCAGTGAACGCCATCGACCTTCTCCATCGTGATGAAGGCGACGTCGTCGTCCACGACGAGCTCGTGCAGCACCACCAGGTTCGGGTGAGTCAGGTGGTTGAGCGTCCGGAACTCGCGCTTGAGCAGGTAGAGGAACTCGGCGTCTTGGAGGCGGAGCGCCTTGAGGGCGATCGTCGTGCCGCGCTGACGGTCGCGGGCCTCGTACACCACGCCAGCGCTGCCCTGACCGAGCTCGCGGACGATCTCGAACCGGTCCATGAGGACCATGCCGGGGCGAACCGGGCTGACCTGGTCGCTGCTGAACGTGCTCCGCAACATGGCGGCGAGGGGCGGAAAAATCCGCTCTCGAACATAGCTCGCACCTTCGACCCGCGGCCAGTGCCAAAACCCTGCAAGCGGGCTACTAGGGCCCCTTAGCGGTCCGATCTTTCGATGTTCAACCGGCGTCGAGTCTTTGCTTTTCATTCGGCAAACATTGAAGGCCCGAGCGGGCGCGCAGGGATGGTGCGAGGCGCCCCTGGGTGCAACCATCGCGAAAGTCGAGCGTCACTCTCAACGATGTCTGAACACGACGTGCTCGACCGTCTTCGCGGCGCCACACGAAAGACTGCGCGACGGATGATGCTCGTCGGTCCGGGGATCGCGGCGTTCGGCGGCTTCATGATTGCGCTGCACGCTCTCGAGCTCGACCCGGCGACCGCAGACATGGGAACCGGCGCGCTCGCAGCGCTCTACGGGTTCGCGCTGCTCTTCATCGTCACCGGGCTGGCGATGGTGTACCTCGGCGCGTTCAAGATCGCGGGCAAGGGAGGACGCGTCGTTGCGGCGCTGTCCGGGAGTCCGGGCCAAATCACCAAGGTGCAACACGTCACGATCCAGGCCCAGGGGGCACCGGGTTCGCTCGGTCGCGTGCATCAGATGCAGTTCACGATCGGGGCCGAGGTCGTCACCCTCACCGTCGCCGCCGACGACGTCGAGCCGATCCTGGCCTACGTGGCGAGACAGGCTCCGCACGCTCTACAGCCCTGAGTTCGTTGCTGCCCGGTGGACCGCCTGATACTCGTGATTCGTGGCGGTCGTTGGACACTTCATTGCAGGCACCGAGGTCGTCGATCCGAGCGAAGCGGCGCTGCCGGTATTCAACCCGGCCCTCGGCGCGCCGGTCCGATCCGTCGCCGTTGCGGATGCGTCTCGCGTGCAGCAGGCCGTCGACGCGGCGGCGCAGGCGTTCCCCGGTTGGGCATCGACCCCCGTGCCACGTCGGGCGCGCGTCATGTTCCGGTTTCGTGAGCTGCTCTCAACGCACATCGACGAGATCGCGGCCCTGCTGACCGAGGAGCACGGCAAGGTGCTCAGCGACGCGCGGGCCGAGGTCGCGCGCGGGCTCGAGGTCGTCGAGTTCGTTTGCGGCATCCCGCACCTGCTCGGGGGCCAGCACTCCCCGCAGGTGGGCGTCGGCATCGACGTCACCGCGCTGCGCCAGCCGCTGGGGGTGGTCGCCGGCATCACGCCGTTCAACTTTCCCGCGATGGTCCCGCTTTGGATGGCCCCCGTCGCCCTGGCGTGCGGCAACACGTTCGTGCTCAAGCCCAGCGAGCGCGACCCCTCGGCCGCGATGGTCATGGCCCGACTCTGGAAGGAGGCCGGGTTGCCCGATGGGGCGTTCAACGTGGTCCACGGCGATCGACAGACCGTGGAGGCGCTCATCGATGCGCCGGCGGTCAAGGCCGTCAGCTTCGTGGGCTCCACGCCCGTCGCCAAAGCGATCTACACCCGTGCGGCCGGACGCGGGATTCGGGCGCAAGCGCTCGGCGGCGCAAAAAACCACCTGGTGGTGCTGCCCGACGCCGACCTCGACCAAGCCGCGGACGCCCTGATTGGGTCGGCCTTTGGGGCGGCAGGAGAGCGCTGCATGGCCATCTCGGTGGCGGTGGCGGTCGGCGACGTGGCCGAGCCCCTGCTCGAGCGCGTGATGGCCAAGGCCAAGGCGCTGAAGGTACGCGTCGGGACGGATCCTCAGGCCGACCTCGGCCCGCTCATCACGGCCGCCCACGCCGACAAGGTGCGCGGCTACATCGACGCGGGCGAGCGTGAAGGTGCGTCGCTGCTGCTCGATGGGCGCGGCGTCGAGGTGCCCGGACACCCCGACGGCTTCTTCGTCGGTCCGACCATCTTCGACCGGGTCGAGCCGGGCATGTCGATCTACGATGACGAGATCTTCGGCCCCGTGCTCAGCGTCGTGCGGCGTGACTCCTTCGACGCCGCGGTCGAGCTGACCAACGCCCACGCGTTCGGCAACGGCGTCGCCGTGTTCACCCGCGATGGCGATGCCGCGCGGACCTTCGTCGATCGCATCGAGGCGGGCATGGTCGGGGTGAACGTCCCGATCCCCGTCCCGGTCGCGTTCCACAGCTTCGGCGGATGGAAGGCGTCCCTGTTCGGCGACCACCACATCTACGGCCCCGAAGGCATTCGCTTCTACACGCGACTCAAGACGGTGACCGGACGCTGGCCGACCGGCGTTCGCGAGGGCGCGCAGATGGTGATGCCCATCTCGGGCGAGTGACCAGGGCGGCCGCTCACCAGGGCAGGGCTTCGCCGTTTTGGTGCCAGAAGGTGCCCGTGGTCTCCATCGAGAGCTGGTCGATGCGGCTGAGGATGCCTTTGGCCGATTCTTCGGCTTCGATCATGCCGTTGCCGCCGGTCATCTCGGTGCGGACGAAGCCGGGGTGGACGAGCAGCACGGCCACGTCGTGGCTGCGCAGGTCGTGCGCGAGGGAGACGCCCGCCATGTTCACGGCGGTCTTCGACATGCGGTAGCCGTAGCTTCCACCCGAGGTGTTGTCGGCGATCGAGCCCATGCGCGAGGTGACGATTGCGACCTTGGAGCCCTTGCCCAGGTTCCCGAGCAGGCCTTTGGTGACCCGCAGGGGGCCGAGCGCGTTGACCTCGAACTGGGCCCGAATGCCATCGAGGTCCAGGTCGTCGAGGCTCTGCCGCCGAAGCAGGCCGGCATTGTTGATCAGGACGTCGACGCTGACCCCGTCGAGGCGCTTGCCGACTTCATCGATCACGGCGTCGCTGGAGACGTCGATGCCCTCGTGAATCTCGACCCCGGTGTCCTTGAGCGCGTCGCTGGCCGTACGACACAGCGCGATGACGCGGTGCCCGGCGGCGGCGGCCTGCTTGGTGAGCTGGAGGCCGATGCCTCGATTCGTCCCGGTGATCGCGTACGTTGCCATCGGCCGCAGTGTGCCGCAGACGACATGCGAGTGGGGCGCACTGTTCAGCGCGCGTCCAGGAGAGCCCGGGCGTCGGCGTAGCCGGTGTCGTGGAGCCGCTGCGTGAAGCGAAAGTCGATCGGCAGCACGTCGTTGGAGCACGGTGCCGGCAGCAGCACGAGCTCGGCCGTGTCGTCATATGCGGCCACCTCGGCGAGCAGGCGCTGCATGAGCACGAGGGAGAACGCGTGCATCAGGACGCCCAGCGCGTTGCGAGGCGGACGACGGAGCGTGCAGGCGGTGCCGGTGGGGAGGACGTAGATCGTGGTGGCACCCAGCTTGAGGGCTTGCGAGATCGGCGTGTTGTTGGAGACGCCACCGTCGACCAGCAGCTCGCGTCCACGCTCGACGGGCGGGAACACCCCGGGGATGGCCGCGCTGGCCATGATCGCCGAGACGACGTCTCCCTTGGAGAGCAGGACCTCGCGACCGTCGAGCAGGTTCGTCGCGACGATGTGGAGCTCGGTGGTGGCGTCCTCGATCGCCGCGATGTTCGCGTGCGTCTGCACGAGGGTGCGAAGGTTGCTGGGATCGAGCAGGCCGCGACGTTGACCGGTGAGTCCGAGCAGAGACCGCGCGACGCTGAGTGGAAACAGGTCCTGGCGATCGAGGGTGCGCCACAGCGCCAGCAGTCCGTCGATGGTGGCGAGTGTGGTCGGACGTGCGGCGAGGAAGGTGCCATTGAGTGCGCCCGCCGACGTGCCGACGACGAGGTCCGGCACGATGCCGCGCTCGTAGAGGGCGCGCGCCATCCCAACCTGCACGGCGCCCAAGCTTCCGCCGCCCGAGAGCACGAACGCGACCTTTGCCACGGGCGCACTGTAGCAAGGCCCGCGGGCCGGAGAAGGCGGTATTCTTCGGCCGATGCTGAAGTGGGCGATCGCCACGATTGTTGTTGCGGGAACTTCGGCCGTGGCGGTGGCGAGCGTACCGCCCCAGCCCACGGCAGCTGCAAAAGGCAGGGCACCGAGCACGGTGACGAAGACCGCGGCGACGCCCAAGGCCGGCGCGACGCTCGAGCTTGCGGACGGCTCGGCGACGGTGAAGATCCCGGCGGGCGCGGTTCAGAAGAAGCGGACGTTCACCGCAACGGCGGTGCTTCCCAACGGCAAGGTCGCGTTCGGCTCCCATGGCGTCTCGGTCGTGCCGAGCGGCACGTTCAAGAAGGCCGTCGAGGTGTGCCTGCGGGTCGATGAAGGCATCGAAGACCTCACTGGGGCATGCCTCGGCTTTTTCGATGAAAAGCACGGCGAGTGGCGATGCGAAGACGAGTCGCTCGAGGAGAAGAAGGGGCTGCTCTGTGGGGAGACCGATCACTTCACCACGTTCGCAATCCTCCTCCCTGGCGGGCCCGGTACGGTCGTCGAAGACGACATCGACCTCGGGGTCGAGTTCTAGCTATCGACGGACCGTGAGCGCGGCGGTCAGAACCACCGCCGCACATCCAAGCCCCGCGGCGAGCTCGAACAGCGCGATGTAGCCGAGCGACTCGGCGACGAAGCCTGCGACGCCGCCGGCGACACCGCTGGCGATCACGACGACGCAGGACATCAGCGTGTACTCGGACGCCGCCGCAGGTCCGCGCGCCCAGCCCATCATTGCGGTGAAGAGGGCGGCCGTGGCCATGCCGCCGGCGAAGTGCTCGGCGCTGCACAGCACGACCATCTTCGACAGGCTCAGCGGCGTGGTGGCCAGGGCGACGTAGCCCAGGAGTGAGGCGGCCTGGGCTGCGCCGAACAGCAGGAGCGCGCGTCGCTGCCCGAGCTTGGGCACGGCTGCGCCGCCCACGAGCGCCCCGAGCAGCCCGGCACCGAACGCGGCACCGCCGAGCACCACGCCGAGCGTCTCGAGGTCGACACCGCGGTCGAAGAGCAGCGGACGAAGCATGGCGGTGGCCATACCGTCGCCGGCTTTGAACACCACCAAGATCGTCATGATTCGGGCCGCGCCACGCCGTCTCAGAACGCTCCAGCCGGACGTTTGCGGCGGGGGAGCGGTGACGGGGGCTTCACGGTGCAGGAGTGCGGGGATGGTGGTCAGCGCCATCAGGCCGGCGAGCGTGAGCATCGCGGCCTCGAACCCGAGCCGGTGCAAGAGTGCGAGTACGGCACCGCCACCGACGATCATGCCGATGCGGTACCCGGCGACTTGGATGCCGTTGCCCAGCCCGCGCGCCGCAGGTGGAAGCAGGTCGATTGCGAGGCCGTCGGTCGCGACGTCCTGCGTGGCGGCGAGCAGGTTGAGCACGAAGACACCGCCGAGCAGGATCGCGAGGTGGCCGTCGCCGACCAGGCTCAGGCCGAGCAGGGTCAGGACGGTGAGGCCCTGCAGCGGCACCAGTCGACGCCGCCGCCGGCCGGGACCGCGGTCGACCCAAGGAGACCAGAGGATCTTGAGTGCCCATGGCATGGCCAGCGCGGACGCGAAGCCGATGCCCTCCAGGCTGACGCCGCGGCTGCGCAGGAGCACGGGCAACGCCTGGGTGAAGAAGCCAAAGGGCAACCCCTGTGCGACGTACAGCGCCGCGAGGACGCCGAATGTGGACCATTTATTTTGATTGGTCACTCAGTTTAAAAAAAAACACGTCAACACTGCGGTGTCCAGGGACGTGATCCGAGGTGGCAGGTTTCGGCAATCCGAAATCGAGCGCCCGCCGTACCCGAGGTCGACCGATGCGACGGGCGAGGATTTTGGCGTTCTTGGGCCTTTGGGCCTCGATTTCAGCGGGTTGCGACACGTCCGGGTCCGGCTCGCTGCAGGTGGCGGCCCCCGAGCACGGCGCCGAGTCTGCACCCCAGGCTTCATCGGCGACGCTCGC
>JBCCQM010000081.1:0-32996 GCA_039024335.1 Myxococcota bacterium
CCCCCCCCCCCCCCCGGGGAACCGTGAGGTTCCCCCTCGAGCAGTACGCAGGGTGAGCGAAGGGGGCTGTGCCCCCGAAGCGAGGGGAACCGAGAGGTTCCCCTCAGAACTCAGATAAAGCTCGGAAGCCGAGGCGAGTTGCTGTTCACCAGCCTGCGGTGCCACAGCTGTACGCCCACGAACTCGTCGTTTCGCGTGACGTGGTCGGTCAGCCGCGCGGTGACCTTGAAGCCCAGGGTCGAGTAGACCTGGTTGCACAGCGGTGCGTCGACGGGCCCGAGCCCGAACACGCTCGCGGTGTCCATCTTGCGCAGCTCATCGAGAAGGGCCCGCATCGTGTACTCGTACAGCGGCAGGTCCTCTTCCTTCTCGGGGACCGTCATCAGGTCGAGCTTGGCGTGGCCGAAGCTGCTGTCCGTCTCGGCGCCGAGCCAGATCTCGCGCTTGCCGATCTTGCCGTGGACCGCAACGTCGGGGTGGAACATCCCGCGGCGGAACGGCGCGTAGACCGAGCCGTCTTGCAGGCCCTCGGTGATGCCCTTGAGGCGGTTCTCGTCGGTGACGAGGTCGAGGTTGAGCCCGCGAGGCTTGGTCTCCTGCGGCTCACGGCTGGTCACCGCCGGGCCCTGAAGCTTGGGCGCGCCGCCTTGGATCGGGTCGCCGTCTTCGGTGTAGACGCGGCTCATGATGTAGGCGTCTGCCGTGCGGAAGTAGCCGGGGATGGCGCCCTCGCGGGAGAAGCCGACCGAGCGCCAGCTCTTGGAGTCCTGCTTCTCGACGACGGTGAACACCTTGCGCAGGCCTTCGGCCCGAGCGATGCGGTCGAAGAAGTCGCGCTTTTGCTGGTAGTTGCCTACCCTGTAGTCGAACACCCGCAGGTTGTGATGACGCCGATTCAGCAAGAAGCAGAAATCGATGTCTCCCTTGCGGTAGTAAATCTCTTCGACGGGCTCGTCCTTTTGGACGCGAGCGGCTTGCGTTGCAGCCATGCTTTGATCTCGATTCAAGTCGCGCGAAGTGCGGTTTGAAGCCTCGTGCCTTGTCGCGCGCGCACCGAGGCTCCCGAAAACACTACATTTTGCCGGCCTGGGCGCCGGATCTCATGTTTCCCCACCCCTACCACCTACATATTTTGATGTCAAAGCTCCGGAGCACGATCGGTCTTGACGAGAGGCCCACCACGCGAGTACTCGCCACGATGGCATGCGTGTTGTGCGCCGTTTGCGCGTGCCGACCGGAGCCTCAGCCTGCACCTGCCGCAACGGGCTGCGCGAAAGACGTCGACTGCAAGGGCGAACGGATCTGCACCGACGGTGCGTGTGTGGACC
The DNA here is from genome assembly GCA_039024335.1 of Myxococcota bacterium. Taxonomy (GTDB): domain Bacteria; phylum Myxococcota_A; class Polyangia; order Nannocystales; family Nannocystaceae; genus CAJXVA01. The sequence continues at coordinate 1,329 of JBCCQM010000081.1, forward strand.
CGGCGCCTGCGCATGCCCTTGAAGGGCAGGCTGCGACCCCTCCAGCGCCAGATGACTCTTGGAGACGGGGTGGACCTGCGGGCGATCGCCCCGCGTCCGGTCGAGGACCGGTGGATCCTCCCAAGATGGCCTGGGAGGTGGACCTCGGGTCGGTTGTGTTCGCTAGACCTACACTCGGCATCGATTCCAAGGGCCGCAGCATCGCGTATGTGGGGACGCACGCCGGTCGGTTTGCGGGGGTCGTGACCGACGGGCCCGAGGCCGGCTCGGTCGTCACGGACCTGACTCTTGGAGGCATGGTCTGGGCAACCGCTGCGCGGGACGCGGATGGCCGCCTCTACGTCGGCGCCGATGACGACACCCTCTACGCGATCGATCCCGAGGCCTCACGGATCGCGTGGACGAAGTCGCTGGGCAACTGCAAGCCCGCGCGCGCGCCCGGTCCCGAAGGCGCACGCTGTGACGTCGACGGCGGTCCGACGCTGGGCCCCGACGGCGACCTCTACGTCGGCGCGGATGGGGTCTATCGGATCACGAAAGCCGGGCAGGTCGTGTGGCACTGGCCGCCCGAGGACGATGCGCGGGCCAAGCACGTCTTCTCCTCACCGCTGGTCACGAAGGACGGGCTCGTGCTGTTCGGGGGGCAAGACGGGTTCATCACCGCGTTGAAGTCCACCGACGGCACCCAGCTTTGGCAGTACAAAGTCGGCGCGGACGTCGATGGATCCGCGGCCGCCGGCATCGACGGCACGCTGTACATCGGCAGCGACGACGGTCGACTGCACGCGCTTCGATCCGACGGCAGCCTCAAGTGGAGCTTCGTGACGCAAAGCGATATCCGCAGCTCGGTCGCGGTCGCCACGGACGGCTCGATCTATCTCTCCTCGTTCGACGGCAACGTGTACAGCCTCGACCCGGCGGGCAACGTTCGATGGATGCTGCCGACGGGGGGGCGCGTCGCGTCGTCACCGGTTCTCGATGCCGATGAGGTGATGTACGTCGGCAGCCAAGACGACCGGCTCTACGCGGTGACGGCCGAAGGCGACGTACGATGGAACGTCGAGTTCCCGACCGACATCGACAGCTCCGTCTCGATCACGCCCGGCGGCACGATCGTCGTTGGTGCCGACGACGGGCGCCTGCGAGGACTTCGATAGCATCGTCGCGCCATCGCGGCCCACGAGCGTGGGGCCGCCGACAAAATCTTGACGGCGCCTGTGGTCGCAGGCTGCTAGCGTGTCGCCGTGGCTCGTAAGCCAAAAGCAAAACCCAAGACCAAGCGCGCCAAGACCCAGGCCAAGCGCTCGTCCTCCTCGCGGACCTCGTCGTCCCGAGGCGCGACGAAGAAGCGCTCCAGCAGCCGGTCGTCGTCGCGTACGTCGTCGCGTCGAGGCGCGTCCGGCCCCACGTGGGAGCCTCGGACCCCCGGCCGCGTGGTCGAGAGCTCCGTCGCCTCTTCGAGCGCGTCCAAGCCCACCCGCAAGCCTTCCCGACGCCGCGACGGCGACGACCCCCGCATCGTGCAGGGCAAACTTCTCGTCAACCCAGCCGGATTCGCCTTCGTCGACCGCGGGAACGGTGAGCCATCGATCTTCGTGCCTCCACCGGAGCGCAACGCGGGTATGGACGGCGACCAGGTCATCGTTTCGTGGTGGCCCGGTGCCCGCGGACCCGAAGGCAGCGTGCGCTCGGTCGTCTCCCGGGCGCGCACCCGCGTGACCGGCGTGCTGCGTCGGCAGGGCCGGCGACTGTTTCTCGAGCCCGACGACCCGCGCGTTCTCGGCGAGGCCGACGTGATCGGCGGCACCGACTCCGAGCCCGGCATGGTGGTCGTGGCGAGCATCGTCGACTACCCCGATCCGTGGAACGACAGCTTCTCGGTCACCGTCGAGCGAACGCTGGGCGAGCCGGGCTCGCTGGCGACCGAAGAGGAGCGCATCCTCGTCGAGCACGGCGTGAACCCGCAGCTGCCCCAGTCGGTGCTCGACGCCGCGGAGCTGGTGCCGACCCGCGTCCTCAAGTCCGACCGCGAGAGTCGGGCGGACATGCGCGAGTACGACTTCATGACCATCGACCCGCCCGACGCGCGGGACTTTGACGATGCGGTGTGCGTCGAGCTGCTCGGCAAGGACCCGCGGCGCGCCAAGATGCGCGTTCACGTCGCGGTGGCCGACGTCTCGCACTACGTCCACGAGGGGGACATCTTCGACGTCGAGGCCCGCAACCGGTACTTCAGCTGTTATCTGCCGGCGCGGGTGATCCCGATGCTGCCGATGCCGCTGAGCGCGGGCATCTGTTCCCTGGTCCCCAAGAAAGAACGCTGCGCGATGGTCGTGTCGTTCGACCTCGACCCCAGCGGTCGCATGGGCGAGGCGGAGGTCGCTGCGGCGGTGATCAAGTCGAAGGCCCGCCTGACCTACGACCAGGTTGCCGGTCACCTCAGCGGGGAGCGCCCGCTCGCCGACGAGGTGGGCGAGCGCGTCACGATGTTGCGCGCCGCCTCCGACCGACTCCGCCAGGCCCGTCTACGCCGTGGCGCGGTCGAGCTTCACCTGCCCGAGACCAAGGTCATCCTCGACGAAGACGACCGCGAGCGCGTTCGCGACGTGGTGCAGTCCCGCCAAGATGAGGAGATGAAGCGGGCCTACAACCTGATCGAGGAGCTCATGGTCGCGGCCAACGAGGGCGTCGGTCGACTCGCGGTCAAGCACCGCCTGCCGGTCGTCTATCGCGTCCATGATCGCCCCGACGAGGCCCGCATCGAGCGGTTCACCCAGGTCGCCGGCCTGCTCGGGGTCGACGTCGAGCCCGAATCGCTGCGGTCCTTCAAGGGCTTTGCAAAGCTGCTCGAGCGCATCGAGGGCCACGACCGCCGCGCGCCGCTGAACTCGCTGCTGCTGCGGACCCTCGCGCAGGCCGAGTACTCGACGCACAACCTCGGGCACTTCGCGCTCGCCAGCGACGCCTACGTCCACTTCACCAGCCCGATCCGGCGCTACCCGGACCTGATCAGCCACCGCGTGCTCAAGGCCTACCTTCGGCAGATCGGCGGCAACGCCGGGCCGGATCCGGTGCCCCGCATGCCCGTCATGCGCGACAGCTCTGCGCAGGCCGAGCAGGCCAGCGAGAAGGAGCGCGGCGTCACCCAGGCCGAGCGCGACGCGAAGTCGCTGCTGTGCGCGGCGTTCATGCGCGACCGCATCGGGGACCGCTTCGAGGGCTCCGTCAGCGGCATGTCGCAGGGCGGCCTCTACGTCACGCTCGACGCGCCCGCCGTGGACGGCATGGTGCGTCGCTCGCAGATCGAGCGAGAGTTCCGGGAGAAGTTCGAGGTCGACGAGATGGGCGCCGTCATGACCGGGGTCAAGAGCGGCCGCACCCTCGCCGTGGGCGACCGCCTCGTCGTGGAGGTCACGGGCGTCTCGATGCAGCGGCGGCAGATCGAGATGGCGATGCTCAGCAAGATCACCGAAGCGTCGAGCTGAAGCGAAGCACGCCCGCGCCGCCGTGCTGCCGACCCCCCGGGCGGGGAGGGCGGCACGGTGTGCGTGCTCGAGCGGGCGCTAGAACTCGATCGCGAGGCCGGCGAACCAGGTGGCGTCGCCGATGCTGATCGAGTTGCCAGCGCCGAAGTTGTCCAGCCGCGAGAGCTGGAACTCTCCGAAGACGTAGGTGTGGTTGATGCCGGTCGTCTGGTCGAGCTTCTTGGCGGTGCCGCGCTCGATGAAGTCCAGGCGCAGCATCAGCCCGCCGTTGAGCTGAAAGCCGAAGACGCCGCCGATCCCACGGTCGCCGTCGTCGTCGCGCGCGATGTTGCCGCGGCCGTCACGGGTCCACCACAGCGCATAGGAGAGGCCCGCTTTGGCGTAGGGCACCAGGGGCACGCGCAGACGGTCGGCGAGCAGCTCGAAGCGATAGCTCAGCATGGCCGACACCGGAACCATCGTGAACGACACCCGGTCCGCGTCGCTGCGGATGGTCTCGTCCTCGTCGGTGGGGTTGGTGAGGATGGCGTCGGCGCGGTCGAGGAAGAAGCCGACCTGGGGCCCAATGCCCAGCGGCCCTGCAGCGTAGAAGAACTGCCAGTCGAAGGCGAGCGCGGGCATGACCGAGTTGCGCGGGTCGTCGTTGACGACGCCCTCGCCGTCCGTCTCGCCGAACAGGGTCGCGTAGGGGCCGAAGCCCTCGCCCTCGTACTTGCGGTCGACGTCGGGCAGGTACGGCCCGGCTTTGATCTCGAGCGCAAAGCGCTGCGGGGAGCCGGGGCGGCCGAAGCGGTCGGTCTTGCGCTCCCCGAACTTGAGCGTGTTCTGCCGCTCGATGGCTTCGTCGGAGGGCTGGTTGCCGGTGCGCGCAGGAGGGGCATCGGCGTCAGGCTGCGCAGCGGCGAGCGCCGCGGCCATCACGAGGGTCGCACTCACGCAGCACCTCCCCGGCGACGACGCCGGGCGATCAGGCCGAACAATCCGGCGAACAGGAGCCACCCTTCGCCGCGGTCGGTGGGGTCTTGGGTGCAGCTGCAGAACCCACCGGTGCCGCAGATTTCTCCCTGCGCGTCGCACTGCTCCCACAGATCCGTGGTCTCGCGTGGCGTCGCGGTGAACACTTCGGACGCGGCGATCGGGTTGCCCGCGAAGTCGAACGCCACGATCATCACCTGGTAGTCCTGGTCGTTGGTCAGCCCGTCGATGCGCACGGTGCTGGCGTTCGGGGCGATGTACCCCGAGCAGACGTACGCCCAGTCGAGCGACTCGATGGCCGAGGTGTCGAGGCCGTCGGTATCGGCGGCGTCGGTGTCGGTGCCCGTGCCCGAGCCCGTCGTGGACCCGGACGTGCTGCTGCTCGTCACGCCGCTGGTCGCAGAACCGCCGCCTCCGTCACCGCTCGTCCCGCCTTCGCAGACGGTGCAGCTCTCTTTGGCCAGGTTGGCGCACTCGGCCGACCAGTTGCTCTGGCAGCACGAGAGGTTTTCCTCGGTGGCGCAGACCGAGAGGGCGCACGCCTCGTCGAAACACCCGGGGGTCTCGTTCTCGGCGCAGCAGCTGCCGTCGCCTCCGCACACCTGGCAGTAGTCCAGCGCGAGCGCGGCGCACGGCTCGGTCCACTCGGCGTCGCACTCGCCGAGCTCGGCGATGACGCTGGCCTTGCACGCGATGTCTTCGCACGTGGAGTCCGCGATGCAGCAGCCGTCGACCATGCCGCCGTGGGCAACTTCGGGCGCTGCGCCGAACTCGGCGGCCGTGCCGGTCGACGTGCTGTCACCGTCGCCGTCGCCGTCGCCGTCGCCGTCGGTATCGCTGTCGCCGCCGGTCGTCAGGATCTCATCGGGGTCTTCGTTGACGTCGACTTCGTCGAACGGGCCGTCGGGGCAGAGGTTGTCTGCCGTGTAGTAGATCGTGCCGTTGTTGATGGCGGTGACGCTGTCGAGTCGGAACCCTTTGCCCTCGACCGGACTGCCGTCAAGGTTGGCGCACAGCGCCCGGAAGCCCTGAACGTCGGCCGAGGTCGCGTTGTCCCAGTTGACCACCACGGCACCGTCTCCACCGGAGGCGCGGAAGTTGCTGGCCGACACGTTCGGCGGATTGAAGTCGTAGGTGAGCGACAGCGCCGTGCCGCTCTCGGGGTCGACGACCTGCGTCTGCGGCCCGGTGACGACGAACTCCTCGGGCTGGCAGTCGGTCTGGTCGCTGTTCTCGACGCAGATCCAGACGCCCCCGTCCCCCTGCTGGGTGCCGCACTCGTTGGCGGCGATGGCGGTGTTGATCGCCTGGCTCTCGCTCTCGCGGGAGATGCCGGTGGCGAGCCAGATCGGGTTGAACGAGAAGTCGATGTTTTTGGTGTACGCGTTGGTGAAGTCGTCGATCACCAGCGCACAGGGGCGCGCCTGGATGTTGTTGCCGAGCTGACCGGTGTCGCAGTTGTTGCCGACGAAGGTCCGGATCTGGACCGGATCGAGCGCGGTGGTGCTCGAGATGCGGACGCGGGCGGACACGGCCTGACCGCACTCGCAGCGGGCCTTGTTCACGTAGCCGCGCAGGTCGTTCTGCGTCATCTGGCGGCCGCGCTCGCCCTCTTCGTTGGTGGTCCAGTACTGGATCTGGAAGTCGCCGCCGGCGGGGGGCGCCGCGTGGGCGAGTGCCGGGCACAGCACGCCGGCCGCAAGGAGCAGCATCAGCGGGTGGCGCGGGGAACGGGGGAGACGGCTCATGACGATCGCGGGGGAGAATCTGCAACGATGATGCCACCGCAGGATACGAGGAGACACACCTCGAAGCCCGTCAGGTTGGGCAGTGTCGGGGGCCGACGCGCCGGACGAGTTGGCGGGGCGCGGAGGCTTGGCGTGACGAAATGACAATCGCGGCGGCTGCGGCCGTCATCGGGTCGGCCCAGGGCGGCGGAAAGGTGCCATACTGCCGACATCGCCGCCAAATGCTCCAGGCAGGTCGGCGACACAGCGCAGAGCAAACACATGGGTTTCACGCGACTTGACGACGAAATCGAGTTCACCCTCCTGAAGGCGCGCCGCCTGTTTTTCTCCGGCGGCGTCTCCGGAGGGTCCACGACCGACGCGATCCGCAAGCTCTGGTACATGGAGCTCACCGGCAAGGGAGAGCCGATCACGCTCGTGATCAACAGCCCTGGGGGCTCGGTCGACGCGGGATACGCGGTGTGGGACCAGATCAAGATGATCAGCTCCCCGGTGCGCACGCTCGTGACCGGCATGGCCGCCTCGATGGGATCGATTCTCTCCCTCGTCGCGCCCAAGGGCAGCCGGTTCGCCACCAAGAACGCCCGGTTCATGATCCACCAGCCCTCGATGGGCGGCATCACGGGCCCCGCCACCGACATCGCGATCACCGCCGAGGAGATCGTCAAGACGCGGGACAAGATCACCGACGTCTACGTCGAAGCCACGGGGCAGCCGCGTGACAAGGTGGCCAAGGCCCTCGATCGGGACACGTGGATGTCGCCCGAAGAGGCGATCGACTTCGGGCTCATCGACAAGATCGTCGAGAGCTACGACGACCTCGGCTGAGTTCAGCCGGCGCGCGCGTGGACGTCTGCGATGGCGTCTGCGATCGGTTGGGGCACTTCTTCTTGGAGGAAGTGCCCCGCTTGCGTGACGGTGACCGGTGCGTTCGGGAAGGCCCGCTCGTGCCGACCCAGCGCGCGACCGAGCACCGGATCTTCGGTGCCCCACACCAGCGCGGTGGGTCCTTCGAAGCCCGTCGCCCAGGCGGCGCCGCGACGAAGCGCGGGCACCGAGGCGTGCTCGGGGCCGTCGGGCACCATGCGGGCGAGCGCGAGGGGGCCGATGCGGTCGGCGAGCTTGCGCAGCGGCCAGCGGTACGCGCGGGAAACCGCGCCGCGGATCGACTGCCGGTCGCCCTGCACCGACCACAAAGCGTTCTGCGGAAAGCCGAGCCCGCGAAAGACGAGGTCGGAGACGACGGGCGTGCGGGCGAACTTGTGGAACGCGGTCCCCAGCGGGCGCTCGGGCACGAGGACGGAGGTGTTGCCGAGCACGAGGCCGCGCACGCGCTCGGGCATCGCCGCGCCGATCTGAACCGCGAGCGGTCCACCCCAGTCTTGGCCGACGAGGATAAAGGGTCCGGGGTCGAGCGCTTCGACCAGCTCGACCAGCGCGGCCGCGTGCGTCTCGACGGTGTGGTCCACCGCGCTGCGCAGCGGTGACGAGCAGCCGAAGCCCAGCAGGTCCGGCGCGATGCAGCGAAAGCCGGGGAGGGCGGCGATGACCTTGCGCCACAGGAACGACCAGGTCGGGTTGCCGTGGACCATGATCACCGTGGGGGCGTCACGCGGCCCTTCGTCGATGAAGTGCATCGTGCGGCCCACGTGGCGCCCGCGCTCGAGCACGTAGGCGTTGCGGCCGACGGGGAGTTGGTCGGCGAGCCAGCGGGGCAGGGACGGCGCGGGTTCGAACGGCACGGCGTCCAGGGTTCTACCGAAGCCGCGCCGCCATGACCACGGCAGGCGCTCCGGGCCGGTCGGCATCGATGCCGGGGCTCAGGCGCCCAGCGCGGTGCCGCGCTGCATCGCGCGCGCGAACGTCTCTCCGTCGCGGAGGCCCAGATCGAACGTGTCTTGGACGCGCTGGGGGTTCGCGTAGTCCCACAGGGCGATCGGGATCGGGGCGCTGGGGCGCACGGACGTCACGCCAGGAAGGTCCGGCAGGGCGTCGTCGTGCTGGGTGAGCAGCACGAGCGTGTCGAGGTGGTCCGCAACCGCGTCGACCGGTACGCCGTCGATCAGCGCGCCGTCGAGCACGGGACGCCCGTCTCGATGCATCAGCGGCATCAATGGCGGCACGCACGAACTCTGCAGGATCACGTCGGCCAGCTCGTCGGCGCTGCTGCACGTGTCGGCACGAACCAGCGCCGGGCCGTAGCCCAGACGGCGGGGCCACTGGGCGCGGACGCGGATGCCGAGCTTGCGCTCGAGGCGGTAGGAGACCAGGCCGACCGCGGCGCCCCGCAGCGCCGACCAGCCCTGCGGGGGATGCGCCATCAGCACGCGAATCTCCGGACCATCGCGCAGGGCTTCGAGCATGCGCGCGTCGGTGATCGACAGGATCGTGCCGCGATACATCGCGTAGTGCGGGAACACGGGCGCGTCCCGGCCCACGTTGCGCAGGTGCAGGTTGCTCGGGTTCTCGTCGGTGCGCCGCTTGAACTCGGCGAGCACGTCGCGGCTGCGACCGCCGAAGGCCGCACACGCGAAGGCAGCCCCAGCACTCACGGCCGCGACGGCGCGGGGCTGCAGGAGCGGTCCAACGACCTCCCAAAACCCCGACTGCCAGAAGCAGCGGCACCCCCCACCGGAGAAGACGACCGAGTCGAACATCCTGCGGTGGGGCTTACCACGCCCGAAGTTCAGACGGGCTCGAAGAAGGTCTCGTTCTTCGTCGCCATGTTGCGCAGCAGCTTCGGCGGCGCGTAGCGGGGGCCGAACCGAGCCGCGAAGTCGTCCATTCGAGCCACGAACGCCGCGACGCCCATCCGATCGATGTAGGCCAGAGGCCCGCCGGTGTTGGGCGCAAAGCCCACGCCGAAGATGGCGCCGACCTCCGCGTCGCGGTGCTGCTTGATCACGCCGTCTTCGACGCAGCGGGCCGCCTCGAGCGCTTGAATGCCCAGCAGGCGCGCCGCGAGCTCCTCGACCGCACTCGATTCGGGCGTTCCGGTGGCCTTGTCCTTCAGACCTGGCCACAAGCCTCTGCGCCGTCCGTCGGCGTAGGCGTAGAACCCTGCGCCCGCGGCCTTGCCCGCGCGACCGTCGGCAACCATGTCTTCGATGAGCTTCACGGCGGCGATGTCGAGCGTCTTGCCGTAGGTGCGCCCCATGGCGAAGCCTTTGACCACCAGCGACAGCGTCACCTCGTCGAAGACCTGCAGCGGCGGTACGACCATGCCGCTGCTGCGCCCGGCCCACTCGATGAGCACGGGGTCGTGCCCCTCGGCGACGAGCTGTGCGCCTTCGACGATGTACGCCGAGAACACGCGCGTCGTGTAGAAGCCGTAGCCGTCGCCGACCACGATGGGCAGCTTCTTGATGCGCCGGGTGAAGGCCAGCGCGCGGGCGAGCGTTTGATCGGAGGTCTGCGCGCCCACGATGATCTCGAGCAGCTGCATCTTCTCGACGGGCGAGAAGAAGTGCAGCCCGATGAACTTGGTGGGGTCGACAGAGACCTTGGCGAGGTCGTCGATCGGCAGGGCGCTGGTGTTGCTGGCCCAGAACCCGCGCTCGCTGAGCTTGGGCTCGGTGTCTTGGGTGACGGCGTGCTTGAGGTCGAGGTTCTCGAAGACGGCTTCGATCACCAGGTCGCAGCCGTCGAGGGCATCGAGCTCGAGCGTGTAGGAGATGCGTCCGAGCAGTGCGGCGCGGTCGTCTTCACCGAGGTGCCGCAGCTTGGTCGCCTGCGCGTTGCAGTGCGCCTGCGCGGCCTCGAGGACCTCGGCCTTGATGTCCTTGAGTACCACGTCGAAGCCAGCCTTCGCGCAGACGAAGGCCAGGCCCGCGCCCATCATGCCCGCGCCGAGAATGCCGACCCTGTCGACGTCGAGCGCGTCGGTGTGCGGCAGGCCCTCGTGCTTCTCGGCAGCGGTGCGGTGGAACCACAGCGTGCGCAGCATGTCCTTGGCCTGGTCGCTGGTCGCCAGCTTCACGAAGTAGCGGGCCTCGACCTCCATCGCCCGGTCGAAGGTGAGCGCGAGTCCTTCTTGCATGGCGGCGATCGCCAGCTGCGGCGCTGGGTATGCGCCCGCGGTCTTCTTTTCGAGCATGCCGCAGGCGGCCATGAACATGTTGCGCGCGTCGCCCGAGCCCGGACGCGGACCCGGGATGCGCGCGCCGGTATCCCACGGCTGCTTGGCGTGCTTGTTGGCGGCGATCCACGCCAAGGCAGCGCTCCGCAGCGCCTCGCGGTCGGAGGCGAGGGCGTCGACCAGGCCCGCGGCCTTGGCCTTGGGCGCGCGCAGCATCTTGCCCTGCAGCACGATGTCGAGCGCTCCTTGAATGCCGATGAGGCGAGGCAGTCGCTGCGTTCCGCCGGCGCCGGGCAGAACGCCCAGCGTGACCTCGGGCAGGCCGACCTGAATGCGCGCCTCGTCGAGTGCGATGCGATGGTGGCACGACAGCGCCAGCTCGTAGCCGCCGCCGAGCGCCGAGCCGGTCAGCGCGGCCACCACGGGGACGCCGAGCGTTTCGAGTCGCCGGTACAGCGCGCCGAGGTGCCGCACCCGCTGGATCAGGTCGGCAGCGTTGCGCTCTTTGAACAGCCGGTCGATGTCCGCGCCGACGCACCAGTCCTTGTGCGCCGAGTCGACGATGATGCCGGCGAGCCCCTCCTGCGCTTCGGCCCAGTCGAGCGCCTGCTGCAGGCCGAGGCCGAAGTCGTCGTTGATTCGATTGACCTTGGGCATGGCCAGCGTGAGCGTGGCCACCTTGGCGTCGGCGTCGTACGCCAGCTGCACGGTTCCGTTTTCGGTGGTGTGGGTCATGTCGAATCTCCTCAGACGCGCTCGATGACGGTGGCGATGCCCATGCCGCCGCCGATGCACAGCGTGGCGGCGCCGGTGGTCTTGTCTTGGTCCTCGAGCGCGTCGATCAGCGTGCTCATGAGCATGGCCCCGGTGGCTCCGAGCGGGTGCCCCAGTGCGATCGCGCCGCCGTTGACGTTGACGCGCGCGTGGTCCACGTCGAGCTCCTGCATGAACGCCATCGGGACCGCGGCGAAGGCCTCGTTGACCTCCCAGAGGTCGATGTCCGATGCCTGCATGCCGGCCTTTTTCAGCGCCTTGCGACTGGCGGGCATCGGCCCGGCGAGCATCAAGATGGGGTCGGTGCCGACCACCGCGACCGAGCGGATCTTTGCGCGAGGCTTCAGCCCCAAGGACTCGCCTTTCTGCTTGGTGGCCACCAGGGTGGCCGCTGCACCGTCGACGATGCCCGAGGCGTTGCCAGCGTGGTGCACGTGGTTGATGCGCTCGACCTGCGGGTACTTCGACTTGGTGAGCGCGTCGAGGCCGAACTGCTTGCCCATCACCTCGAACGAAGGCTTGAGCTCGGCGAGCTTTTCGACCGTGGTGCCCGGACGCGGATACTCGTCGGCCTCTAGCACGGGCAGGCCGTTGATGTCGAGCACGGGGACGAGGCTGCGGGAGAAGCGGCCTTCGGCCTGGGCTGCCGCGGCGCGGCGCTGACTCTCGACCGCGAACGCGTCGACGTCGGCCCGCGACAGACCGTGCAGGGTGGCGAGCAGGTCGGCGCTGACGCCTTGGGGCACGGAGCCCACGTTCCACTGCGTGGCGGGGTCGAAGATCGCGCCGCCGTCGCTGCCCATCTTCACGCGTGACATGCTCTCGACGCCGCCGGCAACGACCGCGTCGTAGAAGCCCGAGGCCACCATGGCGGCCGCGTCGTTGATCGCCTGCAGGCCCGAGCCGCAGAAGCGGTTGAGGGTGACGCCGGGCGCGTCGACGTGCCATCCGGCCTCGAGCGCGGCGAAGCGGGCGATGCAGGCGCCCTGGTCGCCGGTCTGCGTGACGCAGCCGACGACGACGTCGTCCACCTGGGAGGTGTCCAGCTCGTTGCGGTTGCTCAACGCCCGCAGCGCCTGGGCGAGCAGGTCGATGGGGCGAATGGTGTACAGGCTGCCGCTTTCCTTGCCGCGACCTCGCGGCGTGCGGACGGCGTCGAACAGATAGGCGTCGGGCACGGGGAACTCCTCGCTGCCCCCTCGATTGGGGCTGGCGGGCAGATACTAAGCATGCTTAGTATCTCGGTGCAACGCCTGCATGGGATCGACGAAGCCAACCGCACCGCAGCGCCCAACCGTCGGGGCCGCCGCCGCCACGGACGAGGCCGGCCGCGAGGTCGACGAGGAGACGCTCGACCTGCGACGCGTGCAAGCCGAGGCGTTTTTGACGATCTCGGGCATCGGCCGCAAGCTCGAGCAGCAGGTCGCCGCGCTGTTCGAGGCCGAAGGGCTCACCGACGTCACGCCCGCGCAAGCCAACGCGCTGATGATTCTGTTTGCGGCCAAGCGACCGCTGCACGCGCGAGCGCTGGCCACGCGGATGGAGCTGTCTCAGGTGACCGTCGGCCGCTTCGTCAAAGCGCTGGCGCAGCAGGGGTGGGTGGCCCGAGAGGCCGACCCGGACGACTCGCGCGCGATGCTGATCCGGCCCACGCCAAAGGCCTACGCCACGCTGCCGACGTTCATTGCCGTGTCGAACACGCTGCTCGATCGCGCGTTCGCGGGGTTTTCCCGGCCCGAGATTCGGCGGATCGCGACCGTGGTCGGGCGGGTGCGGAGCAACCTCGACGAGCCTACGTGAGCGCCAGCGACTCGAGCACCCAGGTCGGCTGAAGCGGGGCGTCGGGTGGAGGCCGGCGCCCGACGCCGGTTTCGATGAGCGCCACGTCGATGCCGGCTGCCCGCGCGCCGGCGACGTCGGTCTCGAGCTGGTCGCCGATCATCAGAACGCGTCCTTCGACCCGGGCGACCGCCGCAGCAAAGATGGGGGCGTGGGGCTTGCCCAGGCGGGTGAACTGGGGCGCGTCGTCGCCGAAGCGGGCGATGAGTCCGCGCTCGATCACCGCCGCGGCCGCGCCGGCAGTGAGTCCGAGGGTCCCGCCCGGCTTGGGGTAGAGCACGTCGGGATTGGGCAGTGCCAGCGCGCAGGGCTGGCCGGCGGCGATGCGGGCCACGAGCGTGGTGAGGGTGGCCTCCAGCGCGGGCACGAAGTCGTAGCCGGCCTCGTCGCAGACCACGAAGACTTCAGCATGGGCGTCGTCGGGCGAGACGCGCACCAGGCCGGCCTCGTCGGCCAGGGTGAGCGAGCCTCGCGGGCCGAGCACGACGGCGGGCTTTCCTCGCAAGCCCTGCGCCTCCACCCACGGCGCGATCATCATCCCGCTGGTCAGCAGCTCATCCTCGCGCAGACCGATGTCGAAGCGGTCGAAGCGGCGGGCGACTTGCGCCGGCGTGCGGGAGGCGTCGTTGCTCAGCAGCAGTCGCTGCTTGCCGGCGCGCTCGAGGGCGTCGACGAAGGCGGCTGCGTGGGGCAGGGGTCCGCCGCCGTCGACGAGCACCCCGTACGCGTCGAGCAAGAACGCGTCGTAGCGATCGAGCAGCGCCGCGGCATCGACGACCGTCACGAGCGCCCGACCTCCGTGAAGCGCACGAGACTTCGGTATCCGTCGACGTCGTAGGCCCGGATGCCGAAGAACACGTTGTCCTTCGACATGGGCATCGTCGCCTCGGTGACGTTGCCGACGTCGCGCGCGTGGGTCCACTGCGGCTGCGTGGTGTCGCGCCAGACCACTTCGTAGCCGGCGACGTCGGACTCGGGGCTGGCGGTCCAGCGCAGCAGCGTGTCGTGTCGAAGCGTGTCGGCCACGATGCGCGCGTCGGCGGGAGCAGACGGCGCGTTGGCCAGGTGCGCGGCCGCGGCCGCGTTGAGGCGCGCGACGCCGGCGAGGTAGTCGGGGTTCACGTGCTCGAGCAGGTCGCCGTAGCTGCGCCCGTCCTCGGTCCGCACGTCTTGGTGCTGCCGGTCGTAGTTCTCTTCGACCTCGCTGAAGCGCACGGCTGCGTAGCCGGCCTCGTTGAAGGCGGTGTGGTCGCCGCCCCGAAGGAAGCGGTCGCGCCGAAACACCATCTGAGCCTGCACGGGCAGGGCGTGGCGGCGGCCGACCTCGTGCACGTAGCGGGCGAGTTGTCGGCTGGGTCCGTCGTGCGTCGCGGCAAGCGTGCGCAGCCGGCCGAGGTCTTCGTCGAGCAGCCAGGGCGGTAGCGCGATCGAGAACACGCGTACGCGGTCGTCGTGCACGGCCCCGGAGGGTCCGGTGGGGTCGCCGACGATGTCGTTGCTGAGCACGGCGACGATGTCGACCCCCTGCGCCTTGGCGGCCTGGGCGTGGGCCCGCGCCCCGAGCAAGCCCTGCTCCTCGCCCGCGGTGGCCATGAACACGAGCGTTGCGTCGTACTCGTGTTGAGACATCACGCGGGCGAGCTCCATCACCACCGCGGTCCCCGAGCCGTCGTCGTTGGCGCCGGGCGCATCGTCGGTGCGGTTCATCGGGTCGGTCACCCGCGAGTCGTAGTGCCCGATCACGTACACGTGCCGGTCGCGGGCATCGGGCAGGGTGCCGGGCAGGACTGCGACCACGTTCACCACGTCAGTCGGGGCATCGACGCGACGTCCGTCCGGCTCGATGCGGTGGGGGTCCAGGCGGACCTGCAGCGCGGGGGACTGCTTCATCGTGGCCGCGATCGCTCGGCGTGCGGCCCCGATGCCGCGGGTTTTGCTGGCGGTCTCCGAGAGCGTGTGCCGGGTGCCGAAGGCGACGAGCCGTTCGATGTGCCCGCGAAGCGACGGGGGATCGATCTGCGCGAGCATGGCGTCGACGGCTTCGATGCGCGGGCCCGCCAGAGGGTCGTCGGCGTGGGGGGCGAGCGCGTCGACCGAGGCGGTGGCGGCAACGGCAGGCGCAGGCTCGGCCGGGTGGGCGCAGCCGGTGAGCAACACAGCAGCGAGGAGCATCCGTCGCATCGGCGGCAGCCTACCAACCCTGCCCTTGGTACGGTGCGGGTCATGACCGACGTGGCATTCGTGGCGGGCGCGACCGGGTACACGGGTCGTGCAGTGGTGGCGGCGCTGCGGGAGCGGGGCATCGAGACCGTCGCGCACGTGCGGCCGGACTCCTGGTCTCTGCCGCGCTGGCGCTCCACGTTCGAGGGCCAGGGCGCCACTGTGGACACCGCCGCGTGGACCGTGGAGGGCATGGCGGATGCGCTGCAGCGATGCGCGCCGACGCTCGTGTTCGGGCTGCTGGGCACGACCCGTCGCCGCGCCAAAGGGGAGGGCATGGGCGCGAACGAGGCGTACGAGCGCATCGACTACGGCCTCTCGAAGACGCTGCTCGACGCGTGCGTTCAAGCGGCCCCGACCGCTCGCTACGTCTATCTCTCGTCACTCGGCGTGACCGCTTCGACGCGAAACCCCTACCTCGCAGCGCGGGCAAAGCTCGAGGCGGCGCTGGCCCGCAGCGGCCAGCCACACACGATTGCGCGGCCGTCGTTCATCACGGGCAGCGACCGCGAAGAATCGCGACCCGGGGAGCGCTTCGGCGCGGTGGTCGGCAACTGCATGCTCGCCGCGGTCGGTCTCGTCGCACGCAAGACGGCGGATCGCTACCGGTCGGTCGACGCCACCGAGCTGGCCGACGCGCTGGTTCGCGCCGGGTTGGATCCCGACGCGCAGGGGCAGACGCTGCACGCCGAGTCGCTGCGGCGCTAGCTGCCTGTAACGTGGCACCACAGCTAGCTGCCGAACGCGCGCTCGCGCAGGAGGCACAGGTAGGTATCTCGATCGTGCTCGGTGCCTTGGGCCGCAAGCCCGAGCAGCGCGAACCATCCCGCGTCGTCCAGCGAGCCCCAGTACGTCAGGTCTTCGCTGTCGTCGAACGGGTCCGCGGTGACCCAGGCGTCGTCGGTGAAGTGGAAGAGCTGCCCGACGTGGGTGTAGTCGAGATCGTCGATGAGGGCGGTCGCCAGCCCGGCGCCCAGGGGCAGCACCGGGCCGGCTGCCTCCGCAGCACCGCCCCACGGCGGTACGCGGGGAACCAGGTCGTTCGCGTTCATGTACCGGTAGGCGCGACCGCCGAGCGCGGCCTGCAGCGTCCCCGCGGCTTCGGTATCGAGTGCGCGGGGGTTCGCGTAGGTGTACAGCGGCGCGACGAGATAGCCGGCATCGACCAGCCTCGCTGCGGCCAACACCGCCAGCGCGCCGCCGAGCGACTGACCGGTGACCCAGACCGGGCGGTCCTGTCCTCCGAAGGCATCGATCGCGTCGCGAATGTCGTCCCAACCCGCATCCAGGGAGGTTCGAAAGCCCAGATGCACGTCTCCGGGCAGGCCTTCGCTGCTGGCGCCCGCCTGCGCAAAGCTCAGGTTGGTGAGCCAATCGAGCACCTCTTCGGAGCCGCGGAACGACACGACGACGACGTCGTCGTTGGCCGTGACGAATGCCTGAAGGCCCGCGCTCGGGACGTTGATCGCTTGGTAGTCGATGAAGCCGACGCCCGCGAGTTCTTCAGGCAGCGTCTGCGTCTCCGAGAGCAGCGCGCGCCAGCTGAACCACATCATCCAAAAGGCGTCCTCGGGCGACTCGCCTCGGGGGTCGAAGGGGGGCGTGAAGGGCAGCATGCGGTCCGCACACGGCAGCTCACCCGGCGTCGCGGTGTCGACCATCGGCGTCGCGGCTCCGCTGCTCTCTCCGGCGTCCTGCGTGCTCGTCGTGTCCTGTGCTGCGGTACTCGTGGCGTCGGTGCTGTCGCCGGGGTCGGCGTCCGTGGTCGCGTCGCTCGTGGCGACCGTGGGTGAAGCGTCCGTGGTGTCGGCGGTCGCCGTCGAGGTCGAGGTCGAGGTCGAGGTCGCGTCCGCGTCCGCATCGTCCGAGGTCGGCGAGCCACACGCCATGCCCAACACCATCATCCACGCCACCCGCGCTCGACCCATGGGGGCGAGTGTACGGACCGCGCGGTGGTGCGACTGCAACGACGGGGCGACGCTGTCGACCGAGCCGAACGTTCAAGGCCTTCGCAAAGCGTGTTCAGGCTCGCCTGAAAGTCACGAGCGTGGAGGCGGCTGCGCGCGGACTTGGGCGGCCGCGTCCCGTAGCGCGTCGAGGTCGGCCGGGCCGGCCTCTTGCCCGAAACGCAGCGCTTCGTAGCGGGCGGCGAACCGCATCAGCGGCGTCGGGTCGTCGAACGCCTCGGCGATCCGGCTGACGAACCGAAGGGGAGATTCGTGGGGCGCGCGGGTCTGGCCGTGCCGCTCCAGCCAGCGAAGCAGGTCGCCGTAGACCCGCTCGACGGCGGGCGTCGTCGGTCTGCGGCGACGTCGCCACACGAACGCGATCGCGATGAGGACGAGCGCGCCGCCACCCCACATCGCGACGCCGCGCCAGGCGATGCGCGGGTGGTGTCCGTCGTTGCGGCGCACGCCCATGCCTTCGAGCAGGCCGAGCTGCTTCGAGAGGTTGTAGTCGATGACGTACTCGAGATACGCGTTGCGGAGCGCGTCGAGGGCTTCGTTCAGGGCCGGCAGCAGCGGCGCATCATCGCCCGCGGTGCGACCCGATGGCGGCGTCGGATCGAAGGTGACCCAGCCGACCTCGGGCCCAAACCACACCTCGACCCACGAGTGCGCGTCGGCCTGACGGACGGCGTAGAAGTCGCCCAGGTCGTTGTAGTGCGCGCCGTAGTAGCCGTTGACGATGCGCGTCGGGACGCCGACCTCGCGCGCCAGCACGGCCAGCGCAGAGGCGAAGTACTCGCAGTGTCCGGCTTTGGTATCGAACAGAAAGCCTTCGAGCGGGTCGGCGCCCTGGCGGACGCGCTCGGGCAGCTCGAGATCCGTGGTGTACGCGAAGTCCCCCAGGTAGGCCATCAGCGCCGCGACCTTGTCGTAGCGGGTGGCCTGCGTACCTGCGATCTCGTTCGCGAGCGTGGTGACCTCGGCGGAGAGGCCGTTGCTGCGCTGCAGGTACCCGCTGTAGGCGTCTTCGACGGCGGGGTCGCCCAGGCTACGCAAGCCGTCCGGGTCGGGGGCGCCGATGCGGGCGACGAACTCGTACTGGACGGGTCCGGGCGGCTTGGCGATGCGGAACTCTCGATGCCGGCCGGCGCGGACCTTCATGTCGCGCTTCTCGAGCGCGCCGCGGGCGTTGAGGCGCACGGCGATCGGGTCGCTCGCAACGAACATCGCGTCGACGCCGAGGTCCTCGAGGACCACGTCCACCTTGATGACTTCGCTGCCGTGGTGCGGGCGGGGTAGCGCTTCGTACCGCACGCCGCTGCGGCCGAGGCCACGGCCTCGGACCGGCTGAAGCAGGGGCGTCCCATCCGGAGAGAGCGCGCGGTAGTTGCCCACGGGACGCAGGGGAACGCGCTCAGCGGTGGCGTTGTTCGTCGACCAGCGTCCGCCTTCGTACACGTCGAAGGCGCCGCCGCGAAGGTGCCAGGTGAGCCGCTTGACCTTGGGCATGTCGCCCTTGGGTCGCAGGCGGGCGGCGACCGTGGTGTCGGATTTGATGCGGCCGAAGTCGCCCAGCTGCACCTCGCCCGCGAAGCCACTTCGGCTGTCCCGGGCCATGGCGCCGCGCAGGAACACGCCGGCTCCCCAGCGGGGAAACAGCAAGAAGACCGCGAGCGCGCCGACGCCCGCCAGCCCGGCCACGCCCAGCGCGGCCCGCCACAACGTCTCGCGGGAGCGGATTGCGGCGCGAGCCGCCTCGGCCATGACGCGGGCGCCGAGTCGCTCCCCCTCGGACATGAGGTGGTTGACGATCAGGGTCATCACCGCGACGACGAGGTATCCGGCGAAGAGGAGCGGATAGCCCAGGCCGGTGTTGACGACCGCACCGACGACCATCAGCAGGCTGCCGAGCATGAGCAGCTGCATGTGCTCGCGGGCACGCTGCCGGTTGAACAGGCGCTGCACGATCAGCAGCAGCAGGAAGTCGACGCCGGCATCCAGAATTTCACCGCGCAAGAAGACGCGGGCGAGCGTTGCTGCAAGGGCGAGCACGATGCCGACCGTCCACAGGCGTGAAGTCTTGGGGTTGGGCTCGTCGGGTAGCGGTCGATAGAAAGCCCATGCACCGAACGCGACCGTGAGACCGAGGCTCGGCCACGTCATGCCGCCGCCGGCGATCACGGCGATGGCGGCGAGGAAGGCCTGCAGCGCGCTGAGGCGGTCGCGGAGCTGCCGAAGACTCATGCTGCGCGCTCTCCCACAACCGCCAAGGTTTCGAGCAGGGTGCGGCGGGCGTGGGCGCCCGAGGCCGGCTCGACCAGCATCTGGCCGCCGTACCGCAGCCCCACGGCGACGCCCGGCTCTTGGAGGTGGGCAACCGCCATCGAGGCGACGCGCTCCACCTCCGTCTCGAAGGCGGCGTTGCCGGTCACGCCCGACGCCAGCTCGAGGACCAGCTCCGTGTCGCCGAGCGCCTCGTGCTCGCGCACCACGGGGCGACGGTTGCGAGCCAGGCCTTTCCAGTAGATGCGCCTTGGGTCGTCGCCCTCTCGGTACTCTCGCAGCCCGAAGAACTCACCCACCCGGGCTTGGCGTCCCGAGGCCTCGCCCGTGCCCGGCCGGGAGCTGCGGCTCTGGGGCGGGCGAATGGCGTGGATTCGCGGGTACACCGTGACGACGGGCGGCTCGGGAAGGTCGCGTCGCTTGACGAACAACCCGAACGGGAATCGCGTGGCCACCACCGCCTTGGGCAGCCGATGGCGACCCCGCGACGGCATCGTGATCGTGGTGTGGAGCGTCTGGGTCTGGTCCGGCGCGAGACGGACCGCGAAGACCGGGCCGCAGGCTCCCGACTGCTGCACCGCGTCGTCGTCCTCGACGCTCACCGAGATGAGCTCGCCCGTGCTGCTGCGGTTGTGAAGCTCGACGCGAAGGGGCGCGGGGGTGCCCGCGTGGACCGCCTCGGCGATCGTGCGCTTCGCCTCGGCGCGCCAGACCGCGCGTTCGGAAAGCATGCCGCTGCCGATGATCAGAGCCATCTGCGCGCCGAAGATGGCGTGCAGGAGGTTGCTGCCCGAGTTGATCGCGGCAAAGCCCACCGCGAGGGTGAGGACGATGAACAGCCAGCCGGCGCGAGTGATCTCGAGCCGACGACCACGCGCGGTGAGCATGCGCCGCAGCAGGCTGCCACGACGCCGCGTCGGCGCATCGGACGTGGACGAGGGCTCGGCCATGGTCAGCGTGGGACCGGCGTCGTGGCAACGATGTCGCGGATGAGCTCTTCGGAGGAGGCTTGTCCGCCGTCGTCTGCCGAGAGGGCAGGCAGCACGCGGTGGGCGAGCGAGTACACGGCCAGCTCTTGCAGGTCGTCGATGCTCACCTGCTCACGGCCTTGCAGCAGCGCGCGGGCACGGGCGGCGGCGACCCACGACAGCGCGCCGCGGGTACTCACGCCCAGGCGAGCGTGGGGGTGTTCGCGGGTGGCTTGCACGACGGCCTGCGCGTACGTGGCGAGGTCCGGATGCAAGAACACCGCTTTCGCGGCGTGCTGGGCCTCGAGCACCGCGGCTGGGTTGGTCACCGCTTCGGTCACCTCCTGCACGCGTCCGCCCTGAAGCAGGCTCGCTTCGACGTCCGCAGCCGCGTAGCCCATCGACAGCCGCAGCACGAAGCGGTCGCGCTGCGATTCGGGCAGCGGGTAGGTACCGTAGTGCTCGAGCGGGTTCTGGGTCGCGATGACCATGAACGGCTCGGGCAGGGGCCGGCTGACGCCGTCGATCGAGATCTGGCGCTCGCCCATGGCTTCGAGCAGCGCGCTCTGCGTGCGCGGGGGGGCGCGGTTGACCTCATCGGCGAGGACGAAGTTTGCGAAGAGCGGGCCTTCTCGGAACTCGAACGTCTCCTGCTGCGGCCGCCACACGTTGACGCCGAGCACGTCGGCGGGCAGCAGGTCCGAGGTGAACTGGATGCGGCGAAACTCGCCGCCCACGGAGCCGGAGAGGGCGCGCGCGAGCGTACTCTTGCCGACGCCGGGAATGTCCTCGAGCAGCAGGTGACCACCCGAGAGCAGCGCGATGATCGCAAACTCGATGATATCGTCCTTGCCAGCAATCGAGGAGGACACCGCGTCGCGGATGGCAGCGGCCGTCTGCGCGGGGGTCTGGGTGGGTGCGGAGTTGGACAAGGTCGCGGCCGGAGAAGCAGGCACCGTCCACGAGTGTACGTCAGTGGGTCCGGCAACGTTTCCCAGCGCGCCGCTACGCGATGAATTCTCCGTTGGGGCCCGGCCCCACGTTGGGCCGGGTCGACACGGCTCAGCGCTTGCGCGCGAGCATCATGCCGTCGCGGACCGAGAGCAGCACGTTGTCGACCCGCGCATCGTTCTGCACGCGGGTGTTGAAGGCGACGAGCGCATGGTCGGAGGCTTCATGAGGTTGTAGGACCTTTCCGCTCCACAGCGCGTTGTCGGCCACGATGAGGCCGCCGGGGCGCATCATCGGGACCAACGCCTCCCAATAATCGCTGTACGACTCTTTGTCGGCGTCGACGAAGGCGAGATCGAAGGCATCGCCCTCGCTGGCGAGCGCGGCCAAGGACGCTCGAGCAGGGCCCAGGCGAAGCTCGATCTTGTGTCCGTGCGGGCTGCGAGCCCAGAACCGCTTGGCGAGGTCGGTCGCGACCGGGTCGATGTCGCACGTGATCACGCGGCCGTCCTCCAGCGTGCCGGCGGCGAGGCTGAGCGTGGAGTACCCACTGAACGTGCCCAGCTCGATGACTCGGCGCGCGCCCATGAGCTGCGCCAACATCTTGAGCAGCGCTCCTTCGACGCGTCCGACCTGCATCTGCGGGTCTTCGAGCTCGGCGTAGGTTGCCTCTCGCAACTCGCCGAGCAGCGCGGATTCGGGGTCGGCGTGGGACTCGACGTAGGCGGCGAGATCGTCGGCGAGCAGGGTCAGCACGACGGCACCGTATCAGCGCGACGCGGGGCGGGCCATGGCGCCGACACCGATCCGACTTGGCGTGACGCGACGGCCCCGTCGCGCGGCCGCGGGCAGCTCCAGCGAGAAGACCATGCCGTGCTCGAGCTCTTCGATACCCAGCGACCCGCCCTGCTGCTCGAGGATCGAGCTGGCGATCGGCAGCCCCAGCCCGAGTCCGTGATGGCCAGCAATCCGAAAGAAGCCCGCGCGCGCCCGGGCCAAGTCGGCGCTGGAGGCTGGGTGATGCCGCGCGGTGACGTCGACCAGGATCGCCCGGCCGCGCTCCGTGCCGGCGAGCTTCACGTCCACGGACACCTCGGGGTCGTCGACGCCTTTGCGCGCGAACAGCAATACGTTCGCGATCGCCTGCACCGTCCGGTAGGGGTCGCAGACCGCAGGCGGCAGGCCGGGCGCGACCCGGACGTCGAACGAGAGCACCAAGCCGCTCTTCTTCTTGGCCTCGGCAATCGCTCGGGTGAGCAGGTTGGCGGCCGGGGTGGGCTCTGGCGAGACCTCCAGGCGGCCCGCCTCGATCTTGGCGATGTCGAGGATGTCGTCGATCTCGCGCAGCAGTCCGCGTCCACTGTCGAGGATCGTCTGCACCATCTCTCGCTGTCTCGGGTCGAGGTCGCCGTCGATGCCGCTGAGCAGCAGCTCGGAGAACCCGAGGATCGAGTTCAGGGGGGAGCGCAGGTCATGGCTCATGTTGGCCAGGAACTGGCTCTTGAGGCGGTCGGCGTCCTTGGCCTTTTCGATCGCAACGTAGCGCGCCACGTTGGACTCTGCGATACGCCCGACGAGTCGATCGACCGATGCGACCAGCTCCCGCGCCTCTCGGGTGGTGAAGCTGCCCTCGACGGCGCGGCGAATCGGCATGCCGCGGACGACGGCGCGGGTGCGCTTGGTGACCCGGAGGACGTCGCGATGGACCGAGCGCGCGACGAACAGGCCGGCAGTAAGGGCCGCGGCGCCGAAAATGAAGCCGCCGAACGCCAGGGCTCCCCACGGTCGCGCGGTCGCGTAGGGGTGCCCGAGGTGGAACGTGCCTGCGGCGCACAGCGGCGCGGCGAGAATGCTCAGCGCGACGAGCGTGGCTTGGGTGACGAGCCGCGTGCGGAGGTCGGAGGTGTGTTCGAACTCGGTGACCCGATGGGGCGCGCCCAGGTACTCCGGTCGTACGGCGGCCCGGGCGTAGCCGACCACGATCGAGGCCAGCGGGGTCAGTAGCGCGAGCCAGAGGCCGCTCATGCACAGCACCAGCTCGAACGGCCACGCGAAGGCGCGACCGATCACGATTGCGTCGACCAAGAACGCCGCGGCGCACCAGGTCCAAAACCGCAGGGCCAGCAGCCTCGGCACGCGCAGAAGCTGGACGAAGGCCTCCTTCACGGCGCGCGGGGATGGAACTTCACGACTCTGCGCACGTCGGTCGCGGGCGACGAACAGCGGGGCGAACACCAGCGTCGGTAGGCCGAGCAGGAGTGTCGGTCCGGCGCGCAGCGGGCGAGGGTTGCCGCTCCAGCGCGCCAGCGGAAGGTCTACGTACAAGGCAATCGAGGCCACCGTCAGCGCGACGATGTGCGGCAAGATCAGCATCGACCAGGGCAGGTCTTCCTCGAACAGCGGCGGGCCGACCGTGATCCGAGACCACAGCACTGCTTGCACGAGACACACGCTCCAGGCGAAGCCGAGCAGACCGAGCAGACGCAGCTCGACGCTGCGGCGTGTCGACGGACCCCGCGTCATGCCTGCGACTCCGGGACCGAGAAAATGCCGCTGTCGCCGGAGACGGTGGGCCGAAGCGTGCGGGCGCGGGCGTCTTCCTCGGCGATGTTGATCGCTTCAGGGCGCGCGGGGGGCTCGAGCGGCAGGCGCAGCGTGAACACCGAGCCCTCACCAGGCGTGGATTCGGCCCGCAGCGTTCCGCCGTGGTGCCGAGCGATGCGGCGGGCGATCGCCAGGCCCAGCCCGGTGCCCTTGGAGCGGCGCTTCACCGAGCCGACCTGTCGATACTCCTCGAAGATCGCGACCAGGTCGTCTTCCGCGATGCCCACGCCAGTATCGATGCAGCGGATGACGACCGCGTCGCGGCGCGCGTCGTGGGCGACCCGAAGGGTGATGGCGCCTTTTTCGGTGAACTTGATCGCGTTGCTGACCAAGTTCGTGAGGATCTGGCGGAGCCGCCGAGCGTCACAGACGACGCTGGGCAGCCCGGGGCCAATCTCTGCCTGGAGGGTGACGACCCTCTCGTCCACCAGCGGCTGGTGAATTTTCACCACGCTGCGGACCAGTGCAGCCACGTCTGTGCTCGCAAAGGAGAGCCGCAGCTCGCCGGATTCGATCATCGACATGTCGAGGATGTCGTTGATCAGCTCGAGCAGCTGGCGTCCACCGTCGCGAATGAGCTCCACGTCTTCGCGCTGCGAAGGGTTGAGCTCGACGTCGACGTTTTCGAGGAGCAGCTGCGCGAAGCCGCCGACGGCGTTCAGCGGGGTCCGGAGCTCATGGCTGACCGCGTTGAGGAAGTTCGCCTTACGGGCGTCGGCGGCCCGCGTGCGCTCGAGCGCCTCTTCGTAGACGGACATCTCGTCGTGCAGGTTGCTGCGCAGCGCCTCGAGCGAAGCGAGCAGCTGCCCGACCTCGTCGGCATGCGTCACCACGACGGGCGCACGCATGACGTCGGCCGCACCGTAGCCGTGTGCATCGAGGCGGCGCGCGATGGAGCGGATGTCGGCGCCGGGACTCATGCCCAACGTGGTCGCCGCGAACGGTGCCCATCCGATGAGCAGGAGAAGGGCCGCGATCCAAAGCCACCCATCGCTGCGGGTCGCGGAGACCGTGCCGTCGACCACCGCCGGATGCGAGAACACGCTGGCGACCGCGACGATGGCGGCGGCCAGCGTGCAGGCGAGTACGATGCGGATGTAGCTGTACGAAAGGGTTGGTGGCGCGGGCGCGATGAGGGCGGGGTCTTCGACCGAGCGCGGGTACGTCGCGGCCAATGCCCTCAGCTGCCGGTCGAGCACGATGCCGACGACGAGGCCGACCGACCAGCTGGCGGCCAGGACGGGGGTGAGCGCGAGGAGGACTGCCCGCAGTCCCGTGTCGACCGCATCGGGAGGAATCGCGACCAGGCCCAGCGCCACGCTCGCGACCGCGGGCGTGGTCCAGCTGACCCAAGGCAAGGTCCGCGCGACGTGGTCGGGGCTCGCGTACTGCGTGCGCACGTACAAGAACGCGAGCTCGGCGAGGGCGGTGACCGTGACCGAGAGCGCCACGGAAATCTGCTGTCCGCGCAGGACGCCCTCGCCGACCAGCAGCTGCAGCAGGATCAGCGCCAAGACGGCATGCACGGCGCCAGCCCCGAGCACCACGAGCAGGGCACGGAGCGCGTACTCCGATGGTCCTGCCCGCGCATCCCCCACCGGCACAGGGTATCAATCTCGCCCGTTAAACGACGAAAGCGCCCGAACCGGGGAGGATCGGGCGCTGACGGAGGCTTTCGGGCCCCGAACCGGCTCAGCCGGCCTTCTTGGCTTTGACCAGCTCGATGAGCTGCGGGAGGGTGTCCTCCCACTTCGCGACGAGGCCGTAGTCGGCGACCTGGAAGATCGGCGCTTCGGCGTCTTTGTTGATCGCGACGATGGTCTTGGAGCCCTTCATGCCCGCGAGGTGCTGGATGGCACCCGAGATCGCGACCGCGAAGTAAAGGCTCGGTGCGACGACCTTGCCGGTCTGACCGACCTGGAGGTCGGCGGGCACCATGCCCGCGTCGGTGGCTGCACGGCTGGCACCCAGGGCGCCGCCGAGCAGGTCGGTGAGGGTCTCGAGCCCAGCGAAGTTATCGCCGGAGCCCATGCCGCGGCCGCCGGC
Source organism: Myxococcota bacterium (assembly GCA_039024335.1). Taxonomy (GTDB): domain Bacteria; phylum Myxococcota_A; class Polyangia; order Nannocystales; family Nannocystaceae; genus CAJXVA01. Next base: position 27,249 of record JBCCQM010000081.1, read on the forward strand.
CACGACGACGCCTGCCTCGGTCAGTGCCGGGCGAGCGCTCTGGGTCGTCTCGACGTTGACGACTTCGACGCCACGCTTGCTGACCTCACCGAGGGCGACGGCGGCGACGGGCGCTGCGGTGCCGGTGGCGGCCGCAGGCTCGAAGTCGCTGGCGCGCGCGGTGAAGCAGATGACCCCGCCGGACACGTTGAAGTCGGCGACCGCGCGGCCAGCCGACATCTCGCGACGGAACCCGTTGGCACCGGTCACCGCGGTGACTTCGGAGGCCAGGGGCGCGTCGAGCAGCGCCGCAGCGCGGGGCACGACGTCGCGAAGGGTCGAGGTGGCGGTGCCGCCCAGCGCCGTGGCGCCGAGGTTCTTCGCCGCCGCGACGACCGCGTCTGTCCACGCTTCGGTGGTGAACGGAGCGAGCTCGGCGTGGTCGGCCACGTGAACGCCTGCAGCGCCGTAGCCCGCAGCCGCGATCGCGTTGGCCGCATCACCGACGCCGGCGCCGACGACGAGCAGGTGCAGCTCACCGCCGCCGTGCTGTGCAAGCTGAGCGCCGGCGGTGACGCCGGGCAGGCTTGCGCTTTTGATCTGCGCGCCGTCGGTTTCGACGACAACAAGAACCTTGCTCATAGAACTTTCGCCTCCGTAGCCAGCTTCTCGACCAGCTGCTCAACAGTTTCCACGATTTGACCCGCGGCGCGAGCCGGGGGCGGGTTGACGCCGGTGTTGGCGACCGCGCTCGCGGCGTCGACACCGAGGTCGGCGGGCGCAAGCTGCTCGACCTTCTTGCGCTTGGCCATCGTGATGCCGCGCAGCGACGCGAGGCGAGGGCCTTCGTTGTACGAGAAGTCGTCCGGCGTCACGCCGTTCTTCACGCTGTTGGGCAGCACCACGCGAAGGTCGCAGGTGATGACCGAAGGCATCGGGACCTTCTTGGTCTCGACGCCGTCGTCGACCTCGCGCTGGACCTGCAGCGTCTTGCTGCCTTGGTCGAGTGCGACGCCGCCCGCGAACGACGCGATGGGCATGTTGAGCAGGCCTGCGACGCGCTGGCCGACCTCGTTGCCCTCGCTGTCTTGAGACAGCTTGCCGCAGATGACCAAGTCGGCCGCTTCCTTCTTCACGACGCCGGCGATGAGCTTCGCGATCGACTGCGAGTCGAGGGCGGTGTCATCGGCGTCGACGCAGATGCCGCGGTCGGCCCCCATCGCAAGGAACGTGGTGATGTGCTGACGCTGCTTAGCCGGGCAGACGCTGCACACCACGATCTCCGCGTGGCGCTTTTTGGATTTGGCGTCTTCAGCGAGACGCAGGGCGGTTTCCACCGCGTACTGATCGAATTCGTTGGGAACCCACTTCGCCGCCGACGTATCGATGGCGCCGTTCGCGAACTTCAAGCTCGCGTCGGGGTCCGGGATCCGCTTGACCGTCACCAAGATCTTCAATCTGAGACCTCCTGTTGGGCGGAGTATTCGCGCGAAGTTGACGTTCCGTCAACGTTTCGCCCGCCTGCAGAAGTGCAGGTTTACTCACCGCGTTTGCGCTGGGTGCGGCGGCGAGGAGGGCGGCTTGCGAGCGCTCTTCGCCATGCGCTACGTTCCGCGGGCTTTGACACGGTTTCCACAGCTAGCGCTCGGTGCAGGCCTCCTCGCGATGACGGCGTGCAGCCCCGCCTGCACGCCTCCGGAGGCCAAGAGTCCGGAAGCCAAGGCCCCTGCCGCCAGCGGCGAGGCCAAGGGTGACGACGGCAAGGCCGCCGACGACGGTGCGAAGAAGCCGGCGATGCCCGCCGGGGAGATGATCATGGACGCCAAGGGCGTGGATCTCTCCAAGCTCTCGGAGTCTCAGCGCTCCACCTTCTTCCAGATCATCAACTCCGAGCCGAGCGCGTGCGACAAGCCGCACTCGCTGGCGAAGTCCCTGCGGGACGACGACAAGTGCCGGGACTCGCTCATCGCCGCGCAGTTCGTCGCCGACTACCTGCAGGCCGGCGCGCCGACGAGCGAAGTCCGGACGGGCCTCGAAGAGGTGACCAAGTCGCTCAAGCCACGCGACATCCCCGTGGACGGGCGTCCGGTCTACGGCAGCGAGAACGCACCGGTCACCGTGGTGGTGTTCGCCGACTTCCAGTGCCCGCACTGCAAGATGGAAGCGCCCAAGCTGCGCAAGACCGTCGACCAGTTCCGCGGCCGCGCTCGGCTCATCTTCAAGCACTTCCCGCTCATGGGGCATCCGCGCGCCAAGGCGGCCGCCATCGCCACCGAAGCCGCGATGGAGCAGGGCAAGTTTTGGGAGATGCACGACATCGTCTTCGCGAACCAGGAGACGCTCGACGACGGCGACATCCTCTCGTACGCCTCGCAGATCGGCCTCGACATGGAGAAGTTCAAGGCGCACTACAACGCGCGCAAGGGACAGGCCGTCGTCGAAGCCGACAAGAAGCACGGTGAAGAGGCGGGCGTGGATGGAACGCCGGCCGTGTTCGTGAACGGACGCCGCGCAAACGGCCGCTACATCCTGTTCGGTGGCGAGCTCGCCGGCTGGATCGACGACGCGCTCAAGCGGTGAGCCGCGACGTCCGCCCCTGGGTCGAAGCCTTCGCGCCGGCGACCGTGTCCAACCTAGGCCCTGGCTTCGACTGCCTTGGCCTCGCGCTGCGTGCGCGCGGGGACACCGTCCGCGCCCGGAAGGGCGAGGGGCAGGGCGTCACGATCACGAAGATCGAGGGCGACGGCGGGCGGCTGCCGACCGACCCTGCGCTCAACACCGCAGCGGTCGCGGTGCAGCACGTGCTCGACCGGTTCGCGCCGAAGGCATCGGTCGAGCTCGAGTTGATCAAGGGGCTGCCGCTGGGTAGCGGTCTGGGCAGCAGTGGCGCGAGCGCGAGCGCGGCCGTCGTCGCGGCCGATGCGGCGCTGCAGCTCGGGCTCCCGGTCGATGCGCTCGTCGAGGCGGCGCGCCACGCCGAGGGCGTTGCATGCGGCACGCCGCACCCCGACAACGTCGCCCCCGCGCTGGTCGGCGGCGTCGTGCTGATTCCGTCGGTCGAGCCGCTTCGGCTCGTCTCTCTGCCCAGCCCCGAGGGGCTGTGGGTCACCGTGTACACGCCGGGCTGCGAGGTGAAGACCGCCGACGCGCGCGCGGTCCTGCCCGAGGCCGTGTCGGTCGCCGACACCGTCGGGCAAGCGGCCCGGCTCGCGATGCTCGTCCATGCGCTGCACATCGGCGACATGCAGATGCTCGGTGAAGCGGTCGTCGACACGGTCGCAGAGCCGGCGCGCGCGCGACTCATCCCCGGCTACATCGACGCCAAGGCTGCGTGCTGCGAGGCGGGTGCGCTGTGCTGCAGCATCAGTGGCGCGGGCCCGACCACGTTCGCGCTCAGTGAGGACAAGCAGCGCGCCGATGCGCTGCTCGAGATCCTCGAAGAGCAGTACACGCTCGCGGGCGTCCCCGGCAACGGCCTCGTCGACCGCGTCGGCCCTGGGGCCCGCGTCACATCGGCCCCGCTACACTAAAGGTGTCCCGTTGGGGACGCCGTCCATGACGACGCCGGACGTGCACGCTACGGTCAATGCTTGCGGGGGTGCGTCTGCGTGTTCGTGATGCTGGCCGGCGCGTGCGGCTCAGCGCCGGCTTCGTCCCCCGTCGGAGTAGGGACGGGCACGAGCACGAGCACGACGAGCTCGACGTCGAGTACGGCAGCCGGGTCCACGAGAACGAGCACCATGAGCGATACGTCATCGTCCCGCGACGGCGACGGTGGCTTGGGCTTCATCATGGACCCCGACGGAGGGCCGGCGTCGATCGAGTGTTCGACGGCGCTGCAGGACTGTCCGCGGGGCGAAAAATGCAACGTGTGGGCAAACGACGGCGGGACCGCCTGGAACGCGACGCGATGCTTTCCCGTCGTGCCCAATCCCGATGGGGTAGGCGAGCCGTGTACCGTCGAGGGATCCGGTGTGAGCGGGCTCGACTCCTGCAGTGTTGGTTCGATGTGCTGGGATATCGACATCGTCCTCGGCGAGGGGACGTGCGTCGCCTACTGCACGGAGTCTGTCGACCGCGTCGACCCGGCGTTTCGGTGCGTCGCGGGTGCGCGCACGCTGTCGATCTGTTTGCCGCAGTGTGATCCGTTGGTGGGGGACTGTCCCGAGGGTCTGGTATGCGTGCCTTCGTTTTCGAAAACGTTCGCCTGCGGCATCCCCGAGGACGAGCTCGTCGATCCGTTTGAGACGTGCACGACGGACCGCGCCTGCCCGGAGCGCCACGCGTGCGTGGACGCGGCGGACGTCTCGTTCTGTGACGACCCCGGGCGGTGCTGCGCTCCGTTTTGCGATCTCGAGGCGCCGGCCTGTCCCGCGGGCACGGCGTGCGTACCCTTCGTGCCGCCCGAAGACGCCACCGTCTTCAATGAAGACATCGGCGTGTGCCGGTAGGCCGAGACCCGACGAGACCCGGCGGAAACCAACGAAAAAGCCCTCGCGGGGCGGCGAGGGCTTCGTGGCGGCCGAGGCGGAGGCTCTACTCGACGCGGGCGAGGCCGTACTGGCTGAGGTACATGGCCGAGCCGTAGACGACGGCGTCGTCGAGGTCGACATCGCGGTCAGGCAGGACGCGCCAGCCGTCGGCGGCTTCGGCCACGACGCCGACGCTCTCGGTGATGTCCATGTCGGCCACTTCGTACGCGACCTCGACCGGAAGCACGAAGGCGGTGCCGCGGGGGCTGACCTCGTAGCAGGCGCCGATCGCGTCGCCGAGGTCGCACTCGACCTCTTCGATGCTCAGCTCGACCGCTTCGTCGAGCGCGCCAGCGGGGATCTCCAGGCTGAAGCGACCGTCGTCGGACACGAGCGTTCCGCCGCGGGGTCCCACGGTCTCGCCGGAGGCATCACAGCCGACCAGCACCGAGGCGCCCATCGCGCCGACCAGTAGGTTCCGAAGCAGTCCTTTGTACGTGTTCGCCATCACCGTGCCCCCTGCACCTACTCTGACATCCAAGGTCGGGGACTTTCCGGAGATGTACGCCACATTTTCGACAAAAATTTTGAATCGCCGCCTAACCGTGTTCTGTGGCCGTTTCGACTCTGGCCTACAGCGGCGCACACCTCGGGTACTGGACTACGTCTCCGACATTCACTCAGATGCGTCGGGCGCGCTGTTCTGTTCGTCGGGATCGTAGTCGCCGCAGGTGAACGGCTCGTACTGCACGCATCCGTTGTTCTCGGCCTCACAGGGCGAGCAGAACGGACGGGCGGAATAGCGCGCGCCGCACCAGTCGTTGCCAGGCGTGTCCTGATTGGCGCAGTGGTCGGGGTTGTCGATCGCGCAGGCTGAGACCGCAGCCGCGGCTGCGAGCAGCGCGACGCAGATGCCCAGGTGGAGACGGAGTGATGCGGTCATCGAGCGCTCCTCTTGTGGGCGGCGCGGCCCAGAATCATCAGGGTGACACCGGTGATCAGCGCGGCCGAGCCGATTGCGGTCAGCGCGATCCCCGGCGACTGAAAGTCTCGAAGTTGGGTCGGGCGGTCGGGGATGACCGGCTGCCCGACGACGATGCCCGCAATGCCGGCACCGAGCAGGCCGACGCCGCCTGCGGCCACGCCCACGCCCGCGAGGGTCAGGGTTCGGCAGCGCTTCCGGGCGTCGAGGCATCCCGGACCCTGTGGCGGGGGCGGGCCCGCTGGGCTCGGCTCGGCCTGCGGTCCCGTCGCGGCGGGCGGTGCCGCCTCGACCCGCGGGGCCGGCGGGGCCGGC
>JBCCQM010000082.1:0-32602 GCA_039024335.1 Myxococcota bacterium
CACCCGGATGCGCAACGTCGTCGAAGCCGTACTCCTGACCCGCCAGTGGTTCGACCGCCGCGAAGGCACCGAGCTGACGTTTTGGGGCGCGACGGCGGACGGACCGGTCAAGGCCGTCGTGCGGGGCACGGAGGCGGTGATGTTCGTGCCCAGGACGACGCCCACCGAAGCAGGGCGCCGCAAAGAGGTGCAGCTGCGGAGCCTGTCCGGCTGGCCCGTTGATGCGGTGTACTTTCGAAGCCAGCAGGCCCTGGCCAAGGAAGCACGGCGCCTTCGCGACGAGGTCGAGACGGTGTTCGAGGCCACGGTGAAGCCCCACGATCGGTTCTTGATGGAGCGGTTCGTGACCGGGGCCCTCACGCTCGAAGGGACGTTCGTCGCCCGCGAGGGGTATCGCGAGGTGATCGGTCCGAAGGTCACGCGCTCGGACTTCCAAACGCCGTTGACCGCGCTCTCGCTCGACATCGAGACCGCGGGGTTCGACGGGCCGCTGCTTTCCATCGCCGTCGCCGGGCACGGCGGAGAGCGGGTGTGGATCGCGGGCGAGCCCGGCGACTCGTCGTACGTCGGCGTGAGGGACGAAGCCGAGCTGCTGCGCTGCTTCTTCGAGCACGTCGCGCGCGTCGACCCGGACATCCTCACCGGCTGGAACGTCATCGACTTCGACCTCGCGGTCCTCGAGCGCAAAGCCGTGCAAGCCGGGATCCCCTTCGCGCTGGGGCGTGGGGGAGACCGCGCGACCATCCTTCGGCCTCGCAGCGATCAGCAGCCCTCGGTCGCCAAGATTCCCGGCCGGGTCGTGCTGGACGGCATCAACACCCTGCGCGCGGCGACGTTCTCCTTCGAGAGCTTTCGGCTCGAGGACGTCGGCCAATCCCTGCTCGGACGCGGGAAGAAGATCGAGCATGGCGGCGACCCCGTCGCCGAGATCAAGCGATTGCACGCCGAGGACAAGCCCGCGCTCGCGGCGTACAACCTCGAGGACTGCCGGCTCGTGCTCGACATCCTGGACGCGGCCGACCTCGTGGGGTTTGCGACGCAGCGGCAGAGCCTCACCGGACTGTCCATGGACCGTCAGGGCGGGGCCGTCGCGGCCTTCGACAACCTCTACCTGCCCCGCCTGCACCGCAAGGGCTACGTGGCGCCGGACGCCGGCGAGCGCGAGGGCGAGGCAAGCCCGGGCGGCTGGGTGATGGACTCGGTGCCGGGGCTGTACGAGAACGTGCTCGTCCTCGACTTCAAGAGCCTGTACCCCAGCATCATCCGAACCTTCGCGATCGACCCGCTCGGACTCGCGGTGCCTGGCGAGGATCCCATCCCCGGATTCGAGGGGGCCCGCTATGCCCGCGAGGGACACATCCTGCCCGAGCTGATCGCCCAGCTGTGGGCCGCCCGCGACGAGGCCAAGCGGCGCAAGGACGACGCCCGCTCGCGCGCGATCAAAATCCTGATGAACTCGTTCTACGGCGTGCTCGGCAGCAGCCGGTGCCGCTTCTTCAACCCCCAGCTGGCCAGCTCGATCACCCTACGCGGCCACGAGATCATCCAGGAGAGCCGCGCCCGCATGGAGGCCCGAGGCTTCGAGGTGATCTACGGCGACACCGACTCGCTGTTCGTGCACGTGGGCCCGAAGGACGCGCGCGAATGCACCCGCATCGGCCGGTCGCTCGCGAAGGAGCTCAACGCACACTGGCGCAAGCATCTCGACTCCAGCTTCGGAATCGAGAGCCACCTCGACCTCGAGTTCGAAACCAACTACCGACACTTCCTCATGCCCACGATGCGGGGCACCGACAAGGGCAGCAAAAAGCGCTATGCCGGCATGCTCGGCGAAGGCTCCAGCACCCGCCTCGTCATCAAGGGGCTGGAGGCGGCGCGCACCGACTGGACCCCCCTGGCACGCCGCTTTCAACGGGAGCTACTAACCCGCGTGTTCACCAAGCAGCCGTGGGAAGCCTGGATGGCAGACCTCGCCCGCTCCGTCCGCGCCGGCGAGCTCGATGACGAGCTCGTCTATCGCAAACGAATCCGCCGCCGGCTCGAGGACTACGAGCGCAACGTCCCGCCCCACATCGTCGCCGCCCGCAAGCTCAGCCGCCCCGTTCGCGAGATCCGCTACGTCATCACCACCCGCGGCCCCGAACCCGCCGAGCTCCCGCACGGGACCCTGGACTACGAACACTACCTTTCGCGCCAGCTCGCGCCCGCCGCCGACTCGGTCCTGTACTTTCTGGACACCGACTTTGCGAGCGTGGCTGGTCAGCAGATGACCCTGTTCGGGTGAGCGCGCGAGGCGGTATGGTGGTGCATGGCCGCGCTGCGCTCGCCCATTCTCACGGCCTGCATCGCGGTGAGCGCATGCGGACAGGGCTCGACGCTACCGCCACCCTCACCGGCGCGCGCGCCATCGTCAGAGCAGGACTGCGCTCCCGAACCTGAAGCAGAGCCGAGAGCGCCGAAGGCTCCGATGCGCCCCACCCCTCAACCAGGCCCCGTCAACGACTTCTTCCTCGGCCTCCGAACCGCGCTGCCCGAAGCCGAGACCATCTCGCAGCAGAACGGTCTGTCAATCGAGTGCGGGAAACGGGGCTGGGTCACGCTCTCGCTGCTCCAGGCGACCGCGGAGAAGGTTCCGCTCGAACAGACCGCGGACCTCGTGCATCTCGTGCCGTGGGTCCAGGACGAGGACGTTTGTCTTCGGCACATCGCCGTCAGCGCCGCGGTCGACTATCTCGAGTTCGATCGCAACCGACTGGTGGTCCCGAACATGCACGACCCCGAGCACGTCCTGTTCCGGGAGATCATGCAGACGATGCGGGCCCGCCTCGACCGGGACGCCGTCCCTTACGACCCGAAGCTCTTCGACAGCGTGCTGCTGACCTTCGGCGAAGCGGATTTCGCTCGGTTGACGCACGGCGCTTGGACGCAAGACATCGACCGGAGCACCGTCAACGCCTACTCCGATCTGGAGATCGACGCCGAGGATGTTCGCGTGATCCAGCGGCACACTACGTCCGATCCCCAGTGGCCGGACCACACGTCGCTCACTCGGATCGCGGGCGTGTCACTCCACGCCGACGGGCACTACGTCGTGCGCGGGAAGTGGGACCATGAGTCGGACGCGAACGGGTACGAAGGGGAGAGGATCACCCCATCGCAACTCGAGTATTCCTTCCTTCCGGCTCGCGAGGGCGTTCTTTGGTGGAAGGGCGGCAACGCGACACGTTGGACGAAGCTGCGGCGCCGATGAGCACGATTACCGCACGAGAGACGCCGAGGATGGACGCCGACGTCGTCGAGCGGCGAGCGCGATCAGTCCCAGCAAGAGCGTGAACGGGCCGCCCTTCGAGCTCCGGCAGCCGCAGCCGGCCTCGTCTCCGTCCGCTCCGCCTCCGTCGTCCGTGTCCGCCCCCGCGTCGTCGGTCCCGCCGTCGACCCCGGTCGCCGCCGCGCCCGTAGCCTCGCCACCGTCGCCTCCGCTCATCGTCGAGTCGCCAGAGTCAGAGTCAGAGCCCGCGCCACCGCTGCTGCCGCCCTCACTGCCGCCCTCGGGGGGCAGCGCTGGCGTCACGCCGTTCCAAACGGCGAAGAAGCCGTCGAGTTCGCCACCTCCGGCACCGCTGGGGACCTCGTCGACGGCAGCGAAGAGGTCTTCGTCTCCGTGCTGCCCGACGTAGACCGTGTTGGTCTCTCCGTCGAAGGTGCGGACGGCAACGGCGTGCCCCTCCCCATTCGAGGTGACGCGGGTGGCGTGCAGGCGCTGCGAAAAGTCGGCGGACATCGCCAGGAAGTACGCGCCGCCGCGGTAATCCGAGACGCCGTCGAGCTGCTCGTTGAACGGGAATCCCGAGGCAGAGGCGCCGGTCAGAAAGACGCGTCCCGCTTCATCGACGCTCAGGCCTCCGCGCCGCAGCCGGACGGTGTTGCCCGCGCCCGAGTCGAGGCGCGCGAGAAACTGCTGCGCGGTGACGAAGTCTCCGGTTGCCGCGTCCAGCACGGTGACCACGGTCTTGTGTTCGTCCTTGGTGTTGTAGAACTCGTGGAACTCGTCGCCGCCGACCAGTGCGACGGGCTCCATCACGTCGTGGGGAGCGTAGCGGAAGATGTGGTTGCCCCCGGCGGCTTCGAACCCCGCGTAGACCCGGCCGTTTGCGAACGTGCAGCGATATCCGCGGGTGTCGGCCATGTTGTTCTCGGGGCGGTTGAGGTAGTCGTCCGCCCCCTCTTCGGTCGACCAATCGTAAGCGGTCCACAGTTCGCTGCCGTCCTGTGAGACCAGCCGTACGTATGCGATCTGAACCGGATTGCCGATGGCCGTCGCCTGCCGCCAGCCCAGGAACGCGATGTTCTCGCCCGCCCAGCAAACGTCGGTCGTGTTGCGGTACCCCGAAAACGCTGCGGCGTCGCTGCCATCGGGTTCGTACACGTGGATCGTCCCGTTGCCGCCGGCGGTGTCCGGGTCGCCCGTATCGTCCGGCTCGAGGGCGATCACCGACCCCGCCGCCGTCACGTCGATGCGATGGGCCCAGTAGGCATCCGAGCTCCACGCAAGCGAGGGAGAATCGAGGTCGACGGCGAGGACTCCGGCATCCGGAGACGCCAGATAGACTCGATCGCCCTGGTCGATCGCCAGGTCACGAATCTCGTCGGCTAGGCGCACGTGCTGCAGCACCTCGCGACCGTCCGGGCTCAGCAGCAGCAGCCCACTCCCCGCTTCGTTGGTGGCCGCTCCCAAAGCCTGCGCGGGGACGTCACCCGGCAACGTGTCGCCGAGTCGACCCGCGACCGCGATCGTCCCGTCCGAGAGGATCGCAGCCCCCCAAAGCGACTCGTCCGCACCGCCTCGGATGCGGCTGCTCGCGCTGAGGTCGAACTCTGCCGCCTCGGCCTCCACACACGGAAGAAAGGCCCAGGCGGCCAACGCCGCCCAAGAAATTCGCGTCCAGGCTTTCATCATTGAGCATCACCCACGGCACGCGGGTCCCCGAGCGGGTATTGCACGCGACCGGGGGCTGGATTGCCGCACGCGCGGCTTTTGGGGGACCTTTCCCTTCATCGTCGGGGCTCGGAACACACCGCGACAAGATCAACAAACCGTCTGCAGGGTCCCGCCGCCGCCAGCAGACGCGGAAGAACGACAACCTCGACGGACCTCACGCTCCGTTCACTACAGGCGACGTGATCTGATTCTTGACCAGGTCGACGAACGACCGAACCTTGCGCGGAAGGTACTTCCGAGTCGGGTAGACGGCGTAGACCGGCTGAGACGCATCGTTGTTCCAGTCGGGGAGAACGCGGACGAGTCGCCCCGCGGCCACGTCATCGCGAACGAGGATCGGTGGCAAGGCGCCCAAGCCGACGCCATCGAGAGTGAGTTGTCGGACCAGACCAATACTGTTGGCCGTACAGCGGCTCACAAGTGCCACCTCGACGCGCTGTCGCCCCTTCTTGAACTGAACCCTCATTTTCTCCTGCGTGTGGCTGTACACGATCGTCGAGTGGTCAACGAGCTCGTCCGGATGCAGGGGCGTTCCGTGCCGCTCCAAGTACGCGGGGCTTGCCAAGAGCCACCCCTCGAGGGTGGCGAGCCTTCGTACGACGAGGGATGAGTCGGGCATCGCGCCCACCCGAACGGCCACGTCCACGTGCTCGCTGACGAGGTCGACGTTGCGCTCGTCGAGCACGACCCTCACCTCGACCTCTGGGTTCTCTTCGAGATAGCGGACCAGCAGCGGCGCGAGCAGGGTCTCCGCGAAGAGTTGAAAGGTCGCGACGACGAGCGAGCCTTGCGGACGCTCCACCTGGCTCTGCACCCATGCGCTCGCCTGGCCCGCTGCGTCCACAGCCTTCGCGGCTCGCTCGTAGTAGCCAGCCCCGATCTCGGTGAGCTCAACCTTTCGAGTCGTGCGCTGCAGCAGGCGCGCACCAAGGTCTTCCTCGAGCTCCCGCACCCAGCGACTGACGGTCGAGCGGGGAAGCCCCAGGACGCGCGCTGCAGCGGCGAAACCGCCGCGACGAACCACCTCCACAAACACGCGCAGGCCCTTGAGCTCGCCTCCACTTGGCTCATCCATAGGACACAGTAAACCATATTTGGCGGTTCCGAATCGCGCCGAAGGCCGCATGCTGTCGCCGAGGACGGCCAACCATACGCGTGAACACCTGGACGCCCGGACCCCACGACGATGTGTCCGGCCTGGGTTCGTGCACCAAAACGCGGTCATTTGAACGCCCCCTCAGACTCGAAAAAGGAACCCGGACAATGCTCAAATCACTTCTTGGAATCGCGCCAACGAAAGAACCCGATGGTTCATTCCACCCGTCGAAGGTTGCGCTCAAATTCTCCACGTCCGACACCTCGGATTTCAAACCGGTCGCGTACACACCCTACGAAGGCGCCCGGAAGAAGATCCTGGTGATTTTCACGGAGCGGAAGAACATGACGATGCAGAACGGCACAGAGTTTTCGACCGGCAATCATCCCGTCGAAGCTCTCGTGCCGATGCTTCACCTGAGGGATGCGGGCTTCGACTTCGAGATCACCACGCCCACAGGCAAGCCGGTGGTTTTCGAGATGTGGGCCATGCCTCGCGCAGATGCAGCGGTCATGGGCATCTACGAGGAACTCAAGCCTCGCCTCGAGCGTCCGAGGGCTCTGCACGAAGTCGTCGGCGAGTTCATCGACACCATCGAGTCGTATGCCGCAGTCTTCGTACCGGGGGGTCACGGAGCCATGCTGGGGATTCCAGAGGACCGAAGCGTGGGAACCGTATTGCGCGCAGCCCAGCAGAACGACTTGTTCACGATCAGCCTCTGTCATGGGCCGGGTTCCTTCTTGGCAACCATGCTCGATGGCGAGGATTTCCTGTTCCGCGGCTACGAGATGGCGGTATTCCCAGACTCGGTCGACAAGATGACCCCGATGATCGGCTACCTACCCGGACACATGCCGTGGCGGCTGGCTGAGAAGCTCGACAGCCTGGGCGCAAAAGTCGTCAACACCAAGGCGGACGACACCTGCCACTTAGATCGCAGGCTCATCACGGGAGCGAGCCCGTTGGCCTCCAACGCGCTGGGGACACTGGCTGCAACAACCCTTCTCGAGCAGCTCGGCTAGTTCGTGATGGGTTGCACCACAGGCCGCTACCCGACCTTGCTCCGCAGCACGTACTGAAGAATCCCGCCGTGGCGGTAGTACTCGACCTCGTTCGGCGTATCCAGCCGCGCCACGCACTCGAACGCCGTCTTGGTCCCATCCTCCGCGGTCGCGACGACGTTCACCATCTGCCCCGGCTTCAGCTCCCCTTCGATCCCCGTTATGTCGAAGGTCTCCTTGCCGGTCAGGCCAAGCTCCGCGATCCCTTCACCGGGCTTGAAGTTCAGCGGGAGCACGCCCATGCCGACCAGGTTGCTTCGGTGAATGCGCTCGAAGCTCTTGGTGACGACGGCCTTCACGCCGAGCAGGATCGTACCTTTGGCGGCCCAGTCGCGGCTCGAGCCGGTGCCGTATTCGGTGCCGCCGAGAATGACGAGAGGGACTCCGTCGGCCTTGTAGCGCTCGGCGGCGTCGAAGATGAACATCTGCTCGTCGCTGGGCTGGTGTCGGGTCCAGCCGCCTTCGGTGCCCGGGGCGAGCTGGTTGCGGAGGCGGATGTTGGCGAAGGTGCCGCGGATCATGACTTCGTGGTTGCCGCGGCGGGAGCCGAAGCTGTTGAAGTCGCCAGGCTTGACGCCGTTGGCCTGGAGGTACTGGCCGGCGGGGCCGTCCTTGGGGATGGCGCCGGCGGGGCTGATGTGGTCGGTGGTCACCGTGTCGCCGAGCTTGGCGAGGCAGCGGGCGCCGGTGATGTTCTGTAGAGCGGGCGGCTCTTTGCCCATGCCCTCGAAGTAGGGCGGGTTGCGGACGTAGGTGCTGTCGTCCTGCCAGGCGTAGCTTTGGCCGGTAGGGGTATCGAGCTTTCGCCAGTTCTCGTCGCCTTCGAAGACGGAGGCGTACTGCTCGGCGAACTGGTCCTTGCCCAGGCACTCGCGGACGAGGGCGGCGACCTCTTGCGGGGTGGGCCAGATGTCCTTCATGAAGACGTCGTTGCCGTCTTTGTCCTGGCCGAGCGGCTCGCTGTAGGGGTCCCAGTCGAGGTGGCCCTTGATCGCGTATGCGACGACCAGCGGCGGGGAGGCGAGATAGTTGGCGCGAATGTTGGGACCGATGCGGCCCTCGAAGTTGCGGTTGCCCGAGAGCACCGAGGTGGCGATGAGGTTGCCTTCGTTGATGCCGTCGACGATGGGGGCATCGAGCGGGCCGCTGTTGCCGATGCAGGTGGTGCAGCCGTAGCCCACGGTGTGGAAGCCGAGCGCCTCGAGGTCGTCCATGAGCTTGGCCTTTTCGAGGTAGTCGGTCACGACGCGCGAGCCCGGCGCGAGGCTGGTCTTGACCCACGGCTGGGTCTGCAGGCCCAGCGCCTTGGCCTTGCGCGCGACGAGGCCAGCGGCCACAAGCACGCTGGGGTTGGATGTGTTGGTGCAGCTGGTGATCGCCGCGATGACGACGGAGCCGTGGCTCATGTCGAAGGTGGCGTCCTTGTGGGTGACGCTGACCTTCACGTCGCGCTCGCCTTCGGGGACCTGGTCGACGACGAGCTTGCGCCACGCGTCCTGCGACTTGGTGAGCTCGATGCGGTCCTGCGGGCGCTTGGGGCCGGCGATGCTGGGGACCACGGTCCCCAGGTCGAGTTCGAGCGAGGCCGTGAAGACGGGGTCGGGGGTGTCGGCGGTGCGGAAGAGGCCCTGCTCCTTGGCGTAGGCCTCGACGAGCTGGATGTCGGACTCGGGGCGGTTGGTGAACCGCAGATAGGCGAGCGTCTCGTCGTCGATGGGGAAGAAGCCACAGGTGGCGCCGTACTCGGGCGCCATGTTGGCGATGGTCGCCCGGTCTGGAAGGGACAGGTTGTCGAGACCGGGGCCGTAGAACTCGACGAACTTGCCGACCACGCCGTGGGCGCGAAGCATCTGGGTCACCGTGAGCACCATGTCGGTCGCGTTGGCGCCCTCGGGCAGCTTGCCGCTGAGCTTGAAGCCGACGACCTGCGGCACGAGCATGGAGATGGCCTGACCGAGCATTGCGGCTTCGGCTTCGATGCCGCCCACGCCCCAGCCCAGCACCGAGAGGCCGTTGATCATCGTGGTGTGGGAGTCGGTGCCGACGAGCGTGTCGGGATAGGCCTGGGTGACGCCGTCCTTCTCCTTGGTCCACACGGTGCGCGCGAGGTACTCGAGGTTGACCTGGTGGACGATGCCGGTGCCCGGAGGCACGGCGCGGAAGTTCTCGAACGCCTCGGTGCCCCAGCGCAGGAACAGGTAGCGCTCGCGGTTGCGCAGATACTCGAGCTTGACGTTCAGGCTGAAGGCGTTGTCGGACGCGTAGTGATCGACCTGCACCGAGTGGTCGATGACCAGGTCGACCGGCTGCTCGGGGTTGATCTGATCGGGCGTGCCGCCGAGCGCGACCATGGCATCACGCATCGCGGCCAGGTCGACGACTGCGGGCACGCCGGTGAAGTCCTGCAGGATGACGCGCGCGGGGTGATAGGCGATCTCGACCGACGGCTTGGCGGTGGCGTCCCATCGAGCGACGGCTTCGATGTCGCTCTTGGTGACCACATTGCCGTCCTCGTGGCGCAGCAGGTTTTCCAGCAGGACGCGCAGCGAGAACGGCAGCGTGTCGACGTGGCCGATGCCCGCCTTGCTCAGCGCGTCGAGGCGGAAGATCTCGTAGGACGCTTCGCCGACGTTGAGAGTGGAGCGGGCAGAGAACGAGTCGGCATTAGTGCTGGTCATGGGTGTGCGTCCCGGGGATTTAGATAGCACCTGGGAGCCTGCAAGCTGACCCGCTACGAGCGGGTCTGAAGGGCCCCGGACGGTGGGTCGGCGCGGCCCGACGCGGTGCGTCGCGCCAGCCGAAGGGACCCTGGGTCCGGAGTTGGACCCTGGGTCCGCGGCTACGGTGATGGACCTAGGGCATCGGGGTACGGCGAATCGCGCGGGCGATTTCGCCACGGCGCGCCGCCTTTTGAAAGCTGGGGCAAAGGCGCGGAGATTTCCTCGTGATCCCAGCAGCTTGAAATTAAAGTGCGCCTCCGTGCCTTGATTAAGCTGTCACGAGGTGGCAAAGCCTCCGACACTTGCCTACCCGTTCGCGTTTTCGCGCATTCGGATCGACAGGACCTCGCAATGGACCGGAATCAAGCCACTTTTTCTAACCTTCTGGTTCTGATCTTCGCGTTCGTTCCGGCGTGCGACGACGCCGGCGGCGGTGAGGACACGACCCAGGGCTCGAGCACGACGGGCGCCGTCGAGCCGACGGCCACGGCGGGGTTGAGCGACACGACCCAGGGTCCAACCGGCGGGTCGACGACGGGCGCGGGCGAGACCGGCGGAGGAGCCGAAACGTCGCCAGCCACCACCAGCGGGGCGCAGGACACCGGCGAAGCTGAGAGCGGTGACGCGGGATCCTCGAGCGAGGGCGGCGAGACGGACGACGTCGTCCGCGACGGACCCAGGGTCCACATCGCAACGCTGCAGGGCGACACGTTCACGCTCACCGACTCCCTGCCCGTGACCGGTGGCCCCGCCGACATCGACTGGTCGCGCTGGGGCCTGCTCAACGACGACGCGTACGACCGCCTGTACTTCCTGCCCACCGACGGCCCAGACGCGGTCTACCAGTTCGCTCTCAATACGAGCACCGGCGCGTTCGAATACGGGTACGAGTCGCTCGAGACCATCGACATTGTGGGCACGCCTGCCGAGGCGGACCCCGGCGCCGGCTTCGGGATGGCGTACGGCGGCTTCACGTACGCCCTGTACATGCTCGACGCGACTCATCAGACCGCGTTCGGCTTTGGCTTCGAGAGCGGGCTGCAGATCTACGAGCACGGCTACGACGTCCCAGAGACGCTCACGATCGATGGCGCTCCCGACGGCATCGACTGGAGTGGATGGGCCACAGCCGCCAATGGCAGCACCACGTCGCTCTACGCATTCGCGTCCGAAGCCCATGACGCCCTCGTGCACTTCGAGCGCTCGGGCAACACCTTTTCCCCTCTCGACACGACCTTGAGCCTCGACCCCACGGGGCTCGAAGACGTGTCCTTCGACGACTTCGCCGTCGTGCATGACGGCGACGTCACTCGTCTCTACATCGTGGATGTGGACTGAACCATGCGCACCTCAACCTTGATCACCCTCCCCCTTCTTGCTGCCGCGCTCCTCGTGGGCTGCGGCGATGACACCACCGGCGCTGGCGAAAGCACCGGTGGCACCACCACGGGCGCCGAAGAACCCACCGCGACCGACTCGAGCAGCCCGACGAGCACCACGGGCGACGAGCCCACCACCGGCGAGCAGCCCACCACCGGCCTCGACTCGTCCACGACGGCCGATACCGACGCAGACACCGACGCCGATACGGACGGCTCCGGCGACGAAACCGGCCCCGCCCACGAGTGCGAGCTCGACGACCCCGGCGCCTGCATCGACGAGTCGACCGCCGAAGTGTGCGAAGAGGTCGACGGCCTTCGACAGTGGGTCGAGCAGGACTGTGGCAAAGACGCGACCTGCATCGCGGGCGGCTGCGCTTCGGCAGTCCAGCAGGAGTTCATCGAGCAGCTGCATACCTACCTCGACGGTGTGCAGGCCGGCACCGCCGTGGCGGCCGACGTGGACTGGGACGACCTTCACGCCCAGGCCGAGTCGCTCGCGGTGGCCGGCGACGACACGGCCGACACGCTCTTCCGCGCTGCGCGTGCGCTTCAGCTGCAGATCCCCCAGGGCCACCAGTGGGTGCGCTTCGGGCCGGGCCTGTGTGGCGTGCCCGAAGGCATGCCGTACACGCAGCAGACGTTCTATGGCGCGTGCGGCCGCATGCACGGCGACGGCGTCATCGTGACCCACGCCGACGAGACCAACCCGCTGGGCCTGATCCCCGGCGACCGCATCGTGGGCGCGGCCCGCTGGGAAGAGGGCGAAGACTTCCTCGCCCAGATCGCCGCCGAGCCGCTGTGCTCGTCGCTCACGCCCAGCAACCCGAACGCGCTGCGGCGTCAGGCCGCGGGCGACCTGTTCGGCCTGCTCAACGAAGGCGACACAATCACGGTCATCGACCCCGACGGTGAGAGCCGCGAAGTCGAAGTGCCCGCGCGCCTCGCCGAAGACCCGGTGGGCTGGTGCCTCAACCCGATCGAAGGCGGCTTCTCCACGTTCGAAGCGCAGATGACCATGCGCCCCGACGGCATCGCGGTCATTCGCGTGCCGCACTTCGGCCCCAGCGAAACGCCCTTCCCCAGCCCGCTCACCGCGGAGTCCTACTACCAGTGGGTGAGCGACTACGTCGACCGACTCGCCGAGCTGATGGGCACCATCCCCGCCGACGCGCCGATCATCTGGGACGCGCGCAGCAACTCCGGTGGTGCCGCCGAAGTGCCGCTGGCGATCGTCGCCGGCATGCCCGGGGCGAACCGCGTCCAAATCTCCGAGGGCTACCAGCGCATCGAAGACACGTTCCCATTCGAGTACAGCGAGAAGCCGCTGCCCACGTTCTCGTTCGAAGTGCCCAACGACGACCGCCTCAACCATGACGCGCCCACGGCCGTGCTCGTGGACTACAGCACCACCAGCGCGGCGGACTTCTTCGCATGGGGTGCCAAGGAGTACTCCGACGCGATCGTCGTGGGCTCGCCAGGCACCGCCAACTACGGCTTCGGCGGCCTCGGCCCCGTCGTGCTCGAAGGCTCCGTCGGCGTGCTCGCCTACCGCAACGACCCCCTGCAGTCGCGCATGATGGACGGCACCGCGCTCGAGGGCCTCGAAGTCATCCCGGACATCGTCGTCGAGTACGACCCCGCGGACCTCGCGGGGGACGTCGACACCGTCCTCGAAGCGGCCGCAGACGCGCTGCTCGAATAAGTTCCCGTCCGTTCCTCAGTCCACGGCGGCCTCCCATTCTGGAGGCCGCCGCTTTTTTGTATCGTCCCTCCGTGACCACTCCGGCCAACGCCGACGCGAAGACCTTCGACGCCGTGCTCATGCTGTACCTCGCGTGCGCCAAGCTGCCCGACGGCGAGCTCGACACCGACGAAGGCGCCCGCATCCTTCGCCTGACGCAGCAGCACACCCAGGCCCTGGCCGCAGGCTACGCCGAGCAGGCGGTTCGCGACGTCGCCCAAACCCTCGCCGCAGCCGACTCCCCCGAGGCGCAGCTCGGCCTGGTGAACGACGCGGCCACCCACCTCGCCGCGACGCTCTCGGCCGACGGCAAGGCCCAAGTCGTGGCCGACCTCCGCAGCATCGCCAAGTCCGACGGAAGCGACGCCGACGAGCGCGGCTTCCTGCGCGCCGTGGTGCGGACGCTCGGCGTCGATTGACGCAATCCACCCCACCGCCTCCCGCGCCGGCCGACGGGTGCGGTACCGTAGACCTATGGTCGCGCGATTCGGACTCGCCCTCGCCGCTGCCCTGTGCCTGCACGGGTGCGGCATCCAGGCGTGCGGATGCGGAGCCGACCCCGAAGACGCCCTCGCGGAGCACGACCTCTCGTACCCCGGTGACCACGACCTCACCGGCGAGTGCGCCTGCCGCTGTGGCGACGGCCCGCTGCAACCGTGGCCGCTCGACGACGAAGGCTCGTGCGAGTACGCGGACGAAACCTGCGAAGACGAAGACGGCTACCCCGCCGACCTCATCTGCTCGGGCTGAGCGGCGCCGCTCAGTCGACCTCGAGCATGACCGAGGGGTTGCTGGGCACGACGACCTTCGCGTTGGCTGACCGCGCAATGGCCTGATACGCCTCGATGCTGAGGTACTGGAGAACGTTCTCGTTGAGACTGCTGTTGACCAGCTCGTTGGCTGCCTTCGTACCCTCGGCTTCGATCGTCGCGGCCTTGGCTCGACCTTCGGCCTCGATCTTCGCAGCCTTGGCGCGGCCTTCGGCGCTGATTGCCACGACCTTGCGCTGGGCTTCGGCAGTGATCACGGCGCGCTCAGCTTCTTGCCGCTCTTCGTCGAGGACGAACTTCATCCGCTGAGAGCTCTGTTCCGCCTCCAGCTTGACCTCGATTGAACGCGCCAGCCCGGCAGGGAGTGCGATGCTCTTCATCAGCACCGCCTCCACGATGAACCCACGCGGTCCGACGACCTCAGTCATGCGGGCGGCGATCGACTTTTCGATTTCGGCCCGCTCGGCGCTGTGCATGTCCTTCGCCAGATACCGCGCACATACGTCTGCGGACGCAGAGCGAAAGACTGGAAGGATCAGCGATTCTTCGTAGTCCAGGCCGATCGAGCGGAAGATTTTCGGCGCGGCCTTCGGGTCGACTCGATACAGGATCGAGATCTCCGAGCTCACCGTCAGCCCTTCTTTCGAGGGTAAGCCCGCATCGATCTTGAGGTTCACCGTGCGGGTTGGAACCCGAAAGATCTTCGTCGAGAAGGGGTTGTACCCGTTCGCGCCGGGGTAAAGCACCTCATCGTCGACCCGCCCAAGTTTGCGTTTGACGGCAACCTCGTCCTGCAACACCCGAACGCAGCCTCCGAGCATCAGCCCAGACGCAATCACAATCGCTTTGATCAATGTAGCGCGCATCGTCACCGGAGCCTGCCGACCGCCGAGCGTCGCGCAATCGAAAGTAGCGTCCGCACCTTCAGAGACCACCCAAACGAATGAACGTAGGGCGGTTCCGCATGACGACTCAGCTTGCGAGCACGGCGAGCGCCTGAGCGTGGAGCTCGGGGGTGGCGGCAGCGACCAGGAAGCCGCCCGCGTCGGCGTCGAAGGGACCGCCGTTCCAGCTGGTGATGACTCCACCGGCGCCGCGGACCACGGGTGCGAGAGCGGCGTAGTCGTAGTGGGCGAGGGCCGACTCCACGACCAGGTCGAGCTGACCGACGGCGAGCAGGGCGTAGGCGTAGGCGTCCATGCTGAAGCGCGCGAGCTTGCAGGCGCTGGCCAGCTCGGCGAAGGCGGCGGACTCGGTGCGGGTGAAGTACGCGACGTCGCGGGGATCGGTGGTGGAGATGCGCGCGTCAGACAGGGAGACGCAGCCGCTCGTTCGGGCGACGCGGGTGCTGCCGGCGTGGGTGACGGTGGTCTTGCCCGGGACGCCGCACCAGCGCTCGCCGATGTAGGGCTGGTCGATGATGCCCACGAGGGGCTCCTGCACCTGCTCGAGGGCGATGAGCGTGGTCCAGGTGGGCGCACCGCAGATGAACGAACGCGTGCCGTCGACCGGGTCGAGGACCCAGCGGTGCGACGCGTCGGGACGAAGCACGCCGAACTCTTCGCCCAAGATCCCGTGCTCGGGCTGCTCGGCCTCGATCAAGGCCCGGATCACGCGCTCGGCTTCGCGGTCCGCGTCGGTGACGGGGTCGAACGACGCGGCGATCTTGTTGTCGACCTCCAGCGCCGTACGAAATCGAGGCAGCGTTTCGGCTCGCGCTGCGTCGGCGAGGCGATGGGCAAAGTCGACGAGTGCGGCGAGCTCGGTCACCGCTCCTGCTTACCCCAAAACGCCCCGCGGCGCTGCTTGCTACTCGGGCGGCGCTGGCTCCGGGGCCATCGCCGGCTCGGACTCGGCGCTGGCGGGAAGCTCGACCTCGGAGTACGACTCCTCGACCATGCCGACGGTTCCCAGCAGCACCACAGTGCAGGCGCGAACCATCGGCCCCACGCAGCCCGAGTGACCCATCTCGGGTGCGCCGGGGGCCGGCGGGGGCTCGACGCTCAGCGAGCCGTCTGCGTTGAACGCCACCGTTGCAACCTGCCCGCCCATCTCCATGCGCCCGCCGGTCTCGGTGAGGAAGAGGCCGCTGGGCTCACCTCGCGCGAGAATGCTGTCGTCTTCTTGGACCTGCATCACCACGGCGCCGTCCGGCGTCGTGACGGCGCCGTCGGACGACAGCGTCACAATCACCTCTCCACCGAGCCGAACCTCGCCGTTGGCACTGATGGCGATGACATCGTCGGGACGCGCCGTCTCGAACAGCGTCGCGTCTCCCAGCGGGAGAATTTCAGACGGCGCTGCAGGCTCCGCTGGGGCTGCGTCGTCGGGTGCCGAGGTCGGGGCCGAAGGCTCACACGCCAGGAGCAGAAACGAAGCCGCGAGTCCGAAGGTCGTACGGGTCACGGGCGGCAGCGTATCAGCCGAATCAGCCGCCTGCGCCGAGCGAGACGCAGATCTGAGACGTGTCCTCGACGGTCATCGCAAGATCGACCGAGCCATTGCCGTCCAGGTCGGCGATAGCAAGGCCCCCGCCGTCGCCGGGTAGGGTGATGTTTTCGGGGTCGCCGTAGTCCCAGTCGCCAAAGCCGCGGTATACCGCAACGCGATTGTCGCTCCGCATGGCGACGAGCAGCTCGGGATTTCCATCGAGGTCGAGGTCCGCCAGCGCCACGTCTCCGGGCTCCTCGAGGAAGTACACGGTCTCTCGGGTCGAGAAGGTGAAGTCCGCCTCCTCCTCCAGCAGGACCACGCCGGGAGGCAAGGGGCTGCCGACCGCGAGGTCGAGCCCACCGGTGTGGTTGATGTCGCCGGCTGCGATGGAGGTTGGAACCCCGAGCATCGACGATGCGACCGGCTCCTCGAGGCCGCCCTGTCCATCGCTCGTGAAGCAGGTCAGGTCGTCGCCGGATCGACTCGCGACGACGGCGTCGTGGGCATCGTCGTCGTCGAGCGAGACCAGCACCACGCCGCTGGGTGTGCCATCGACCGAAGCCGGTTCTTCGGGTGTGTACGACAGCGCGCCGTCGGAGCGGACCCACTGCACCCAGCCACCGCCTCGCCCCGTGACGGCCAGGTCCTCGCGACCGTCGCCATCGGCATCGCCCGCCGCGACCGCGACCGGCTCGGGCTCCACGGCCAGCGCGATCGCCCCACCACCGAAGTCGAGGATGTGCAGCGTGTCGTCCCCGCTCGACACCACGGCGGCACGCGCGGGCTCGCCCGGCACGGGGCGAAAGGTCGTGACCTGTCGCGGATCGTCGCCGACGGCCGCCGCGACGTCGGGCTCGAAGCCACCGGCCCCGTCGCCACGCAGGAGCTGCGCCCGCCCAGCGCTACGCGACAGCGAGACGAGGTCGAGCGCTCCGTCACCGTCCACGTCACCCACGGCCACGTCGTAGGGAGGGTCCTCCACATCGAAGCAAACCACCTCGCCTACACAGTCCGCGCCCTCGCAGGTCGGCGTGGCGTCGCCGGAGGTCTCGCCCATGGCACCGCCCGAGGAGGTCCCGCGGTCCATCTCGTCGGCCGCGGTCGATGACGGCTCTGGAGGGGCTCCGGTGACGTCCTCGGACGCGCCGCCCGACGCTCCATCGGTCTCGCCGGCGGGCCCGAGATAGACCGGGTTGTCGACGAGGCAGCCACCGCCCATGACGGCGAGCAGGAGCACGGCGGCGCGCATCAGAACCGCACCGCCACGCCGTTCGAGGTCGGCGAGATCGCATAACGCCCGCTGCTGCGGCGCTTCGACCCGATGCCCACCATCACCGCTCCAGCGACGATGCCGATCGCTCCCGCGGTCGCCAACGAAGCTCCCGCGGCCATCGTGTCGTAGAGCTTGGCGCAGTTGCCCTGAATGTCGGTCCGACAGTTCGTACGGTACGGATCGCCGTCGCGAAGGATCAACGGAATGCCGCCGCCAAGGAGGACGGCGCCAATCCCAACGCTGACCCCGCCAACGATGAACCAGGGCCGCGCAGGGTTGGCCACGGTGGGCAGCAGGTCGAAGCGTAGGTCGTCCTCGACCCCGCGCCGCACCTCGATGCGTTCATGCCTGGCCTCGAAGCCGCGCTTCTCTACCTCGATCGCGTGCGCCCCTTCGGGCAGCTCGACCTCGAGCGGAGTCAGCCCGACCTCGCGTCCATCCACGCGGACGCGCGCGCCGACCGGCTGGGTCTCGATCCGAAGCGTTCCCACTTCGGGGGCTTCGAGCCGGCTCGCAAGCGCAGCCGCCCGCAACGCGACCAGCTCACCGACTTCCTCGAGGCCGCAGATCTCGCAAACGTCCTCGGCGAGACCGAGCCGCACGCCGGTCGCCGCGCTCCGAGCCTCGAGTGAGAAGCGATAGACGTTGTCGTTCTGCTCGACGCTCAAGACCACCACCGACGCGGCCGAACTCGACTGCATGGCCTCGCGGACGCAAGCGTCGGTCCGACACGCCTCGGGCCAAGCCGGACCCGAGGCCGAAACGCGGCCGGCGTCCTCGAGGCCGGCCACGGCTCGCGCCTCGAGGTTGTCCACCGTTCCGGCCGACGCGGTCGTGGGTTCGACCCGCACGACGACATCTGGACTCGCCGCAAACAGCGCGGCTACCGCGAGGCCGGCCACCATCCACCACGATTATTCGTGTAATCTAGCTCATGCGTCAACCTGTCGCAGCGCAGGTGCCGCGGGCCTCATGGGAAGCCGAATCGATGCCAGAACGCGCCCTGTCAGCATGGGAGCGCCCGCAGGAGACCCGCGACCCCGGTCTCGCCTTCTGCGCAACGAGTTGATTCCAGGAAGCCGGTATCGGCTGATTCGGTGGCTTGGGGAAGGGGGCATGGGCGTCGTCTACGAGGCCGAGCACGTCGAGGTGCGCCGGCGCGTCGCCGTGAAAGTGCTGCGGCCCGAGTACGTGACCGACCTCGACGTGGTGGATGCGTTCCGCTTCGAGGCGCGGGCGACCACTCAGCTCGAGTCGCCTTTCTTGGTGAAGGTCCACGACTACTTCGAGCTGCCCGACGGGCGCTCGGCCCTGGTCATGGACCTGCTCGAGGGGCACGACCTCAGTCGCCGCGAGGCGTTCACGCTTCCGCCCGCATCCGTGATCGCCATCGGTCGACAGGTCTGCAAGGCGCTGCACGTGGTCCATGCCAGCGGTCTGCTTCACCGCGACCTCAAGCCCGAGAACATCTTCCTGTGCGCCGACGGGTCCCGACCCGATGAAGTCCGCGTGCTCGACTTCGGCATCGCGCGCCTGAGCAGCCAGATCGCTTCGGTGCAGTCGGGCGGTACGCCAATGTACACGCCGCCCGAAGCGATCCTGGGTACTGGCCAAGACCGACGCAGCGACGTCTATGCGCTGGGCTGTGTGCTCTACGAGATGCTCGTGGGAGCGCCTGCGTTCAGCGGAGAGACGATCGACGCAACCCTTGCCGCACACCTCGATTCGAGGCCCCGCGTCCCAAGCAGCCGTGAACCGTCGGTTCCGCCCGCACTCGACCCCGTGATCATGAAGGCGATCGCGCGAGAACCCGAAGACCGGTTCGCGTCGATGGCCGCCTTCGAAGCCGCGCTGTGCGAGGCGCAGATCGAAGCGGGCCTGGCCACCGCGTGGGACGATCTTCCGCTGCCCGAAGATATCCCCGCCGAGCAGCACGCGCGGCTTCTCGCGGGCCTGCCCGATCCCGCCGCACTCACGGTGCCCAACACGCGACGGTACCTGTGGGCAGCGGTCGCAGCCTCGGTTTTGATCACGGGCGGCCTGGTCTACGCGTTGACTCGGCCCGATCCTGCAGCCGCGGTCGAGACGACATCTCCCGAGGAGCGCCAGGCGCATGCGCTGGCAGACGAAGCAAGAACGGCAGGATCTCGCGCGGCGTGGGTCTACCCTCCACCCGACGACATCTCGAGCCGGACCGCCTACCAAGCGGTCTTGGAGCTGGACCGGCTTGCCGAGGTCGGGCCGCCGCTTGCCCGCGAGCTTCGAAAGGACTTCGCGGCCACGCTCGTGCGATTGGGCAACGAGTATTGGGAGGCCGAGGGAGGCATGCGCTTCGCCCAGGCGTACTACGAGCAAGCGCTGCTGTTCGACCCTGCCGCGCCGATGGCGGCCGAGCGCAGCGGGCTGGACGCGGATGCCCTCGATGCGTTCGCGGGCCGTGCTGCGCAGAGCCGATTCGCGCTGGCGGAGCTCGTTCGCGTGGAGCCCCTCGTCGCGCTCGCAGAGCCCACCAAGGTGCCTGCGAAGGAACGCCTCGCTCGCGTCGGCGTGCACCCGGCATCCTCGCCCTCCATTGCAGAGGACCCAACCGAGAAGCCCGCTCCCGAGTCGGCGCCCACAGTCCCATCCCCCGAAGCCGACGCGGCCGATCCGAAAGCCGCGCGTGCGCTCGCCAAGCAGGGGACGCGCGCAGCAAAGTCCGGCAACACCACCCGCGCCAAGCTTTCCTTCGAGCAGGCGCTGGCCGAGGACCCGCGCAACGTCACCGCGCTGGCGGGCTTGCGGGACCTGGCCTTCGACGCAGGCGACTACGCCCGCGCGGTGCGGTTCGGCAAGAAGGTGGTGGGCGTGGCGGGCCGTAACGCGACGCATCGTCTCCGCCTCGGCGACGCCTACTACCGGACCCGCAAGTACGCCAACGCCGAGAAGGAATATGCCGCCGCCGCTCGCCTCGGCGACGACCGAGCGCGCTGGCGACTCGAGAAGACTCGAGAAAAACTCGGCCGCTGACGCGACACCATGAAATGATGCGCGCCCGTGGCCGCGCTCACCATCGCCGACCATCCGCTGCTCGAACTCGCCGCGTTCGAGACGACCTTTCCCAAGCCGCTGGCCGAGCTCGACGACCCGCGTCTGCAGCCGATGATGCAACTCGAGGCCGACACCCCGGTCTCGCGCAGCGACACGATCAAGGCCGAAGTCCGCAACCTGCTGCGCCACGGCGGCTACAAGCCGACCGGGCGCGGAAAGCCGGCGAGCGAGTACCTCATCAAGGCGGTCACGCAGTCGCTGCTGCGCCCGATCAACCTCAGCGTCGACGCCTGCAACGTGGTCTCGCTGCACAGCGGCCTGCCGATCAGCGTCGTAGATCTTGACCGCGTTCAGCTACCGCTGCGGATCGATCTCGCGACCGAAGGCACAACGTACGTGTTCAACGCGTCGGGTCAGGAGATCAAGCTCAGCGGGCTGCTGTGCCTGCACGACGCCGAGGGCCCGTGCGCGAACGGGGTCAAAGACTCGCAGCGCACCAAGACCCACGATGGTACCAGGCGTACGCTCTCGCTCGTGTGGGGCACGAACGCGCTGCCCGGCTACGCCGCCGAGGTTGCGCGCTGGTATCGAAGCCTGCTCGAAGACGGCGGTGCGACCACCTCCGGCGAGCCTTAGCAGTCGATATCGAGCGTGACCTTCGGGCCGAACGCACTCTCGGCGGAGTACACCGAGAACCCCGCTCCGCTGGGCACGTTGGACTGGAGCAGGTACGACGCAGGCGCTGGGCCGGGCCCGACGCGGTCAAGTGTGAACGTAAACTCGACGGGCTCGAACGGTTCGAGGTCGTACGCATTGACGACGTAACCCGCGGGGAGCCAGTCATTGTCCTGAGAGGAGCTCGCCGAGCCCGGACCCGCCCACGGAACGATGCCCCCAGCGTTGCTGCACGCGTTCCAGGTCACGCCGGGCTCGCCGAGGCCGAGCGGCTCACCGTCGCCCTCTCCGGGCTCCCATGGACACGGCGGGTCCACAGCCACCAACGTCATCGAGAATCCCAGGGCCGCGACGACCTCCGAGGGGGCAACGGTGATGGTCACCTCCACCCCCATCACGTCATCCGCCTCGGGTCCGCGAAAAAGATAGAGGCCGGTCGTGGGTCCTTCCCAGATGTGGCTCTCCTCCGTCGCGCCGTAGTTGAAGTTGCCGCAGTCGGACGCGCACGTGACGAGAAAGGCGTCCTCTACGACGGGCTGAGCGCGGTCGTTGCAGTCGGGCGGTGGCTCACCGAGGTCGAAGATCGGCGAGGTATCCGTGGTCTCGCTCTCGCCTCCCGACTCGGCGGTATCCGTGCTCTGCGAAGGGTCCACGCCGGAGGTCTTCTGCTCCGATGTCGTGTCGCCATCGGTCCCGACCGCGCTCCCGTCACCGCCCGAAGTCTCAGCGCTGGACGTGGAGGTCTGCGCTGGGACGCCGGACGTCGAGCCAGCCGAGCCATCCCCGCCACCCGACTCGTTGAACAACGCGTTGTTCGCAACGCAACCGCCGATGACGACGATTCCACTCAGCCACCACCGTCCCACCCCCGAACGTTGCCACGACCCGCCGACAATCGCTACTCCTGGACTTCGTACGCGCCCGCGTCGGGCGTGCCTCGCCGGGGCTCCCCACGCTGATCTTCGGCGGTCTCCGCCGCGACACCGACATCGATTGCCGCGCTGCCGTCGGGCAACGCCATCGTCTTGGTCGGGCCTCCGTTGTCTGCAGGCGCCTCGGGCATCGCGTCGGCCATCGTGGTGTTCGCGGTGACCGGTAGGTTCGAGTTCGTGTCGATCTCGAGCGCGGGATCGAGGTGCTGCATGTTGCCGCCCCCGTCTTGAAGCTCCCGGTTCGCGTGAAACCACGCCCACCCGCCGTCGCGGTCGGAGGTGTTGTCGTGGAACAAGGAGTTCGTGACGGTGACGGTGGCGTCGCCGGTCGCCTGAATGCCGCCCCCGTGGAACTGCGCATGGTTCTCGGCGAACGTGCAGTGCGTGATCGCGGTGGGCCCATCGAGCAGCGCGACCGCACCACCCATGCCCTGCGCCGCCGTCGTCCGGTTCGCAAAAAACGTGTCGTTTTCGAGCTGGAGCGAGCCGGAGCCGGTCTGAAACCAGAGCCCGCCGCCACCGCCGAGCGTCTCGTTGCCCTCGAAGTAGCTGTTGGCGATCCGCGACTGGTTCGCGCCGCGCACCATCGGGTAGTTCTCGTCGTCGAGCAGATAGATGGCGCCGCCGCTGCCCTCCGTCGTCCGGTTGTTGACGAAGGTGCTCTTCTCTACGATGAAGGTGCCACCCTGCCACTGGTGCGGCACCACGGCGATCGCTCCGCCCGCGTGCTTGGCCACGTTGTTCTCGAAGTAGGAGCCGCACACCTCGAAGTAGGCCGTCTGCTCGTTCTGCGACACGGCATCCAGCGAGATGGCGCCGCCTCGTCCTTCGAGCGCACCGGGGCCGCCGGGGCCATTGGTCACGTTGTCTTGAAACGACGTGTTAATGATCCGATAGCTGCTGCCGAGCCCACCGATCGCGCCGCCGTTGCTGCCGCGGTTGTTCACGAAGCTCGAATCGACGATGAGCACGTCGGGGACGGCAAACGCGTAGAGCGCTCCGCCGCGCAGGTCGCCCGGGCCTGTCTCCCCGATCTCGTTGTTCTCGAACGTCACGCCAAACACTTCGAGCCGCCCTTGGCCGACGCCGCGCATCATCACGGCCGCGCCGCTGCGCCGACTGAAGTGCTCGTCGTCCGAAACCTGATTCACCGCGTCGCGGAGCGTCATGTCGATCAACGTGATGCTGGCTGCCTCGGACACGAAGAGGTGCGTCGTCCCGCCACCGCTGATCGCAAAACCTGCGCCATCGATCACCACGGGGGCCCCAACATCGAACGGGGCGTCCGCGGTGATGTCGGCCGTCAGTCGAATCTCGCCGCCGGCCGCCACCGCTGCGCGCAGCTCGTCCGCGCTGCCGACTTCGACGGCTGCAGTCAGCGTGGGAGGCTCGGGCGACTCACAGGCGGCCTCGAGCGGCGGCGGGGGCTCGCTCGGCCCGTCGTCGCCGGCGGTGTCCGAGCCTCCGGCGGTGGACGGACCCGTGTCCGCGCGCGTGTCGGCTCCCCCCTCGGTGTCCGCACTCGTGTCGTCTCCCCCGCAGGCCAACGCCAAGGTCCCGAGCAGGGCGATCGTACGACGCTCCATGGCCGCACGATAGCGCGCCGGCGACCGTCACGCTCCGCTAAGGACGACAATCCGAGCGCTTCGAGACTACGCCTTGACCACTGCGAGGGCCGGGATCGCGTGCTCGCGAAGCTCCTCGAGCGAGACGACTTCGAGCGTGTTTTCGTGCGTGGCCTCGAGGATGACCGGCGGCGCCATGCCTGCGTCGAGCGCCTGCTTCCAGCGACCGGCGCACAGACACCACCGGTCGCCCGGCTGCAAACCGGGGAATCCGAACTGGTGCAGCGGCGTGCTCAGGTCGTTGCCGTTGGCCTTGGAGAACCGGAGGAACTCTTCGGTCACGCGCGCGCACACGGTGTGGACCCCACGGTCCTCGGCGCAGGTGCGGCACTTGCCGTCGCGGAAAAACCCCGTCATCGGCGACTCTCCACACAGGAGAAGTGGTCCGCCCAACACGTTCCGTGGCTCCGCCATCGCCGCGCAGCGTAGCAGCACAGGATGCGAATGCCCGCCGCCCCCCGCTACGCGCCACCGAACGACGGGACGCGACCGCTCGCCTCCACGCGGGGCACAAAGCTCAGGGTTCGCGCGTACAGAGGCCGTGATGCTCTCAGGATCGCACGGGTGGGCGATGATCGCGGCCACCACCGTTGGCTTCGCGTTCTTGGCCCTAGGCCTGCCGATCTGGATCGGCCGCGCGGACCCTCGGCTTGGGCGAGCGTGCGCGTGGACGATGCTGCTCGGCCTCGCGATGACCGTGGGCTTGCAGACGCTGACCGACCTACCACGGCCAATCGCGACATCGAGTGTCCTGCCCGCGCCACCGCTCGGGTCATTCCCGTCGGGGCATGCCGTCCTCGTTGCAATCGCGCTTGCCGTGACCTTCGCGCATCACCGCGGCGCCGCGCTGTGCATGGTTCCGCTTGCCGCGCTGGTCAGCTACAGCCGGGTCGAGCTCGGACATCATCACGCAGTCGACGTATGGGCCGGCCTTGCGCTGGGCCTGGGCTTGGGCGTCGCGACTGCGGGACTGCGACACGCCCCACGCAACGATCCCTGGCGGCTTCGATGGCTGCTGTGGCCGCAGCTGGGGCTGGTCGTCGCGATCACGCTCGTGGCGTACACGGGAGCGTTCTCCGCACAAAACGCTCCGTGGCTGACCCTGCCCTATATGGACAAGGTGCTGCACTTCGTGTTGTTCGGCGCGCTCGCGTTCGGGTGCCACTTCGCGACTCGAGGCCGGCGCACCCGCGGCATTCCGTGGGCCGTCGCGCTGCCCCTGCTCGGCGCACTCGCGGAGGAGCTCCTGCAGGCAGCCTCACCGCATCGAACCGCAGACCCTGTGGACCTGCTCGCCGACCTGCTCGGACTGCTCGTGTTCTGGCGCGCGGCGGTGTGGATGACGAATCGGCCCCAACGCTGAACCCGCCGTATCGCCCTCAGGTTCGAGACGCCCACCGCCACACTCGCTCGAGCGGTCCTACCCGCCTGCGACGAAGCCAAAGCGCGCTGAAGCCCAAGTTCACCCCAAAAATCGTCAGCGCGATGAGCACCAACGCGCTGGGGCTCTTCAGCCCTTGAAGTCCAAGACCCAGGCTCGAGAACACCACCGTCGCCAGTACAGACTGCAGAACATAGTTGGTGAGAGCGAGTCGGCCCGCCCGTTCGAACGGCCGTCCGAACCGCTGAAACCGATGAGACGCGAGAAGTAGAAGGAGCACGTAGGCCGCGCCCATCGCGACGTCGAACACGCTGTTGACGAGGATCAAGAACGGGCGCCAACCGGGCTGCGCCTCCAGATCGAACATCGCAAACAACGACGGGCGGGCGAAGATCCATACCGACGTCGCGGCAAGCAGCATCCACGAGCTGCGGACCGCCACCGTCCGCCATGGAGAACGAAGCTTGCACACAAGCTCGACTCGGCCGGCGACGACGCCGAGGAGAATCGTTCCAAGGGCCTTTGGGACGTACCACACCGCGTTCTCGGGCAGAAACGCTCCATACGCGGTGATCCGCAGCGCGATTCGGTCGATGACGTTTGCGTTCGCAAGAGACTCGAGCGCCACCGACAGAGGCACCGTGGGTCGGACCGAAGGCTCCGGCCAGCCCAGCGCTGCCCATCCCACGTAGTACGACGCAGGCACGAGGAAGCACGCCACAGCCGCGACCGTCAGCGTGCGAATCCGAAGCCTGACGATCGGGATCACCACCAATCCGGCAAACGCGTACACGTGCAAGATGTCGCCGAACCAGAGCGTGACGAGGTGCACGCATCCGATCGCGCCCAGCACGATCATTCGACGAAGAAAGGCCCGCGCAAAGCTGCCTTGGCGTCCGCGCTCGAAGAGCACGATGCCGTATCCGAAGAGGAACGAAAATACGAACAAGAACTTCCCGCCGCAGAAGCCCGCCACCCCTTCGACGACGAGTCTCTCCACGCCCGAGAAGCCGCCGTAGAACTCTCCGAAGTACGCATGCGGCACGTTGAAGACGAAGATGTTCACGAGCAGAATGCCCAGCAACGCGACGCCACGCACCGCGTCGAGTTCACGGATTCGACCGCTTCGATGGTCCGGGAACGGAACAGCGGCATGATCAGCCTCCGTCGACTCGTGCGATCGAGCTCGCGTCTCGCCGTACAACCCGTCGTTTCCGTCCACGCGCGCCGTCACCGTAGCCTTCGCGCCCCGCATCCGTCCGACTTTCCGGGCAGCAACCGCGCTCGTAAGACTTAAAAGTCGTCGGCCTCCCCTGTGTACAGCGGCGCGCAGGAGTGCGATAGGCTCCCAGGATGCGGACGGAGGCGTTGGCCGGCGTAGTGGTGTTGCTGACGGGCTGTGGACCGCTGGTCTCGCTTCCTCAAGAGAGCGACGGAGCCAGCGCCGACGGAAGCTCCGGCTTTGCAAGCGACGAGGGCGACGTCGGGGACGGCGGTGAGGCCCCAGGCACGGGCGCCACGGGGTTGCCCGAAACCACCGTCGCGACCACCGTCGACACCGCGGCCGACGGGAGCACCAGCGGCTTCTTTCCGGACTTCGGTAGCTCACCCACTACGGGCGGCATCGATGAATGCTGGGAGGTCACGGGGCTGTTCACCGTTCCCGCCGACTCGCGCGTGTTCGCCGTCGACCAAAACGGCGACGGCCTCAAAGAGCTCTGGGTGACCCTGTTCATCGACGGCAACGGCCCGGGCGGCTCCACCGACATCTTCGTGCTCTCGCCCGAAGACTTCCCGGAGTTCGCCGAAAACTTCCCCGGATTCGTCACCGGGTTCGCCGACATCAACGGCGACGGCCTCAAAGACGCGGTGGGCTTCGAGTTCGGCGGCGGGCCGCCTCGGCTCTCCTGGATGCCCGGCACTGGCAACGGGACGCTCTCCAGCTTCGTCGAGCCGACCACACTGGGCATCGAGGATGGCTTTCTCGCGTTCGCCGACCTCGACTCGGACGGAATCGCCGACGCGCTCCGCAACCGCGAACCTCCTTTGACGATGCTCTCTGGCAGCGGCGCTGGCGAGTTCGCAGAGACGTCGGTCGACCTGCTCGGCGATTCTGGCCCGCTCTTTGGCGATGTCGCGGCGTTCGAAACGGACGCGTTCTCTGCAGGCGTGGCGCTGCTGTTCGAAACCGATCTCTTCGAGGACCTCGGCGCCTGCGAGCCGCACAACCATGCGGTCTACGCCAACGACGGCGAAAACCTGCTTCTGCAGCGCAGCAACGGCATCGCCGTCGACGGCAGCACCGTCAGCGCACGGCCCCTGGGCGTGTCGCCTTTCTTCGGGGATCCCGAGACCGTGTTCACGCGCGGCTGCATCCAGTCTCTTCCGGGAAGCGAATCCGTGCTCGTCCACGTTCCCGGGTTCGAGGGAACGCTCGCCGACTCGCTGATCATCGACGCCGAGCTCGTGTCCATGGGGGACTTCAACGGCGACGGGCTTGCCGACCTGGCCGAGGGCCGAGACGACACCGTCTCGATCCTCGTTGGCAACGGAGACGACTTCCTCCCGCTCGAGCCATCGTCCGTCAGCCTTGGGACACCCGTGGCAAACCGGGTGTACGCACTCGACACCGATCTCGATGGACGAGACGAGATCATCTACGCGGTCGAGGTCCCGGACAACGCGATCGAGCTGCGACGCCTCGACTACGGGCCCTGCTGACCGGGCGACTCAGCCCTTGGGCGGCTCGTCTTCGATGTCGCTGACCAGCAAGCGACGCACGCTGACGTCGAGGTCGCCACCGACCACGCGCATGATGCTGAGGAACTCGCCGCTGCCGACGCGGAGGCGATTCATCAGCGCCTTGCGAGTCTCGCGAAGCAGCGACTTGCGAGCCTTCTCGATCCATCGGAACGCGGTGGTGCGGTGCACGTGGTACAGCGCGCCAACCTGGTCGATGTTGAGCCCGTGCAGCACCTGGTGGCGCAGCAGGTTGCGCTCGCGAGGCGTGAGGGCTGCGAAGGCGTCCTGCAGCGCGTCCTTGAACTCGGTCTTGTAGACCCGCTGGATGTACTCCAGCTCGGGGTCGTCCTGTTGCGCGGGGATCGAGCTGAGCATGTCGGACTCGACCGGCACCTCTTTGTCGCCCGCCCGCTGACGGACGATGTCCACGATCATGCGCAGCGCCGTCACGCGGACCCAGCTGCGGAGGTCGCCGCGGCCGGCGTAGTCCGCAATCTTCGGGCGCTTGCCGGGGCGGGGCACGAACAGCTTGTTGCGCAGGAGCTGGCGAAACTCGTCCTTGCTCAGGTCAACGTTGCCCGAGCGAGCGATCGCCAGATCGATGTCGCGGCCGAACTCCGTATCGAAGGCGAGCAGCGCGTGGTCATCCCCGGCCGCACACGCGCAGGCGAGGTACAGGTCGGCGGCCCGAAGCTTGGCGAACGCCTCGGGCGTGCCGCCCTTGGGCACGACGGATGCGAGGTGTTCGACGTAGTCCTCCACCGTAATCTTGAACTCGCCGAGCGCCGCTTTCGCGGTGTCGATCATCGAGTCGAGGCGAACGGCCAGCGTCTCGTCCGTGACGAACGCTTCGCGCTTTTCCTCCTCGAGACGAGCGAGAAAGAGTTCGCGCATGCGGGCGTCCTCTCCAGACACTTCACGCAGCGTATCGTAGGGTTCTGCGGCCGTCACCTAGCCGCCCAGGTGTCAGTGGGAGCGGCACCGGAGGCCACGCTACTGGACGTCGAGCGTGATTCGGGCGACTTGCGTGCGGGTCCAGGAGGTTCCGAACTCGGTGCGCTGCACGTTCTCTTTCTCACCGAAAATGCCAATGTACGAGCCGATCGGCCCTGGGACGGGGCATTCGAAGCGCGTGCGGTCATCGTTTGCGTCACAGTCTCGGACGCGCTCCGTCTCGCTGCGCACGCTGATCTCGATGTCGACGTGGTCGGGGTTGTCGAGCTGAACGGTAACCATCCGCGGCGCATCCACCGACAGCACGGGGCGATCTGGTGACACCAGACGAACCCCGAGCGCATCCAGAGCCGGACTCGCGGTGGACTGGCGGACGAACTCGCCGAGCGTCAGCGGGTCCTCGCGAAGCTGCCACTTCGCGTCGGACGGAAAGTGCGAGCGACCGAAGACCTCGGGCGGCGTCATGAAGTACTCGGTCCGATACTCCTTTTCGAACTGCGAACCGTTGACCGAACCGGCATCCCACGTCGCGTCGATCAAGACCCATCCGCCGTGCACCTTCGCGGCGTTCCACGCGTGGCCAAGCTTCGACAGGCTGCCGTCTTCTTCGCGCGCGTGGCCGGACACGACCACGATCTCCATGCCTGCTTCTTCACCCATGCGCGCCAGCAGGGCCGAGTAGCCCGCGCACACCGCCATCTTCGCGTCGAACACGTCCTTCGCCCGCTGCGACGGCATGTTGAGCGTCTCCAGCGCGACGACGTCGTAGACCAGCCGGTCCGCCACGTAGTCGTGCAGTGCTTTGAGTCGCTGCAGTTCGTCGGGCTCTTGCTCTGCGATGTAGCGAGCCACGGACGCGTAGTCGGTCTGCACTGCGGCGGGCATCTTGGCGACCAACGGATGCAGCGTGGCGGGCATCGGCCAGCCCGACGAAGCCTGGGGGGTCTCCTGCGAAGGCGCTTCGCCCGAGGGCCCCGGCTTCGGCGCGGGCGGGATGACCGGCGCCGGTCGAACGTCCTCCTCGGTGCGGGTGAGGTCCTCATCGATGAGGTCTTCGTATGCGTTCGGGTGCGTCAGCTCGTGCAGCCACTGCAGCCTGTCCGCCGCGTTGAACAGCACCGTCCGCGTGGTCTCGGCCATCTCGGACGTGCGTCCTTCGAGCATCCAGTCGCCGCGGGAAGACAGCGCCGCAAACATCGACGACGGGAACGCCCCGAACAGCACCGCGACGAACGCCACGTTGATCGTCAGCGTCCGGAGGATCATCCGGTCGGCGAGCGTCAGGATGCGCTGGCCGGAGACTTCCTTATGGCTGCGGCGAAGCGACGACCAGCCTTCCCACGCCAGCGGGGCGATGGGAAAGCAGAGCGCGCCGATGAGCAGACTGATGCCCATCGCTTGGCCGTGGTGGGCCGCCAAGCTGGAGGCAATCCACACCCCCGTGAGCGGGACGATCATGGCCAGCCCCGCAAACACCGCCTTGGCGCCGCCTACGAGCAACAATCGGGTCCAGGAGGCGCGCGCGGACGACATCGTGAATCTCAATCGCGGAGGACCAGGCTTTGTTCCCTCAGGGCTCGATCGTGTGGGTCAACGTGCCCGTACGTCCGCACGCGTCACGGACCGTCACGTCGATCTGCCGCGGCTCGCCTGCAAACCAGCCGTCGGGAATCAACACGAAGTTGAGCAGCTCGGCCCGCCCTTGGTCGAACTCGACCAGGTCGGCGTCGTACACCGCCGTGCGGTCCCCGGGCATGAACGCCTCTTCGCCCTCGCCTTGCGTCAGCACCACGTTCACCTCGAACGCCAGATGCGACTCGCGCGGGTTGTCGATCCCGACCCCAAGCACCATGTGCGAGCCCCCCTGCGCCCCCTGAATCTCCTCGGGCGGCTCCCCCGGCGCCAGCGGCCGAAACCGACCATCCCCGTCGCCAAGCTCGAGCAGCAGCGCCGTCTCGTCCTCACACACCTCATCAACCTGCAGCGCATCCCCGTCTCGACAGTCGAGCGCATCGTCAGCGCACGGACCCCCGCCACCCGAGCGCCCGAAGAGAAAACACCCCGACAGCAGACTCAGGGCCAGGCACAGGGAAACGCGCACGCCCGCAGAGTAGTACGAACGTGCCGGAAAAGCGCGGCGGGGGCGAGAGTGGCTCACGCGGGAGCGAGGCGATGGAGAGCGTCCTCCCGCCCCGCCACCCCCGACCCAGGGTTGTTGCCTCCCCACCCAGGCGTGCCAACGATCCCGCCACCCGACCACCCAACCCCGACCCAGGGTTGTTGGCGGAAAGAGGAGGGGGAAGTTGTCTCTCCAGAGAGATTCTCGCTGACTCGGGCATCCGACCGACGTCGAAAGCATCCGAGTAGATGCGGAATCACCGTCGAAGAAACAGCCTCAGCCGCGAAGAACCAGCACCAGCGGACGAGCACGAGGCTCGCCTGCTGCGCTGAGGACCGCGACGGAATTACGCTGCGGCAACGGCCACGCCGTAGCGTTGGGCCATCAGGTAGGTGCCGAGTGGGAACACGACGGACGTGTCGCCGGCTTCGAACCGAAGTCGGGCTTCACGGTAGTCCGCCAAGAAGGCGGCATTGCGCTGGAGGGCTTCGATGCGAGCCCACTTGTTCTTACACGCCACGGTTGGCCGAATGCCTCGCCGTGGAGCGCGCCTCGAAGGAGAGCTGTCGGTGGGCTGCCGCCGCACTCGCTTCATGCCCATGAAGGAACCGCCCTTCTGCTGCAGTTCGTCGCCGAAGGTGCGACTGAGGGCTCGAGCCTTGTCGCGAAGATGTTCGCGGGCGTCGGCATCCGAGAGGTCGGGGTAGAGCGCTTCGGGCCGGACGAGGGTCAAGACTTCCTCGTCGCGCATCGTTTCGCTCTCCTCGCGAAAGAACCCCTTGGGTCGGGCAATGCGCTTGGTGTCCCCGTAGTTCATGCGCCAGCTGCAGACACCGTCCCAGTACTCGGGCAGCTTGACCAAGCCTGCCTCGACGACGTTGCACAGCGTGTAGAGGCACTCCTTTTCGATGGCCTTCGCATCGACGAGCGTGACGGCGTTGTAGGAGCCCGGCGCAAAGAAGCTCTCCCAACGACCAAGGCTCGCGTTCACCCCTCGGGCCACGAACTGGTTCAGCTCGCGAAAAAAGAGCGGCCGCTGGCCGTGCGGGTCGGTGAGAACGATGTGGTAGTGGTTGCTCAGAACCTGGAACTCGTGCAGGAGCACGCCCGAGAGGCGAGCGGCACGCGCGAGGCAGTAGAGAAACAGCTGGTCGGTGGTCGACGACGGGCGGAGGAAGAACCGCTGCTCGCTCGTCCGACGCGTCCCCATGACGACCTCGCCGGGCTTGATGAACCGAGGGCGAGTCACCGTGTGCTCCTCCTTCGCTCGACCGATGGTTCGTCATGGAGACGAACCGACGAGTCGGGCAGACGAGGGCACACCGTGAACACTACAACTCAATCAAGCAAGCAGACGGCCAGTCCTCGAATCTCCAAAACCCATGGAGTTACGAGGGCTTCCCGATTCCGCTGCTCGAGGGCGTGGCCAATGGGCGGGCCATTGCGATGGGCCACCCTGGCCACTCGCGAACCGTCCGACGAGTGTGCGGCTTTGCCGGGCTCCACCCTCCGCGCCAGTCCCGCTTTTACAACCCTCGGTCGGGGTTCTGCTTGGTCCGGGTTCTGGGGTTTGCGGCTTTGCCGGGCTCCACCCTCCGCGCCAGTCCCGCTTTCACAACCCTCGGTCGGGGCTCTGGCGGGGTTCTGGCGCGCCACTCCCGCTCTCACA